>CAKPBB010000013.1 GCA_934140005.1 uncultured Clostridia bacterium
ACCACAGGGAATAACATTTGAAGGAGAATGGACTAATAATCATAAAATTGGTTCGTTTAAAGAAACGAATGCACAAGGACAAGTTTTTTATCTAGAATGTTCATATGACAATACAATAAATGAAGGTACAGAATTATATAGAACAAATGTATACTACAAAGGACAGATGAAAAATGGATTACGAAATGGTAAAGGAAAATTTTTTGAAGAAAATGGTAGATACTATGAGGGAGAATGGCTGAATGGTCTAAGGAATGGTAAAGGTAGAGAAAATTATGAAAATGGAACTTATTATGAAGGTGAATGGCTAAATGGCAAAAGGGAAGGTTTTGGAAAAGAAACTTATTTAGATGGAAGTAGATATGAAGGTCATTGGCATGATGATAAAAAATGTGGACAAGGTACACTTTATAATTATATGGGACTTATTCAATACAAAGGTCTATGGGAAAATGATAAAAAATTAGGCAAAATAAAAGGATTTTTTAAAAAATTAAAAGAGATATTTTGGTCATAATAAATAAAAAGTTTGAAAAAACAAAATTTTAAAACAAATACTTGATTTTAAATGTAAATTGTGCTAATATTATATATGCGTTATGCAGTACCATATACTTAATTAAGGAAAAAAACCTACCTTAAATTCAGTTTATGGCAAATATAAAAATAGGAGGAATATAAAATGACTAAGGAAAGAAAAACAGAAATTATTAATACTTTCAAAAGAGACGAAAATGATACAGGATCTTCAGAGGTTCAAATAGCTCTTTTAACAGAAAGAATTAAAGAATTAACAGAACATTTAAAAGCTCATCCAAATGATAATCATTCAAGAAGAGGACTTTTAAAAATGGTAGGTAAAAGAAGAAACCTATTAAACTACTTAGCAAGAACAGATATCAATAGATATAGAGATATTGCACAAAAATTATCTTTAAGAAAATAATAAGAATAAAGCCCATAGTCTATATGACATTGGGCTTTTATATTACATTTTATTTGTATATTAAGCAAACAAAATATTGCAATTTTTTATGAAATATAGTAAAATTAAACAGTAAATTATTTATTTGAAAAGGTAGCTTGTACAATGTACAATAAAAATTAATGTGTATTGTAGAGGTTACATTTCAAATAAATGAAATAATAATTTAGGAGGAATGAAAATGTTTAAAAGTTATAGTATGGATTTAGCAGGAAGAACATTAACTTTAGAAACAGGAAAAATGGCTGGATTAGCAAATGCAAGTGTTTTAGTGAAATATGGTGAAACAACTGTGCTTGTTAATGTTACAGCATCAAAAGAACCAAAAGAGGGAATAGACTTTTTCCCATTATCAGTAGAATACAATGAAAGACAATATGCTGTTGGAAAAATTCCTGGAAGTTTCCAAAAGAGAGAAGGAAAACCTTCAGAAAAAGCAATTTTAACATCAAGAGCTATTGATAGACCAATTAGACCATTATTTCCAAAAGATTTTAGAAATGATGTTGTTGTTGATTGTTTAGTATTATCAGTTGACCCAGATTGTTCACCAGAAGTTTGTGCAATGATTGGTTCATCTGCTGCATTATCAATATCAGATATTCCTTTTGGAGGTCCAACAGGTTCTGTTTCAGTTGGATATGTTGATGGAGAAGTTGTAATAAATCCTACAGAAGCACAAAGAGAAAAGAGTTTATTAAATTTAACTTTAGCAGGAACAATTGATAAAATAGCAATGATAGAAGCCGGAGCTTATGAAATAAAAAATGACATCATGTTAGACGCAATAAAAAAAGGTCATGTAGAAATTAAAAAAATATGTGAATTTATTTCAAATATGAAAGCAGAAATTGGAAAACCTAAATTTGAATATAAACATTTTGTAGTTGACGAAGAATTATACAATGAAGTTTATGCAGAATTTGGTGAAAGAATGAAACAAGATGTTCAAACACCAGATAAAATCGAAAGAGATGAAAAAATTGCTAGATTCACAGCAGATGTACAAGCATGGTATTCAGAAAAATATGGAGAAGAAGCTTTAGAAGAAAAGAAATCAGCAATTAATGATGCCATATATAAATTAGAAAAGAAAACTGTTCGTAAATTAATTTTAGATGAAGGAAAAAGAGTTGATGGTAGAGGAATCTATGATATTAGACCTTTATCTTGTGAAGTAGGATTAATTCCACGTGTTCATGGCAGTGCAATGTTTAATAGAGGAAGAACACAAGTATTATCAATTGCAACATTAGGTATGATTAGTGAAGAACAAATTATAGATGGATTAGACCAAAAAGAAACAACAAATAGATATATGCATCATTATAATTTCCCTGGATATAGTGTTGGTGAAGCTAAAGCATCAAGAGGACCAGGAAGAAGAGAAATCGGACACGGAGCATTAGCAGAAAAAGCATTAGAACCAGTTATTCCAAGTGAAGATGAATTTCCATATTCAATTCGTGTTGTATCAGAAGTATTAAGTTCAAATGGTTCAACATCACAAGGAAGTATTTGTGGTTCAACACTTGCTTTAATGGATGCAGGTGTACCTATTAAAAGACCAGTTGCTGGTATTTCAACAGGCTTAATTACAGATGAAAATGATCCAAATCATTATGTGGTAATAACAGATATTCAAGGAATAGAAGATTTCTTTGGAGATATGGACTTTAAAGTTGGTGGAACAAAAGAAGGTATTACAGCAATTCAAGTTGATATTAAAGTTGATGGTTTAAGCTATGATATAATTGCAGAAGCTTTTGACAGAACTGAAAAAGCAAGAAATTATATTTTAGATGAAATAATGTTACCACAAATTTCAGAACCTAGAAAAGATTTATCAAAATATGCACCAAGAATAATTACAATGAAAATCAATCCAGACAAAATAAAAGATGTTATCGGAACAGGTGGAAAAGTAATAAACAAAATTATTGACGAAACTGGCGTTAAAATAGATATCGAAGAAGATGGTAGAGTATTTATATCTTCAACAGAGCCAGAAGGTGCTAGAAAAGCTAAAGAAATCATTGAAAACATAACAAGAGATATTGAAGTTGGTGGAATTTATACAGGCAAAGTTACAAGAATTGCAACATTTGGGGCTTTTATAGAACTTACTGAAAATAAAGAAGGATTACTTCATATTTCAAAAATTTCAAAAGAAAGAGTAAACAAAGTTGAAGATGTATTTAAAGTTGGAGACGAAGTTACTGTTAAAGTTTATGAAATTGACGAACAGGGTAGAATAAATTTAACAAGAAAAGATTTATATACAGACGAACAAAAATAAAAATTGTAAAGCACTTTTTTATAATATTAAAAAATCTCTCAAAATATGAGAGATTTTTTTGAATTTTTTGCCATTTTCTTAATTTTTTATGAATTTCAGTTAAAAGCTTGAATTGTTTTAAAAAAAATGCTATAATATTAAATGTGAAATAACAGAAAATATGAAAAGAGGAGTAAAAGATGAAGTATTTGTATATCTTACAGCAAGCTCTAATTTGGGTAGTTACAATTTTTTGGCTATATCAAATGGCTGTAAGTTTTTGTTCACTAATTAAATTAAAAGAAAAAAAATTATTAACAAATAAAAATCACAAATTTATGGCAATTATTCCGGCACATAACGAAGAATTTGTTATTAGAAATCTAGTAGAAAGTCTAAAAGAACAAAATTATCCAAAGGAATTATATGATATATATGTTATTGCAGATAATTGTACAGACGATACTGCTGAAATAGCTAAAGATGCTGGAGCAATTGTTATGAAAAGATTTGATCCAGAGCATAAAACAAAAGGTCATGCATTAAATTGGTTTTTAAAACAAAAAATTGAAGAAAATGCTGATTATGATGCTTTCTGTGTATTTGATGCAGATAATATTGTAGATAGAAATTTCTTAAAAGCAATGAATAAAAAACTTTGTCAAGGTGAAGAAATAGTACAAGGTTATAGAGATATGAAAAATCCAACAGATTCTTGGGTATCAGCTGGATATGCGATATTTTATTGGATGATGAATAAATTTTATCATTTAGCTAGATACAATTTGGGATTATCTCCTTTAATAAATGGAACTGGATTTATGGTAAAGTTTGATGTAATAAAACCAAATGGATGGCAAACCATTACATTAACAGAAGATATTGAATTTTCTTTAATAAATATAGCTCACGGAAGAAAATTGGGATGGGCAACAGATGCAATTGTATATGATGAGCAACCTGTTGGATTCAAACAAAGTTGGTCACAAAGATCTAGATGGTCTGTTGGACATTTACAATGTATGAAACATTATACAAAAGATTTAGCAAATGGAGTTAAAGAATATAAAACTTTAATGAATTTTGATGGTTTATTGTATATGATGGGAATTCCAATGATGATTTTAACTTTTTTATTATTAGGAATCAATACAGTTTTATTTGCCAATAATCAAATGACAGGTCCAGAACTTGTATGGCAATATGCAAGATATTTAGGAGCAACTTTTATAATGCCAATTTTAACAGCTTTGGTTGTTTTAATATTGGACAAAAGAGAGATTAAACCAATGATAAAGGGATTGTTATGTTATCCTTTATTTATGGGATCTTGGATTTTAATAAATATAAAATGTTTAATTAAACCAGATACAAAATGGGAAAAAATTGAACACGTTAGAAGTATACAAATTAAAGAAAAAGAAATTGTATAATGATGCAATAAAATATCTATAAATTAAATAAAAAGCTTTCAAATTTATTAATACGAAATGAATTTGAGGCTTTTTTTATTACGTTTGTACTTGTAAAATTTTATAAAAAATGATAATATGTATGAAGTATAATGAATTTGATAGGAGATTATTCAAATGAAGAATGAAAAAGGTGTTACATTAACTGCTTTAGCAATTACAATAATAGTAATTTTTATATTAGCAAGTATCAGTATTAACTATGGTGTTGATACTTTAAATGAAAGCAAAGCTAAAAACTTGGAAGCATCTTTAGCAATTGTTGAACAAGCTATTGCTGAACAATATATAAAAGCAGTTGAACTAAGACAAGACTCAATTAAAAGCACAGATTCAAAACCAGAAATCTTTGTTGGAACAATGGTAAATGCAAATGATTTACCAGAAATTGGTGATGGAAAAGAATTTTTTTTAAAAGAAAAATTACAAGGATTAGCAAGTAATAATTTAACCTATTCAGAATGTTATTATAGACTAGAGCCAACAGATTTAATACAATTAAAGATTGAAAGTGATGATCAAAACAAATACACATATATTGTAAATTATTCGACTGGTGAAGTCTTTAATGAAACAAAGAAGAAAACTTCAACAGGTACTATATTATATTATTCTGGTAAAACAGGTAATAATAGTACACAAGCAACAGAAATTAACAAAGAAGAAGACAAAAGTTCTTTTGTGGAATAGAACGAATATTATATAACAATCAAAACACAATGAGGTGATACTTTGGAAAATATAGATAATGAACTAATGAATATAATTTCAAAAGATAGAATTTTGAAAGATGAACCTATGAAAAAGCATACTTCTTTTAAAGTAGGGGGAAATGCAGATTATTTTATAATTGTTAATAATGAAAAAGAATTAAAAGAAATTTTAGACTTTGCAAATAAAAAAAATATACCAATTCAGCTTGTTGGCAATGGCACTAATTTGCTTGTGACTGACAAGGGAATTAGAGGAATTGTTATAAAGCTAAATATGAAAAAATACAAAATAACTAGAACAAAGGATTACGCACAAATTACAGTAGAAGCTGGATTTCCATTATGTATGTTAGCTAATATTGCTATAAAGGAGGAACTTGGAAATTTAGAATTTTTATCTGGAATTCCTGGAACAATAGGCGGGGCTATTAGAATGAATGCGGGTGCTTATGGAATGGAAATGAAAGATATTGTTATAAAAACCAAATATTTATCCATGGATGGAAAAATTCATAAAATAAATTTGGCAGAGCACAAGTTCTCATATAGATACAGTAAATTTGCAGAAGAAGATTCAATAATATTAGAAACTACAATTAAAGTTCCATATAGCAATAAAGAAGAAATAGAATCAAAAATTAAAGAATATTCTACATCCAGAAAAGAGCATCAACCAATAGAATATCCTAGTGCAGGAAGTACATTTAAAAGAAAAGAAGGGATTATAACTGCAAAACTAATTGATGAGTGTGGGCTTAAAGGGTACTCAATTGGAGATGCTGAAGTTTCTACAAAACATGCTGGTTTTATTATAAATAAAGGAAATGCAAAGGCTAAAGAAATTTTAGAATTAATAGAATATGTGAAAAAAGTCGTATATGAAAAAACAAATGAAAATATTGAATTAGAAGTACTAGTTATAGGAGAAAAATAGAACTTTAATAGTTATGGAGAGGAGCAAAAAATGAAATCGTTTTTTGAATGGTTTAAAGCAAGCACTAAAGTAAAAAGATGGATAGTTTTAATTTTAATAGGAGTTGTGTTAACATGTTATGCTTTTTCTAAAATACTAGTCACAACTGAAATTACTTTTAATGAAATTGCAAAAATTGTGGCATTATTTGTATTTGGTTTCTTGGCAATTGTTTTAGGTATAGTTTTTATTCAAAAAAGAACTTTAGAAATAATTATTGAAGCGAATGGTGCTGATGCCGAAAAAAGCAAGAAAGCAAAAGTTAATATAAAATCACTTATTTTTAACAAAAAAGTTTATGAAAATGGACCAAAAGTATTAGTAATAGGCGGTGGAAAAGGGCTAAATACTGTTATTGAAGGACTAAAAAAATATACTAATAATATTACGTCTCTAGTAACAATGGCAGACTATGGAATGAATCCAAGTGAATCAAGAAAAGAACTTGATATATTACCACTTTCAGATATAAAAGATAGTATAATTGCAATGTCTGATCATGAGGAAATAATGGGCAAATTAATGAATTTAACTTTCAAAAATGATAGACTAAAAAATTTAAACTTTGGTGATATATATTTAACAGCAATGAATGAAATTTATGATAATGTCCCAGAAGCAATTAGAAAAAGTACAGAAGTATTAAATATAAATGGTAGAGTTATACCTGTTACACTTGATGAAATTAAAATTTGTGCTGAATTAAATGATGGAACTACAATTGAACAAAAAAGTAAGATACCAGAAGTAGTTGCAGAAAGGGTAGAATCAATAAATAGAATTTATATTTCACCATCTAATGCAACACCAGCTCCTGGTGTATTAGAAGCAATTGCAGATGCAGAAGCAATAATTATAGGTCCTGGAAGTTTATATACAAATGTTATTCCAAATTTGCTTGTAAAAGGTGTTGCAAAAGCAATTAAAGATAGTAAAGCAATAAAAGTATATATATCAAATATTATGACAGAACCTGGACAAACAGATAACTATACTTTAGCAGACCATATTCAAACTATACAAGACCATGTAGGAACAGGAGTATTTGATATTTGTTTAGCAGACTCAGGTGAAATAGTTCCAGAATTTGTTAGAAGATATAATCAAGAAGGTGCAGATGTTGTTGATTTAAATAAAGCTAAAGCAACATCGTTAGGAGTAAAAGTTATTGAGAAAAATATGTCTTGCATAAGAAATGGAGAAATTAGACATGATCCAGATGCAATAGCATCAACAATTATAGAATTAATTTGTAATGAACTTAGATTTCAAGATAAGCAAAATGAAACAGAATATATGCTTTTAAATTCTGTTTTAAGAGAACAAAATAAATTACAAGCTAAAAGAAATAAAATGGCTGAAAAAGATGAAAAGAGGATTGCACAGGGTAAAGCTCCAAGAAAGAGTAAATCTTCAAAGAAACCAAGCAAATTTCAAGAAAAATATAAAGAAAGAGTTGAATCAATACAAACATCTGATTCAAGGATAGAAGAAAATAAAAAAATAGCACAACAAATAGAAAAAATGGAAGGAAAGTTAAAAAATAATACAACTAAAAAGAAGAAATAATTCTATAAGTGCAAACAAAATATGGAATGAAAATTAGAAATTTAGGAGTAATGTACAAATGAAATTAGGAAAGTTAAAATTGGATTTGAAAGATGGTTTAAAAAAGGAATGGATAATTACTAATGGGATAGGAGGATTTTGTTCAACAACTGTAATTGGTGCGAACACAAGGAGATACCATGGTTTATTAGTTGCTTCATTAAATCCACCAGCTTCAAGATTTTTAGTATTATCAAAATTAGACGAAAGTTTAAGTATAGCAGATAGGAATTATTGTTTATATACAAATGTATGTAAAGAATATGTTTCAGATGGATTTAAAAGACTGGAAAGCTTTGAAAAAGACTATTTTCCTACTTTTAATTTTAGAATTGAAGATATAAAAATAGAGAAAAAAATTACAATGATTTATGGAAAAAATACAACTGTAGTTTCATATAAAGTTGAAAATGGTAAACAAGCTTCTAAAATGACAATTGCACCAATAATAAATTTTAGAGATTTTCATTCAATGACACCAAATAAAGAATTTAATCTTGTTCAAAATATTAACAATAATAAAGTTTGTATAGAAGCTAATGAAAGTGTTCAAAAATCAATATATATGTATCTAGATGAAGGAAAATATACTGCCTATAATTCAGACACTTTTAAAAATATGTATTATTTGAAGGAAGAACAAAGAGGTTTTGAATCAGAAGAAAATTTGGCTGTTACTGGAAAATACGAGATTGAGTTTGCACCCAAAGAGATAAAAGAGTTAAATTTTGTTGTATCATTAGATGATGATGTGGATAAAATTGACATTCAAAAAGCTTTTGATAATGAAAAAGCAAGAATTGAAAAAATTATTAATACTGCCGAACTAATAAAAGAAAAGAAAAAATATACAAGACAAGAAAAAGAAAAGAATCAAGTTATTAAAGATCTAATTATTACAAGTGATACTTTTATAATTGATAGACCAAAATTTAAAACAAAATCTATTATAGCAGGTTTTCCATGGTTCTTAGATTGGGGAAGGGATACCTTTATTGCTTTTGAAGGTTTACTTTTAGTTACCAAAAGGTATGAGGATGCAAAGAATGTAATAAGAACATTTTTAAAAGATATAAAATGCGGATTAGTGCCAAACGGTTATGCTGAAGGAACTGATGAACCACTATATAATAGTGTAGATGCATCACTTTTACTTTTTGAAGTAGTTAATAAATATTTGAAATATACAAAAGACTATGATTTTATAAAATATGAAGTATATGATAAATTAAAAGATATAGTATTTAATTATATAAAAGGAATTACACTTGATAATAACAATATTTATATTGCAGATGACTATTTATTAAATTCTGGAACAAAAGATACTCAGAATACTTGGATGGATGCCAAAATAGGCAATTTTGCTGTTACACCGAGAAGTGGTAAAGCCGTTGAAATAAATAGTTTATGGTATAACAGCTTAAAAACATTGGAAAGTTTAGCAAAAAAATTTGAAGACAAAGAAACAATAAATTCAGTTAAAAATTTATCTAAAAAACATAAAGAAGCATTTATTCATAAATTCTATAATCCAAAAAAGAAGTGCTTATATGATGTATTAGATGATGATAAAATAAGACCAAATCAATTATTTGCATTAGCTACAACATATCCAGTGTTAGATTTGACTACAAAAGAAGCAAAAGAAACTTTTGAAACTTGTACTAGTAAATTATTATTAACACATGGATTAAAAACTTTGGCGCGTGGAGAAGATGGATATGTGGCAGATTATGAAGGTGATAGCTTTAAGAGAGATATGAGTTATCATCAAGGACCAACTTGGCCATGGCTTTTAGGGATATATAATGATGCTTTTGAAAATATGATTAAAGCTGAAAAAGACGAAAAAGAAAAGAAAAAATTACAAGAAGAATATAAAAAGTTTGTAAATGATGTATATATGACTTTTAAAAAAGAAATTTATGCAGAAGAAGGAATTGGAACAATTTCTGAAATATACAATTCAAAACTGCCATATCTTCCTGGAGGAACTTTTTCTCAAGCATGGAGTGTATCTGAAGTATTAAGAATAATTTTAAATTTAAATAAGTAATTATTTGAAGAAAGAGAGCTAAAAATGATTGAATTTAAAAATGTAAGTAAGTCTTATGTAGAAGAAAAAAGGTCAGTTGACAATTTGAATTTTGATGTTAAGAACGGAGAAATATTTGGCTTTTTAGGTCCAAATGGTGCAGGGAAAACAACAACTATTAAAATGATTACAGGAATTTTAGATATAGATGAAGGTGGAGACATTTTAATAGATGGGAGAAGCATTACAAAATCACCAATAGAAGCTAAAAGAAATTTTGGATATATGCCTGATTCACCAGATATGTTCTTAAGATTAAAAGGAATTGAATATTTGAATTTTATTGCAGATATTTATGATGTACAAAAAAATATTCGAAAAGAGAGAATAGAAAATTTAGCTAAAAAATTTGATATTTACAATAGTTTAAATAGTCAAATTCAAAGTTATTCACACGGAATGAGACAGAAATTACTAATAGTAGGTGTGTTATTACATGATCCAAAAAATTGGATTTTAGATGAACCATTGACAGGCTTAGATCCAAAGTCTTCACATGATTTAAAAGAAATGATGAAAAAACATAAAGAAAAAGGAAATTCAGTATTTTTTTCAACACATGTATTGGAAGTAGCAGAAAAGTTATGTGATAGAATTGGAATTATTAATAAAGGAAAATTGCTTTTTGTTGGTACTTTTGAAGAAATGAAAACAAAATTAAAAGAAAATGCCTCATTAGAAGAGCTTTTCTTAGAAATAACAGAAAAAAGTGATAAGTAGAGGATTATTTATATGAAAGATGTTTTTAATTTGACAAAAGTTTTAATAAAAAACTCATTTCAAAAGAATGAAAATAAAAAAAATAGTAAATTGGGAAAAGTTGGAAAAATAATTATATATATACTTTTATATGCGTATATATCAGGAATAGTCGCATACATGAGTTATCAAGTTTTAAATGTTCTTATTCCAGTAAAAAGTGAATATTTATTTTTAAAAGTTATATTTGGAAGCACAGTATTACTTATAATGTTTAGGACTTTATTTTCTGCATTAAATGTATTATACTTTTCGAAAGATTTAGAATATATTTTGCCATTACCGATTAAGTCAAAGAAGATATTAATGGCTAAATGCAATATATTAATATTTTCACATTATTTAGTTATGCTTCCTTTTTTATTACCAGCTTTAATTGTTTATGGTGTAATGTTTCATGTTGGGGCATTGTATTATTTGTATTTGTTATTAGTTTTTTTGTTATTTCCAATTGTACCAACAATGTTTATAGTAACTTGCCTTATAATTGTTATGAGATTTACAGATGTTATTAAAAATAAAGACTTTGTTCAATACATAACTGTTGCATTAACATTAATTTTTATTATTACAATGCAATTTACTGGAATGAATACTCAAGAACTTGATAACACAGAAATTTTAGCAATAATGAAAAAAGCAGATACAACAATAGGTAATGCAACAAGAATTTTTGGAATTATAAAAATGTCAGCAATAACATTAAATGAATACTACGATTTGAATGGTTTGATTTTCTTTGTTGGATTGGTTGTATCTAGTTTTATTATATATCATGTATTTATTTTGGCAGCTTCAAGAGCATATTTAGTTAGTGCGACTAAAAGCTTATCAAACGGAATAAAACAAAATAAGAAAATTAATGAAAAAATTTATTTGAAGAGTTCTATTAAAAGAGCATATGTATCAAAAGAATTTAGAAATTTGATACGAAATCCAATATTTTTTATGCAATGTATTTTACCACCAGTAATATTTCCAATAATTATGAGTTTACCAATTTTTATGCAAATATATGGAAATGAACCAATACCAGAAGAGTATATTCCAACTATAACAGAAATATCAACCAATCCATCAATTCTTGGACTAGTTTTAGGAGTGCTTTGCTTTTTGTTTTTATTTAATTTTATTTCTGCTACTGCAATTTCAAGAGATGCAGAAAATGCTACTATAATGAAATATTTACCAATAGAATTAGAAAAACAAATTGTATATAAAATTTATCCAGGAATTATTATGAATATTTTTCCAATTTTATATGTTATAATTTTATTAGCAATTGTATTAAAAGTTAAAATATATATACTATTAGAACTATTTATTATGAGCACATTATTAAATATCTTATTAAATTATATAGGAATAATTATTGACTTAAAGAGACCAAAATTAAATTGGACTAGTGAATATAATGTAGTAAAACAAAATATGAATATTTTCTATTTTATGATATTCTCTTTGATTGAAATAGGAATTTTATTACTTATTGCTTTTAAGATACAAAATGTTGGATTATATTTTGGAATTATTACAATTGTATTGGGTGCACAATTATTTTTTATAATTAATTACATCAAAAAAAATATTAACAGTTTATTTGAAAAGATATATTAATAAATTCATATAGACATTTTTTACACATATATTTAGTGTAGAGAGGTTTATAATGATTAATTTAACAGTAGTGAATTTAAAAGAAATTATAAAGAGATTAGTTAAGATTATCATTGCAACCATTCTGGTAGCAATGATTTTCTATTTTGCCCAAATTATTATGGGAAAAGTAGAGAGAATAAGTAGTAATAGAAATGATTCAAAAAAATATATAAAAGTTATGAAGAGTTCTTTAGCTCTTTTTAGTTTTGGCGATAGTGATATTAAACCTAATAAAGTGAAAAATGCCAAAAAGATAATTTCATCAGAGATAAAATTATTGTCAAATGAAGAAACTATTATGGAACAGGAGAATCAAGAAGAAGTAGTTGAATTTGAATCTAAGCTAGTGGAAAATAATGAGGAAATGTCAAAATTAACAACCAATACTTTAGATGAAAAAAATGAACAAATAAATAATATTGAAAAAGAAGTAAACTCTAATGAATCTGAAGATATTTTTAATATTCCTAAAAAAGCTGAAACCAAAGTGAATAGTGATAAGAACAAAAAAGATAGTTTTAATACTACATATGGAAGTGTTAAAATAAAGAATGAATCTAAATATACTTTGACAGAAGATATATTAAAACCAGATGTTGATTATTCTAACAAAAAGGATATTGTTATTTTTCATACTCATACATGTGAAAGTTATACAGCAACTGATGCCGAACAATATGAGCCTAGTGGAAATTTTAGAACGATAGATTTGAATCATTCAGTGGCAAGAGTAGGAAGTGTGCTAACAGAAGATTTAACAAAACTTGGATATAATGTAATTCATTCTACTACATATCATGACTATCCTGCTTATACTGGTTCATATACAAGGTCTATGGCAACTGTAAAAAATATTTTGCAAGAAAACAATAACATAGAAAATGTAATAGATTTACATAGAGATGCAATTGGAAGTGATAGTTCTTATGGACCTACTGTACAGATAGGTGATGAAAGGGTAGCACAGTTAATGTTTGTTATTGGTACAAATGGAGGAGGCTTAGAACATTCAAACTGGCAACAGAATTTAAAACTAGCAGTTAAGGTACAAGAAAAAGCTGAAGAAATGTATCCAGATTTGTTTAAACCAATGATAGTAAGAAATTCAAGATATAATCAGAATTTAGCCAAAGGAGCATGTATAATAGAAGTTGGTGCGACGGGGAATACATTAGAAGAATGCAATGCAAGTATGAAATACTTAGCAAGTGTTATTTCAGAAGTAATGAAATAAATAAGTATAATAAAAGAAGTGAAATATTTATTAAAATGTACTCAATTGGTGGAATTAAAAAGTGCCCTCCAATTGAGTACATTTTATTATTTTTATGGTTTATTTGAACTCAACTATATTGTGTGTATAATCCAAATTAGCAATAGAATTAGAACCATAAGCAAGAGTATAAACATTTGTTGCAAAAATATCTTTTGAAATCATTGTATGTAGATGTTTATCTGTATTATTTTCCATAAATTTTTTAAGTGATACAATTATCTGAAGTTTAGGATTTTGATTTGCAATAGCAGAAAGCATTTTCTTTCCATTGCTATTGAAACCTAAAACTCGAATATATGGCATTTGCTTTTTTGATAGCTCTATGTCTTTTTTAGAAATATTTAGAAGAGCATATAGCAAAATTCTTTGAATACGACTTTGAGTATATCTTTTAGATTTTATTTTTGCAACCAAATCTAAAAGGGTATTAGAAGTATTAGCTGCTATTTTTATTTTATTTTCTAAACCTTCAGAAACATCTGGCAAATTTGCAATTTCAGATAAAGTCATTTTTCGAAGAGTATAGATTATTTCTTTTTCAAACACAGCTAAATCAGCAATAACTTGTCCAAGCTTTTGTTTTTCTTCAATAATTTCGTAAGTTTCATATGGTACAACATAATGGATATTTTTATTTTTTTGTAGCATAGTTCTAATAGCTGTTGCACTGGCTATACCACTTTTAATATCAGTACTATTATAGTCACTATATTTTCTTTTTAAAGTGATTGGTTGTATTGCACTTTTATGTTTTTTTAGTGATTTTAAATATTCTACACCAAGAATATTATTTGGATTTTCTAATATTTCTGTATATTTTTGTGAACCACCAAAATACATTTGTATTGCTAGTTCTCGAGCTTTAGGATAAGAAAGACCAGAACGAAGTTGCTTAGTTATTAAATTAGAAAATTCTTTAGGCTCTTTGTACAAAATTTCAGCTACATCATTTAATGGAGAAAGTTCACCAATTTCACTTCCAAAAGAAACATAGTCCACAATCCCAAGACCAGTTAATATTTTTATAGCACCATCAGCAAAATTTTCAGCACTTGAAATTGCATAAAGAGTAGGAAGTTCAATAACTAGATCAATACCAGCTTTTAAAGCCATTTCTGCACGAGACCATTTATCAACTAAAGCAGTATTACCTCTTTGTACAAAATTTCCACTCATAACTGCAATAGAAAAATTTGTATGTGTTAATTTTTTTGATTCTTGTAAATGTAGAATATGTCCATTATGAAATGGATTATATTCAGATATAATTCCTAAAACACCGTTCAAATATATCACCACCATATTGTAAGATTTTAAATTTATTGCTATAATATCATATATTAATAAAAAAAACAAATATTATTTAAGTAGAAGAGGAAAAATGAAGGAGATTACAATTTATACAGATGGAGCATGTTCAGGAAACCCAGGACCAGGTGGTTGGGGAGCAGTGCTTATCTTTGGAAATACTCAAAAAGAAATTTCAGGTGGAGCAAAAGATACAACTAATAATATTATGGAGATGACAGCTGTTATTGAAGCTTTAAAACTTTTAAAAGAACCATGTGTAGTTAGTTTATATAGTGATAGTGCTTATGTAGTAAATGCTTTTAAAGAACATTGGATAGAAGGTTGGATTGCAAAAGGTTGGGTTAATTCAAAAAAAGAGCCTGTAAAGAACAAAGAGCTTTGGCTTGAAATGATTGAATTGACTAATAAACATAAAGTTAATTTTATAAAAGTAAAAGGTCATAGTACAAATGAATTAAATAATAGATGTGATTTTTTGGCAACATCTGCAGCAAAGAAAATAGCAAATAGTTAATTTATATATTTATATTTATAAATAATAATTTAATTTGGTCAAAAAATTGAATTTTGCTAGAAAGTGTGGTAAAATTAGAAAGTGTCTAGTATTACAACTATATTAGATGCAAGGATATTTCATCTAAATAAAAAGTTTTATTAAGGAGGTTAGACCCTATGAGAAAAGCAACTATGAAAATCCGGATTAGTGATGGTAAGGCAATTAGCGCCAAGGTTTTACCAGATGGAAGTTGTGAGATAGCTATTGAGCTGGATATGCTCAAGGTTTCTGGCAATAATGTCGAGGTAAGTATCGAGTCAGAAGAAGGCAAAGGAATCTGCATTTCACCGACGGTTAAGAAGCCAGATTTACAGGTTGTCGAAAATGGAGAAAAAGTCATTAGGTTTGAAGAGATAAAAAGGAGTCAATGTGTTGGCAATGAAGCAAAATTCATTTTAATTGAAGCTTCAAAATTTACAGCTGATGATCCTATTTTCGATTATGAACCTAAAACCGGACATGAGAAATGGGTAAAAGAACAGCTATTGCGTGTGGCACAAAGTAAAATACCTGACTTTTATAGACCAAACTGTGATCCGTCTATTAATGCAAACGGAGGCATTATGTATGCTTTTGGTGAAGAACCAGCTGTTGGGCTTTCCTATCGATGGTGGACAGAAGCTGCTAATAACTTTATGCCAGAGAGAGGAAGTCGTATAGGAACGATAGAAGAATACGGAGCTTTTTTGATAGTATTGATGAAACGTATGCTTGAAGAAAAGTGGAGTATTGAAAGCATATGGAAAAGAGTATGTAATGATTCAAGTACAATTGGCCATTATCGTACTTCACCTGATGCAAGATATCGCTTGGAAGGTACAGGTTCAAGAGCATTTTGTGGTTTTTGTGACTTAGGCAATGTTAGCAAAATTGTAGCTGAGAATAAAGCTACTGCTCTTGATCCGAATTCGGGACATATCTTGTGTGGCGGTAGCTACAATATGGATGGTGCGAGAGCTGATTTGGCAAGAGCATATGCTAAAACAAGCAATTATGCCAACTTTACTGGAGACTTTTCCGTTGGCTGGGTAGTTCTCGAAAAGTAAGAACATAACCAATACTAGTCTAGTGTGGTGCTTCCTGTATGGAGGCACCACGCTATAATATTAATATTCAAAGGAATTTTATAAAATGAAAATAATAGGAATTACAGGTAATTCAGGGTCTGGAAAAACAACATTAAGTGAAATTTTTAGAGAGAATGGTATTAAAGTAATAGATTGTGATAGAGTATCAAGAGAATTAAATTCTCCAGATACTGAATATATGAAAAAAATAGTATTAACTTTTGGAAAAGAAATCTTAAAAGAAGATGGAAGTTTAGATAGAAAAAAGTTAAGTGATATAATTTATAATAATGAAGAGGCACTTAATAAGTTAAATCAGTTAACTTTCAAGTATGTTGTTGATGAAATTTTAGCAAGAATAAGAGTATTTGAAACAATTGACGAGAAAATTGTTGGGATAGATGCCCCATTATTATATGAAGCAGGTCTTGACAAGTTTTGTGATTATATAATTGGTGTTATTGCTAAAGATGATATTAAAGTTGAAAGAATATGTAAAAGGGATAATATATCAGCTGATGTTGCAAAACAAAGATTAAAAATTCAAAAAGATGATAATTTCTTTAGAAAAAGAGTTAACGAAATAGTAGAAAATAATTCAGATGATACAACTGAATTAGAAAAAATTGTCAAAAATTTAATTAATAAATATAATTAATGTAGTAATGTATGGAGGAATATAGAAAATGAAAGTTACAGATTTTGATTATGATTTACCAGAAGAACTAATTGCTCAACATCCATATGATAAGAGAGATGAGGCAAGACTTATGGTACTTTATAGAGATACAAAAACAATTGAACACAAAGTATTTAAAGATATAATAGATTATTTAGAACCAGGAGATTGTCTTGTAATAAATGATACAAAAGTTATACCAGCAAGATTATATGGAAAAAAAGAAACTGGAGCAAATGTAGAATTTTTATTATTGAAAAGAATTGAAAATGATGACTGGGAAGCAATGGTAAGACCAGGAAATAAATTAAAAGCAGGAGCTAAAGTTACATTTGGAGATGGATTATTAAATGCAGAAGTTTTAGAAACATTATCTGGTGGAAATAGGAGAGTAAGATTTACTTACGAAGGAATTTTTAATGAAATTTTAGACCAGATAGGTTTAATGCCATTACCACCATATATTAAAGAAAATATCAAAGAAGAAAATGAAAAATATCAAACTGTGTATGCTAAATATGAAGGCTCAGCAGCTGCACCAACAGCTGGATTACATTTTACAGAAGAATTATTAGAGAAAATAAAAGCAAAAGGTGTTGAAATTGCAAAAGTAACACTTCATGTTGGAATTGGAACATTTAGACCTGTTAAAGTTGAAAATGTTGAAGAACATCAAATGCATTCAGAACATTTTATAGTAAAACAAGAAGAAGCAGATAAGATAAATAGAGCAAGAGAAAACGGACATAGAATAATTGCAGTTGGAACTACATCTTGTAGAGTTTTAGAATCAGTTTCTGATGAAAACGGAAAAATGAAAGCTATTGAAACAGATACAAGTATATTTATTTATCCAGGATATAAATTTAAATGTGTAGATTGTTTAGTTACAAATTTTCACTTACCACAATCAACGTTAATAATGTTAGTATCAACACTAGCCGGAAAAGAATTTATAATGGAAGCTTATAATGAAGCAGTAAAAGATAAATATAAGTTCTTTAGTTTTGGAGATGCAATGTTTATTTGTTAAAATTACAGTGTTAGAAATAGAAAGAAAGGAGATAATGATATAACTATATATCATTTAAAGAAAAATGGAACAAAAACAAGCAATAACTTATGAGCTATTACATGTTGATAAAAATTCAGGAGCTAGAAGAGGTGTAATACATACTCCTCATGGAGATATACAAACACCAATTTTTATGCCTGTTGGAACACAAGCTACTGTAAAGGCTATGACACCAGATGAATTAAAAGAAATGGTACATGCACAAATAATTTTAAGTAATACATATCATTTATTTTTAAGACCAGGGCATGAACTTGTAAAAGAAGCTGGCGGACTTCATAAATTTATGAATTGGGATAGACCAATTTTAACAGATAGTGGAGGATTTCAAGTATTTAGTTTAGGTCCACTTCGCAAAATAACAGAAGAGGGAGTAGAATTTAGATCACATTTAGATGGAAGCAAAAAATATATTAGTCCAGAAATTTCTATGGAAATTCAAGAAGCATTAGGTTCTGATATAATGATGGCTTTTGATGAATGTTGTCCATACCCTTCAACTTATGAATATACTAAAAATTCAATGGAAAGAACTACGAGATGGGCCAAAAGATGTAAAGAATATCATACAACAACTGATGTACAAGGTTTGTTCGGAATAATTCAAGGAGGATTTTTCAAAGATTTAAGAGAAAAATCAGCCAAAGACTTAATTGAACTAGATTTTCCTGGATATGCAATTGGTGGTATTAGTGTTGGAGAACCAAAAACAGAGTTCTTAGATATTTTAAGGTATACAACTCCTCTAATGCCAGAAAACAAACCACGTTATTTAATGGGTGTAGGAACACCAGATTATTTAATAGAAGCAGCTTTGGCTGGAATAGATATGTGTGATTGTGTACTTCCTACAAGAATAGCTAGACATGGTACAGCAATGACGTCAAACGGTAAGGTAGTTGTAAGAAATGCAACTTATGAAAGAGATTTCACACCACTAGATCCAGAATGTGATTGCTATACATGTAAAAATTATACTAGAGCATATATTAGACATTTATTAAATACAAAAGAAATTTTGGGAATTAGATTACTTTCAATACACAATTTAAGATTCTTGACTAAATTAATGGATAGAGTTAGAATAGAAATTGAAAATGACAATTTGTTGAATTTTAGAGATGAATTTTACAAAAAATATGGTTATACGAAAGAATAATTTGGGGAAGGATTGGTGCAAAGATGAATTTAGAAGATAGCGATAAATTCATAAAAGAAAATGAAAGCAGAAATAGGAAGAAAAAGTTAGTATTAATATTAATTATTTTATGTGCAGTATTGATTGCTTTTTTGTTTGCAATAATTGTATTTATGAAATATAAAGATGCTCAAACATTAAAATTATATGTAGATGGAACTCAAAAGAACATTAGCTCAACTTTACTTACAGATGTTGGAGATGAAACATATATAAATGCAAAAGAAATTGCTAAATTACTAAATGCTACTTATACAAAAGGTGAGTATGGAACATATACAGAAGATGACGATAGTTGTTATATTTCAAGTACTCATGAAGCAATTTCTATAAAGGTAGATTCAGGCACAATGACAAAGTATATATTAAATGCTGATGATAAAGTTTCTACTGAAAAACTTGAATTAGAAGAGAAAACATTTGGTTCTGCTCTTGTTGTTAAATCAGCTGATGAAACAAAAGAGGTGTATACATTAGAATGTCCTGCTAAATTAATTAATGGAAATATTTATTTACCTTTTGAAATTTTGCCAGAAATATTTAATGTACAAGTAAATGTTAGTGAAAAAAATAGAATTAGAATATATTCTTTGGCGAATTTATATGCTAAAGCTAAAAAAATAGCTGCAAATTTAGGATATTCAACAATAACAGGCGAATATGAAAATGTGAGAGCTTTAATATATGATTTAATAGTAGTTGGAAAAGACCAAAAGTATGGAGTAATAAATTCAAAAGGCGAAGAAGTAATTAGTGTTAAATATGATGAAGTTGAATTTATACAAAATGTTAAAGAATTTTTTGTATATGCAAGCAATAATATAGGTTTACTATCAAGTGATGGAAAAACAATTATAAAACCTACAGAATATGATGATATTTCTGTATATAATGCAGAAAAACAATTATATCTTGTAGAAAAAAATGGAAAATATGGTGTTTTAAATAGAAAAGGTGAAGTTGTAATCCATGCTGAATATAGTCAAATTGGTTTAGCTGATACAAATGGAAAAATAGAAAATAGTGAATTTGAAGATCAAGTAGAAGATCCAAGAGTATTATTTGAAACTTGTATACCTGTAAAACAAGGTACAAAATATGGTTTATTTGATATAGATGGAACTGAACTTGCAAAAACTGTATATGATGGTTTAGGATATTCAATAAAAAATGAAAAAAAATCAACTACTTCAAGTAGTACACAAACAACTACAACAAGTGGTGAAGAAGGATTATTAATATTACCAGAAAGTACAGGGGTTCAAGGAATCATTATAAATCAAAATGGTGGTTATGGTGTTTATGATGTAGCAACTAAAAGAATTATTATTCCAACTGTTTGCAGTAGATTTTATTCAATTACAAAAGCAGGCATAACAAATTATTATATGGATGTAAATGATGTTCAAATGGACATTGTACAATATATAAAAGATAATAATTTAGTTTCTGTAACAGAAAAAAATATAGAAAATAATGAAAATAATTTGACAAATTCAAATAATAGTAATACAATAGTAAACGAACAAGGAAATGTTCAAACAAATGAAACAGAAAATGTCGTTGTAGAACATTAAAATTGTTTAGCTATATGAATGAAACTTTTATATTCAGTGGTATGTGTAATAGTTCATTTTTATATAGATTAAGAGTATAAGATTTTCTTATACTCTTTTTTTTACGAATTAGGTATAAAAACTGATATCAAGCATAAAATTTATAAAAAAATATTTGTTATTAAATATTGGAAGCTATTTATAATTTGTTTCTAATATAAAGAAAGGAATTTTATTAATGAAAAATTTTATGTTTGATTTTGGAAAATCACTTATCTTGTCAATTTTATTAACTTTTATTGCTTTACTTTTACTTTCAGCTGTATTAAATTTTACAGATGTATCAGAAAATATTATTAGTCCATCTATTATTGTTATTTCGAGTGTATGTATTATGATAGGAAGTTTTATTGTGTCTAAAAAAATAAAGAAAAAGGGAATACTTAATGGAGCTATCTTAGGAATTTTATATATGTTTGTTCTTTATATTATTTCAAGTATTGCAAATGGTAGTTTTGCTTTAAATGTTTCATCTTTGGCAATGATAGGAATAGGAATTATAGCAGGTATATTTGGTGGAATTTTAGGAGTAAATTTAAACAATAAGTAAAATAGTGTTTTTTAGCCATACATTATTTATGATAATGTATGTATTACAAAATTTAAAAAATACTAAAAAGTAGTTGATATTTTTTGTCTTTTAATATAAAATTAACAAAGATTTACAGTAGGAGGATAAGATGGTTACTTTTGAAGATGTTGTTAACAATGTAGAAGTAAAAGAGCTTATGAAAAATGCACAAAAGCAATTAGACGTATTGGGGTATACAGAGCATTCTTCAAGACATGTGGGTTTGGTAGCTGAAAGAGCAGCCTATGTTTTAAAAACATTAGGATATGATGAACATAGAATTGAACTTACAAAAATTGCTGGATATATGCACGATATAGGAAATTCTATAAATCGCGTAGATCATGCACACACAGGAGCTATTCTTGCTTATGAAATATTAAAAGACATGGATATGAATGTGTCAGATAGAACTGAAATCATGATGGCCATTGGAAATCATGATGAAGTCACTGGTACAGCTGTAAGTGATATATCAGCAGCACTTATTTTAGCTGACAAATCAGATGCACATAGAAGTAGAGTATCAAAAAAAGATAGAAGCTTATTTGATAAACATGATGAAGTAAATTATGCTGTTACTAGTTCAGAATTAATAATTGATAAAGAGCAAAGAAAAGCTATTTTAAATTTAAAAATAGATACAAAAATTTGCCCTGTAATAGATTATTTTGAAATATTTATGGACAGAACCAAAATGAGTAAAAGAGCAGCAAAATATTTAGGATTGTGGTTTGAATTAATTATTAATAATACAAACTTATTATAGGAGGAAAATACGGTGGAAAAAAACTTAAAAAAAATCAGAACAGTAGCATTAATATTATTGATTACATTGATAGCATTAATAGCTTTTGCAGGTGTTTTTGGAAAATCTCTAAATCAATTTAAAAATATTATTCCAGATTATACATATGGAATGGAATTAAATGGAACTAGAGAATTAAAATTTGTAGTAGATACAAGTGAAGAGGAAAAAGAAGTATATGTAGATGATGATGGAAATATACTTGGAGAAGTAAAAGATAGCAGTAGTAATAGTAATGTATCACTATCAAAAGATAATAGTTCAGAAACAACAGAAACAGAAAAAACAGAACTTAGCTATGCTAAAGAAACTAGAAAAATAAAGAAAAATGATGATAGTGTTTTAACTAAAGATAATTACGAAAAAACAAAGAAAGTTATTCAAAATAGATTTAACAAGCAGGGAATATCTGAATATGATATCAGATTAGATAATGTCACAGGAGCTATTGTTGTTGATGTTCCTGATTCATCAGATATTAATTCTATTTATGAATTGGTTCAAACAAAAGGAAATATTCAAATTATTGATAACCAAACAGGCATTGTTTTAATAGATGGAAAAAATGTAAAGAAAGTTGAAGCTGTTTATTCTTCAAGTGCTTCAGAAGGATATAGAACAATGTTACAAATTACATTTGATCAAACAGGTGCTGATAAATTAAAAGAAATTAGTAATCAATATGTAGAAGTAAAAGATGAAGAAGGAAATTCAACAAAAACTTATGTTCAAATTTCATTAGATGGACAAACAATGCTTACTACATATTTTGGAGAAGAATTAAATGATGGAATAATCCAAATTCCAGTTGGAGATACAACAAAAGATGTATCAGAATTTAAAAATTTATATACAACAGCTCAATTTATGGCAACAATTATGAATGATGGACAAACTCCTGTTGTTTATAAATTAAATTCAGATAATTTTATAAAATCTGAATTTACAGAACAAGATATAATAATTGCAAAAGTTGCTTTAGTAGTAATACTAGTATTAGTAACAGTTATTTTTAGTATTAAATTTAAATTAAATGGACTATTAGCTGGTATTGCAAATATTGGTTTCGTAGCACTTACAAGTTTAATATTAAGATATACAAAGGTAACTATAACAATAAATTCTGTAATTTCATTTGTTACTATGATAATTTTAAATATTGTGTTCATGAAGATGTTATTAAAAGCGTTAATGGAAAAATCTTCATCAGAAGCATTAAATAAAACTATGATTAAATATTATTTATCTATTATTCCTGTTGGAGTAGTTGCTGTTATTTTTACATTTATGTCTAATATAACAGTTGGAAGTGTTGGAATGTTAATATTCTGGTGCTTATTTATACAAGTTATATATAATTTTATAGTTGTAAAAGCTTTATATTTAGGTAGAGGAAGTAAAAACTAGACTAGAGAAAGGAATGAGATAGATAATGAATAAAGAAATGAATAAAAAAGTTTTATATTTAGGTTTAGCATTATTAATAATAGCTGGTATAATTGTAGTTTTATTAAAAGGCTTTAATGTAGATCTAATGTTAGAACAACATAAAGAAATAACTTACAATCTTGGAACAAATTATGAAATGAGTGACATAAAAAGTATTTGCAAAGATGTTTTCGATAACGAAAGAACTATAATAAAAGAAGTAGAATTTTTTAATGAAGCTTTTGCTATAAATGTTTCTTCTATTACAGATGAGCAAAAGACAAATCTTGTAAATAAATTAAATGAAAAATATGGACAAGAGAAAACAGTTGATGATTTAACAATTTCAAATATTCCAAATGTTAGAATTAGAGATTGGGTAAATCCTTATATCAAACCAATATGTATATCTGTTTTCATAATAATGGCCTATATAGCTATTAGATTTAGAAAATTAAATACATTAAAATTATTAGGAAATTTAATTTTAAAAATAACACTTACAATTTTAGCAATATTAAGTGTTATTGCAATTTGTAGAATTCCAATAATTCCTTCATATATAATTTTATTAACAATAATAGCAGTTGCTGAATGCTGTGCATATTTATATAAATATGAAGAAAAACTTGTAGAAGAAAAAAATAAAAATCAAAAAAAGAAAAAAAGCAAATAAATTGTATTTAAATGTTTCTTTTTTAGAAATTATATGATAAAATGTCTTATATAAAAATTTGTACCTCAAGAAAGGAAATGTAATATGGGAGTTATTAAAAAATGTGCTCGTTGTGGTTGTTTATATACAACAGATACAGAAGTATGTCAAGAATGTAAAAGAAAAGATGTTGCAGATTTAAGCAAATTAAAAGGATTTATGGAAGAAAATTTTGTCGCTGGAACAACAAAGCAAGACATTTTAAATAGTACAGGAATTAGTGCGAAAAATTTAAATCGATATTTGGGATATGAAGAATTTGCAGGAATTTATTTACAAGAAAATAACATTTTAAAAGATGCTGATTTAGGTGCAAAAGGAAGTATAAAAGTATAATTTATATTATTAGTGCAATATAATACACAAATATAAAATATGCAAATTTCAAAATAAATAAAATAAATTGAAACAAGTAAATCTAGCATATTATTGTATGCTAGATTTTTGAATAATGGAGGAAGATTGATGGCAGATATTATTGAAGAACTTGAAAAAAGAGGATATATTGAACAATTTACACATGAAAAAGAAATGAAAGAAGCTTTTAATAAAGAGAGTATAAGATTTTATCTTGGAATAGACCCAACAGCAGATAGCTTACATATTGGACATTTTATTGCTTTAATGGTTGCATCTCATTTACAAAAAGCTGGTCACAGACCAATTATTTTAGTTGGTGGTGGAACAGCTACAATAGGTGATCCATCTGGAAAAACTGATATGAGAAAAATGATGACAAGAGAAACAATTAACTCAAATGTTACAGCAATAAAGAAACAAATTGAAAGATTTATTACATTTGAAGGTGAAAATGCAGCAATAATTGTTGATAATGCAGATTGGCTATTAAAATTAAATTATATTGATTTTATGAGAGATATTGGAACATTATTCTCTGTTAATAGGATGCTTGCAGCAGATTGCTATAAAAACAGAATGGAAACAGGATTAACATTCTTTGAAATGGGATATATGCTTTTACAATCTTATGACTTCTTATATTTACATGATAAATATAATTGTAAACTACAAATTGGCGGAAATGATCAATGGTCAAATATAATAGGTGGAGTTGAATTAATAAGAAAAGTAGGTGCCGATGATTCTTATGGAATGACATTCAAATTATTAACTAATAAATATGGTAAAAAAATGGGAAAAACAGAAAAAGGTGCTTTATGGTTAAATCCAGAAAAAACATCACCTTATGAATTTTACCAATATTGGAGAAATATTGATGATTGTGATGTAAAAAAAGTATTAAGTTTACTTACATTTTTACCAATGGAAAGAATAGAAGAATTATGTGCATACGAAGATGAAAGAATCAATGAAGCAAAAAAAGTTGCTGCGTATGAAATAACTAAATTGATTCATGGTGAGGAAGAGGCTAAAAAAGCTGAAGATGCTGCAAATGCTTTATTTGGAAATGGTGGAAATATAGAAAATATGCCAAAATTACAAGTGGAAGAAAATATATCTATACTAGATGCTATCGTTGGTACACAAATGGCTACATCCAAAGGTCAGGCTAAAACATTAATAGCTCAAGGTGGAATATCATTAAATGATGAGAAAATATCTGACATTACCTATAAATTATCAGAAAAAGATTTTAAAGAAGGATATGCTATTTTGAAAAAAGGTAAAAAAGTATTTTATAAATTATATAAGTAAGGAGAGTATGAAGTAATTCATATAAATAAAGAATGGATATTAGACAAATTGAAACATATTTTATGATTTTTTTCTTTTATTCAGTGTTAGGCTGGATGATGGAATCTTTTGGTAGTATATTTAATAAAAAGGTTGGAAAATTCGTAAATAGAGGTTTTTTAATAGGCCCATATTGTCCTGTATATGGATATGGAGTTTTACTTATTACAATTTTTTTACAAAAATATACAAATGATTTTCCTGTATTATTTATTCTAGCATTTGTTTTATGTGGCACTTTAGAATATTTTACAAGTTATTTTATGGAAAAATTATTCAATGCTAGGTGGTGGGATTATTCTTCAAAAAAATTTAATATTAATGGAAGAATTTGTTTAGAAACATTATTACCATTTGGAATAGTTGGTTCTATTATATTAAAATATGTAAATCCTTTTTATATTGGCTTAATAGATAAAATACCAGATAATTCATTTCATTGGGTTGTTGGAATTTTATTTTCAATAATGGCGATAGATACAATAATATCATTCTTTATTATTAGTAATTTAAAGAAAGTATCAAATAATGTAGAAGACGATATTCCAAAAGATAATACTCAAGAAATTTCAAAAAAGGTTAAAGAAACAACAGAAGAATTTACTCATAAGGTTATAGATAATGCAGAAGAAATGGCAATGATGTTTACTTCACAGGTATATCATGTTTCTAGAAAAATGAATGTAGGAACAAAAAGGTTCACAAGAAATTTAAAGCATAGTACAAAAAAGATTACAAATGTTTTATTATTAACACCACATGAAGTTTCTGAAAAAGTAAAGAAAAATAGTGATATTTATAAAAAAATGCTTGAAAGTAAAGCTATTATTAACCAAAAAGTACAAAATGGTAGAGAAAATATTCAAAGAAAGATTAAAGAAAGCAAAGACGAATTATCAAATACTATTAAGCATATAACTTTATCACAAGAAGAAACAAATAAAAAAATAAAAAATATGTTTGCTAAAAAATCAATATTTCATAAACGTTTGACAGAAGCTTTTCCAACTTTAAAAGTTAATTTTAAAGTAAATAAAGGTAATGATGAAAAAAGTAGAAAAAAATAAAAAATGTTGTAATTTAATTTGAAGATATATATAATAAAAAAAGAAAATGGTTAAACTAAAGAATGTTTAATTAGAAAAATACTTAGGAGGAAGGTTTAATGAAAAGAGTTGCAATACTTGCAAATGGTGGAGATGTTTCAGGATTTAATGCTGTTATTCGTGCAATAGTAAAAACAGCAGAGCATAATAATGTTGAATGTTATGGATTTATAGATGGATATAGAGGTTTACTAAAAAATAATTACATTAAATTAAGTAGTGCAGATACTGCATCAGGAATTTTACAAAAAGGTGGCTCTATTATTTCATCATCAACTAATGCAAATGTTTTTCACTATAAAGTAGAAGGTGAAAATGGAGAAGTTGAATACAAAGATTTATCTGATGTATGTGTTCAAAATGTAAAAGATGATGATTTTGATTGCATATTTACTTTAGGAGGAGATAGTACGCAAAAATCTGCAAGAGATTTATCATTGAAAGGTATTAAAGTTATTGGAGTACCAAAAACAATTGATAATGATGTTGCTTGCACAGACATAACATTCGGATATAACACAGCTGTTTCTGTTGCAGCAGAAGCATTAGACAGACTTCATACAACAGCAGAAACTCATCACAGAATAATGGTACTAGAAGTTATGGGAAGAGAAGCTGGTTGGATTGCATTAGAGTCAGCAATAGCAGGTGGTGCTGATGTGGCTTTAATACCAGAAATTCCTTATGACATAAATAAAGCAGTAGATGCTATTAAGAAAAGACAATCAATTGGTAAAAACTTTGCAATAGTTGTTGTATCAGAAGGTGCTTTTCCAAAAGGTGGAGACATTTCTGTTACCGATGAAAGAAATGGTGGCGAAGGTGTTATCAATATTAAACTTGGTGGAGCAGGAGAAAAAGTTGCAAGAGAACTAGAAGAACTTACGGGATTAACAGCAAGATGTACTGTTTTAGGATATATGCAAAGAGGTGGAACACCAACAGCTTATGATAGAGTATTATCAACTAAGTATGGTGCTAAGGCTATGGAACTTGCATTAGAAGGTAAATTTAATGTGTTAACTGTTTTAAAGAACGGAAAATTGGATTCAGTACCATTAGAAGATGTTGTTGGCGATAATAAAGAAATTGGTGCGGTACAAGGTGGCACAGCTGTAAGCAATGTAAGAGTTGTTACAATGGACCACGATTTAGTAAAAACTGCTAGAGACATAGGAATTTGTTTAGGAGATTAATAATATATTAAAAACTGATATATTTTATAAAAAGTTGAAGAATGTATTTCTTCAACTTTTTTTGACTTTATTTGACAAAATGCTATAATCGTTCTATAATTAAATTGTACGTAGATTCACTTATCTAATGCATTATGAAGCATTAGTACAAAACTCTTATCGAGAGAAAGGCACATTATGATTGAAAAAAAGAAACAGCAGGAAAATATGGATTACTTGCGGTTTGAAGCTGCTTTAGGCTGTGAATCAGCAAAGCACTATTTGGATAGGCTCGAGTTTCTTCGGAATTTGCACCAACATTTTAATGAAGAAAACTATTTCGAAGAAAATTATGTTAAACCTGTTTTGGCTACGGTAGAGGCAAAAAGCAACTTGGCAGAAAAAGGTCAATCTGACTATATGAGAACCTATAAAGATATGTTGGAGGATGATCGAAATGCTTATTACAATTGGCAACCTGACCAAGACTTTGGCAAAATTCTTTTAAACGGAATTTCAACTTGGAAGGTTTGGGGTGATGTAACAAAGGGATACTTCAAGCCAATGATTTACCGCCCAATGAATTTCAGCGAGACCGACTGGTTGGTTCCTGTTAGCGTATTTTATGCTACAGACAAGGTTTGCAGATTGCCACAAAGACATGAATTTACAGATGGCATTCATGACAAACCTAAGCCTTATGAGTATGTTGAGTGGGAATTGGAAGGCAGAACGTATAGAGCTAGAAAGCGTAAATGGAGTAGTACTGTGGAACTTATGCTGCAAAAGTCAGTTGCAGATTTTGTGACATATCTTGGAGTGTTTAAGGAGCAGGGTTTCTTAATTCAGGAGATGTACTTGTGCTTTGTGCAGAAAGGCAGTCTGGAACGATTTGCAAGAATGTACAGCAAATCTGTCAATTACATCGATGCACTGAAATAATTCACAGATTAAACTAAAACTTGAAAAATAAATCTTGATAAGAGGTGATGTTTGCTGGAGAAAAATACTATTAGTATGGTACTTTCTCCAGCATTTTCTTTTATATATTTAATTTGACATAATCTGACAATGATGATAAAATTTATATGAAAATTAAATTTGAAAAACGCAACACATATCAAAACTAGTAAATCTAAGGAGGGAATAAAATGTTCTTTTTTGAAGTTTTACTATTCTTTGGACTGACAATGTTTTTTGGATGGGGCAACTACTTGTTAATATGGATACTAGGGTTTGTGATATTCAACTTTGTAAGGAAAAAGAGATGAAGAAAGCTTTGTTGCGTGGCTTTCAAAGTGCAAGAACCTGCTGGTTATTATCAGCAGGTTCTTTGCATGAAAATACTATTAATTATAATATGAAATGTAGTATTTGGAGTTTGTCAATTTTGTACAAAAAATACTTGCAATTTAGTAAAATTGTGATATAATATAGAAACTATTGTGAGAAGAGAAAATTGGAGGAATTAAAATGAGTGTAAAAGTTGAAAAGACAGAAAACAAAAATGAGTTAAAACTAGAATTTACAGTAGAAGCAAAAGTATTTGATGCTGGAATAAAAAAAGTATTTGAAAAAAATGCTAAATATTTCAACATACCTGGATTCAGAAAAGGAAAAGCACCAATGAATATTGTTGAAAAATTTTATGGAGATGAAATTTTCTATGAAGATGCTTTTAACGAAGTAGTTCCAGAAGTTTACGAATCAGCAATAAAAGAAGAAAAATTAGATGTTGTTAGTAAACCAGATATCCAAGTTACTCAAATTGGAAAAGGAAAAGATTTAATATTTACTGCTGTTGTTCAAACAAAACCAGAAGTAAAATTAGGAAAATATAAAGGAATTGAATTAGAAAAATCAGAACACGAAGTAACAGAAGATTCAATTAAACATGAATTAGATCAAATGGCTGAAAGAAATGCAAGAATGGTATCAGTTACAGATAGAGCAGCAGAAAAAGGTGATACAGCTGTTATTGATTTTGTTGGAACAGTAGATGGTGTTGCTTTTGAAGGTGGAAAAGCTGAAAACCACGAATTAGAATTAGGAAGTGGATCTTTTATACCAGGATTTGAAGACCAAGTTATTGGTATGAAAATTGATGAAAACAAAGATGTTAAAGTTAAATTCCCAGAAGAATATTTTTCAAAAGAATTAGCTGGAAAAGATGCTGTATTTAATGTTACAGTTCATGAAATTAAGAAAAAAGAATTACCAAAATTAGATGATGAATTTGCAAAAGATGTTAGTGAATTTGATTCTTTAGAAGAATTAAAAGCTGATATTAAAGCAAAACAAGAAAAAGATAATGAAGCTAGAACAAAATCTGAATTAGAAGAAGCTGCTGTTAAAGCTGTTACAGATTTAGCAGAAGTTGATATTCCATCTGGAATGGTAGAAATCGAATTAGACAATATGGTAGAAGATATGAATAGAAGATTATCATATCAAGGAGTTTCTTTCGAACAATACTTAAACATGATTGGAAAGAAAATGGCTGATTTCAGAAAAGAAAGTGAAGAATCAGCAAAATCTTCTGTAAAAATGAGATTAGTATTAGAAGCTATATTCAATGATGCAAAATTAGCTGTTGAAGATGCAGAAATAGATAGCAAAGTAAAAGAATTAGCTGAAGCTTATGGAAGAAAAGAAGATGAATTAAAAGCTAATACAGAATTAATGAAAAACATTAAAAATAGCTTAGAAACAGAAAAAGCAATTAACTATATAGTTGAAAATGCTAAAGTAGGAAAAGCTACAAAAAAGGCTACTAAAACAGCTAGAACTGAAAAAGTAGAAAAAGCTGATAAAGAAGCTAAAGAAACAAAAAAAGCTGATAAAGCCGAAAAAACAGAAAAGAAAACAACTAAAAAAGCTACAAAATAGTTTATAAAATAATTAATTAGAATGTAAAGGTCAATTTGATTTGAAATATGTTTAGTAATATTCAAATTTAAATTGACCTTTTTGTATGAAAAAGACTTTAAAAAGTTGTTAAATAATATATTTATTATTTAGAAAAATGTAGGATAATGTCAAATAATATACATGAAAATAATTAGAAAATACTTGAAAAAAATAATAATATAGTATATATTAAAGTGTATTAAAAGATAAATAATTTTGTTATATGAAATTAGGAGGTAATTTATGATAGATAATAGTTTAGTACCTTATGTTGTTGAACAAACAAGCAAAGGTGAAAGAAGTTATGATATTTTTTCAAGATTATTAAAAGATAGAATAATATTTTTAGCAGAGGATGTAAATCCAACTTCAGCTAGTCTAGTAGTTGCACAATTATTATTTCTAGAATCTGAAGATCCAGATAGAGAAATTAGTTTATATATCAATAGTCCAGGTGGTTCTATTACAGATGGGATGGCAATAGTAGATACCATGAATTATATTAAATGTCCAGTTTCAACAATTTGTGTTGGAATGGCTGCTAGTATGGGAGCAGTATTATTAACATCTGGTACAAAAGGAAGAAGATTTGCAACACCAAATGCTGAAATTTTAATACATCAACCATTAATCGGTGGTGGCGGAATTTCTGGTCAAACAACAGAAATAAAAATTCATGCTGATCATATGGTAAAAACAAGAGAAAAATTAAATAAATTGTTAAGTGATAGAACAGGGCAAAATTTAGAAACTATCGAAAGGGATACGGAAAGAGACAATTATATGACAGCAGAAGAAGCTTTAAAATATGGTTTAATTGATGGTATTTTAAATACAAGAAAAAATTAATATAAGTTCTAAAACAATTTCGTGTAAAGATTTAGAAAGGAGATGTATCCGCTATAATTATTATTAATTTTAGTGGATACAGGTAAATTATGGCAAAAAATTCTGAAAAGAATGTAAAATGTTCTTTCTGTGGAAAACCACAAGAGGCTGTTAAAAAAATTATTGCAGGACCTAATGTATTTATTTGTGATGAATGTATTAGTCTTTGTCAAGATATTATGGAAGAAGAAAAATTTGATGAAGATATTGTTGAAGAGAACCAAGAGATACCATCACCTGCAGAGATAAAAAAGATTTTAGATGAATATGTAATAGGTCAAGAGGATGCTAAAAAAACACTTTCTGTTGCTGTATATAATCATTATAAAAGAATAAATAACTTAGAATATATGGATGATGTAGAAATTCAAAAAAGTAATATTTTATTATTAGGTCCAACAGGATGTGGAAAAACTTTACTTGCACAAACTTTGGCTAAAGTTTTAAATGTCCCATTTGCAATAGCAGATGCTACAACACTTACAGAAGCTGGATATGTTGGTGAAGATGTTGAAAATATTTTACTTAAATTGATTCAAGCAGCTAATTTTGATATTGAAAAAGCTGAAAGAGGAATTATTTATATAGATGAAATAGATAAAATATCAAGGAAATCAGAAAATCCATCAATAACAAGAGATGTTAGTGGTGAAGGTGTGCAACAAGCTTTATTAAAAATAGTTGAGGGTACGGTTGCATCAGTACCACCACAAGGAGGAAGAAAACATCCTCATCAGGAATTTATTCAAATAGACACATCTAATATATTATTTATATGTGGAGGAGCTTTTGAAGGACTAGACTCAATTATAAAAGATAGAGTTGGAAAGAAATCAATCGGATTTGGAGCTCAGATTGAGAGCAAAAAAGAAATCGATAGAACAGCAATATTAAAACAATTATTACCACAAGATTTATTAAAATTTGGAATGATTCCAGAATTTGTAGGAAGACTTCCAATTATAGCAACATTAGAAGGACTTACTAGAGAAGCTTTAATAGATATTGTTACAAAGCCAAAGAATGCACTTGTAAAGCAATACAAAAAATTAGTAGAACTTGATGGAGTTGAACTTGAATTTGAACAAGAAGCACTTGAAGAAATTGTTAATAAAGCAATAGAAAGAAATACTGGTGCAAGAGGACTTCGTTCAATTATTGAAGAAATAATGAGAGATGTTATGTATGATATCCCTTCAAATCCACAAATAGTTAAATGTATTATAACAAAGGATACTGTTATAAATAAAACAGAACCAAAACTTGTTATAGATGAAAAGAGAACAAAAGAACCAGTAAAAATGAAGAAAAAAGCAAGAAAGAATCCTAGAAATCAAGAAACAGCATAATGTTTGAAGGAGCAATATATGGAAGAAGAAAAGAAATATAAAATGTCTAAAATTCAATTATTTATGTCTATAATTATTTTTCTAATTTTAATTGCATTTGTGTTTTTTGCTTTTTTTAAGGAAAAAGAAGAAAAGGATAAATTGATTAGTAACTCACAAAATTCAGAGTCTGAAGTTATTGAAGAAGAAGCTACTGAAGATAATAATTCTAATAAAGGTATAGAAGTTGCTTTTTCAGATGAAATAGTGCAAAAGATAATACCATTAACAGGGGCTTTTCCTTCAAATGATTTCAGGTATATTGCTAATATCAAGGAAATTAGTAGAAAAAATATAACTAATGATTTTATTTTGAAATTTGCTTGGTCAAAAGTAAAAAAGGAAGACTGGCAAAATAGTTATACTGGTGAAACATCTGCTGTAAGTATTGATGCTAGTGTATTGGATAAATATATAAAAGACATTTTTGGAAACATAGAATATAAAAATGCTAATTTTAGTAATAAAGATCTTGTAATGGCGGGTTCAGATACATCATTATATGATATTATTTATGATAAGCCAAGCAATAAATATTATATACAATTTGAAGCAGGAGACGGTGTTGAAGATTCTTTTATAATTGATAATTTATATTCTAAAGCCATAAAATATAATGATAGAATAGAAATTACACTTCATCCAATTTATGTGAAAAATTGTGGTGAAATGTTAGGAAAAGATGGAATATATCATTTTTCTTATGTTGCTTATCAGCATTATAATTTTGAAACAAAATCATTTATAGGTAGATTAACAGATACTTTAGAAAATATTTATGAAGAAAATACAGAAATACCAAAGTATGTTCAGGCAATATTGGATATAAAGGTAAAAGACTTAGAAACATATAAAATTACATATATGTTAAACAAAACAACTGGAAATTATGAATTTTATTCATTGAAATATGTGCAATAGATGGAAATTTTAGGGGGAAATAGATGTGGAAAAAGACACAAAAGAAGACTTACTAGAAAAACTTAAATATTTAGGTTTAAATACAGAAGAAGTACCAGAGTATTTAAAGGATTTTAGTCCAATATCTTTTAATACAACAAGATTAAATAATGATAGAGATCATAGAGTATTTCAATTCGTTCCAATAGACAAAATTCAAATTCTCCTAACACCTACTCACAGAAATGATGATATAAAGGAAAAATATTCAAAGGCGGTACCATTAGGCAGATTTTTCAATCCAACAGGAACAGAAGAAGATATTGAAAGATATGCAACTTTATTAAAAATATTTACAAAACTTTCAATAGCTGAAATAGAAAATATTGCTATTGTACAAAAAGAATTGGAAAAAACAGAGCCTTTTCGAGTTAAATATAACAAAGATCATCTTTGGCAAATTTATTATTCAGAGCAAACAGATAGCTACTTTATGCTTGTTTGCACTAAAGAAGAAACTTTCTCTGAGTTTTTTTATCTATTAAAAAAGAAAATTGAATTTGCTGAAAATAAAAGAGTTAAAAATGCACCTAAAATATTTGTACCAATAAACTATGTTAATTATAGTGGAGAATTTTTAACTCGTGATGAAATAACAGACGTTGAAAATTATTTATGGCTTTTTACAAAAAATTGGCCTTTAATATTTGAAGTATATGATAGAAATAGAAAATTATCGCTTCAAATTGTAGGAGATACTTATGTTTATCAAAATGTAAAAAGCACATATAAAATGAAGTTAATAAATCCAGAAGAAGCAATAAAATTTTATAAGTTATTAAAAGCACTGTTTATTATGCAAACAGAGATAAAAGACCATTTTAAATTTACTACTAAAATAGATAGCAAAAATGGACTTGAACTATACATGGGAAAAATAAGAATAAGTTATGACAATTTGGAAGATTTTATTAAAAGTGAGTATTTAATAGCTTTAGAAGAAATGAAAAGTCAGGAAGAAAACTTTAATGAGCTAGAGGAAAAACTAGAAGATTTGACTTCTAAAACTAATGGTAAAGAATGTGAGTATTTAGAAAAACAAAAAGAAATATCAACATATCTTGAATATAAGAAAACTTTTTTTGGTAAAGTAAAATTTTTCTTAAAAGGTACTAAAACGGCTAAAACAAAAAATAAAAAAGAAACAATAGAAGAAAAAATTGCTTCTGATTCAGAGCTTGAGAAAGAAACAAAAACTAAAATGATTAGTTTGGAAAGCTTTGAAAAAGAGAAAAAATATTACACTCTTGAAGATTTAGTAATGATTTATCATGTAAAAGAAAAAAATGATAGGCAAATTAAAAATTTAATGCAAGATATAAAAGCAATGACTTTAAAACTTGAAAATTTCACAAATAAAGTAAAGAATGCAAGCTTATACATTGAAGAAATTGATAAGCATAGAAAAAGTATTTTTGATTTTTGGAAATTTGCTAACAAAGATGAAAAGCTTTCTTTGGAAATGGGAAATTTTGAGAAAAAAGTTCAAGACACTAATACAATAAAAAAGGCATTTGATTTTGAAATGGATTTTGAAAAATTAGGTCAAGAGATGGACAAATTGCAAAGAACAAGATTATCAAAAGAGGAACTAGATAGTTTATATATTGCAAAAACGAATTTACTATATATTTTAAATATGCTAAGATTAAATGAAATGAATAAAGAAGCTTTGGAAATTGCTTTATATTCATTAAAAGAAGAATATAACAAAAATAGATTGTATATAGATACTGAAACTTTTGATATATTTGGAAATGTTGAGAATGATAGCAGAAAAGTAAAATATATTGGCAGTAAAAGCCATAGAGAAAATGAAAAAAGTAAATTTAAAATACTAAATGTAAATAGAAAAATTGATATTTTTGATTTTACTGAAAGATTGCAAAGTGTTGTAAATTATTTACAAGGTGCAATTCCAAAAATTCAGTCAAAATATGATATGTCTTTATATAAAGTTGTACCAATAACTGAAAGAATTAATGAAAAATGTTTTGATATATACAATATAAATGTTGAAAACGAACTTGCAGATTATCATGATAATGGTGAAGGAGCTTTAAATTTGATTAAATTGAATTTTAAAGAAGGAATGCCTTTATTATATTATTCAAATATTTCATTATATGATAATAATACGCAAACACTTCCGGTGGGAATGGATTTATCAACAAATGTTTTAATTGATTGTCAAAAATTTAAGTTTAAGCAAATAAGTAAAACAAAATTCAGAACTAATAATTATTTTAATGAAAAAGACAATTTAATTTGGCCAAAATCTAAAGATATAATTGTTTTTGAATATGATGTTACTTTAAAATCAACAGAGAAAAATAAGGAAACTGATGTGGAAATAAAATCAGTTGAAAATGATACAGATATTGATGATGAAGTTGATTCAAAAGAGGAAACAGAAATATAAGTTTATATATAAATTATATTGTATTCCAAAGATAAGTAAAGGTGGAGTGAGTAATATGGGAAGAATAAATATTATAGTTTTAGATAGCTTTGGAGTTGGAGAATTACCAGATGCCAATGTGTATGGAGATGAAGGCAGTAACACTTTAGAAGGAATATATAATAATACTAGTTTGAATTTACCAAATTTAAAGAAGATAGGATTATATAATATAAATGGATTGCACATTAATGAAAAAGAAGATGAACCAATTGGATGTTTTGGAAAGGCAACAGAAATAAGCAAAGGAAAAAATAGTCCAGTTGGACATTGGGAAATATCTGGGTATGTTACAGAAGTAGCTTTTTCCACATTTCCAAAAGGTTTTCCACAGGAACTATTAGATAGAATTTCAGCAGAGGCTGGAATACCAGGATTTATTTGTAACGAAAAAGGTTCTGGAACTGATTTATTAAAAAAATATGGTGAAGAGTCTGTAAGAACTAGAAAACCGATAGTATACACATCTGCTGATAGTGTTTTTCAAATTGCTGCTCATGAAGAAGTTTATACAGTTGAGGAATTATATAGAATTTGTAAAGTTGCAAGAGAAGTAATAGATAAATATAACTATAATATAGGAACTGTAATTGCTAGACCATTTGTAGGTACTTGCAATGAAGATTACAAGAGAACTTATAATCGTAAAGATTTTGAAGCAACAACTTTTGGAAGAACAATGTTAGACGTACTTACAGAGAATAATAGAAAAGTATATGCTATAGGTAAAATTGAGGATTTATTCGTTGGAAGAGGAATTCAAAAAGCAGTTCATACAGAAGGAAATGCGGATGGAATAGAAAAGAATATTGAAATATTAAAAAATAAAGAAGAACACTATGATTTGATTTTTACAAATTTAGTAGACTTCGATATGTTATATGGGCATAGAAACAATGTAGAAGGCTATGCTAGAGCATTAGAATATTTTGATAGTAAATTACCAGAAATTATTTCTGCTATGAATGAAGATGATATACTTATAATTACTGCAGACCATGGCTGTGATCCAAGTACACCAAGTACAGATCACTCTAGAGAATATATACCTATTTTAATTTATGGAAAAAGCTTAAAGCAAAATGTTGATTTAGGAATAAGAGGTACTTATGCAGATATATCAGCAACTGTTTTAGATTATTTTGGATTAGAAAAATTAAAATATGGAACAAGTTTTAAAAATGAAATTAAAAAATAAATAAAAAAGTAGATAAAAGGGTAGACACAGATTTTTTTTTGTAGTATAATCAAACACGTAGTTAAGCAGTTCTCTTTATCATTCAATAAAGAGAATTTGTATGCCGATGTGGCGGAACTGGCAGACGCACCAGACTCAAAATCTGGCGGGAAACCATGTGGGTTCGAGTCCCACCATCGGTACCAATAGTAAATAGATGAAAATAAAGGCTTTGTTTTGATAAACAGAGTCTTTATTTTTGAACTTTATCACATTATTATCATGTCAGCCTGATGGAAATTTATATAAGGAATATTTAATTACTAAAAATTTGCATTTTATGTTAATCTGTGATATACTATAAATAGCAAATTTTTATCCATTATCCAATTCCGCACGATTTATACACCATAGTAAGAGCGAATGCTCAAGGAGAAGAAATGAATAATGTTATTTTGAAAAAAAGCAAGTCCGCAGATATCAAGGAGGTGATACCGAAGAGTTGGAAAGAAGGGATTGATCCTCTGATTCCTGCGTTGTGGAGCCTTATAGAGGATTCTATTTCCTTTGTACAACCGGTACACAGCAGGTTTGAGATGGACCAAGAAATCGGTTGCCAAATCTTTGGCAACGACCCGATAGCCCTTCCTCTGATGAAAGTCATCAACAGAAAACTGGGATACGTTCAGAATTTTAAGGTATCTCAATACTTTCCGGATGATGCATATGGAGCTAACAAGTTCCAAAGATTGGCTGACCTTTTATGGTATAGGGAATCCTGGCGTGGAAGCCAACTGGTGTTAGCACCTGGCAGTAACTTTGCAGTTCTTATCGGACCTGCTCAGCAGGGACAGACCATAGCGGTATGGGACCTGCGAATCACTAAAGTAGAATAATAATTCATTATCAAAAAACAGACTCTTGTCTGTTCCTGCACCAACATTTCTTGGAAATGAAGGTGCAGTTTTTTTGTATAAAATTCACTTTAGATATGAATATAATAATATGGTTAAGAATATATAACAAATAGAATCATTAAAGCAAAAACTATCGATTTACAATTTACATAAAAAGTGATATAATAAAAAAAGTACATTTACAATTGAATATGTCCGATTACACAACTTACATTAAGGAGAAAAAATATGACTAAGTTACCTGTTGAAAATTACAAGAATGATATTGTTGAGACCGTTCGGCAGCATGCGTTTACGCTGATTTCTGCTGAGACTGGTTCAGGCAAGTCGACTCAGATTCCGCAGTATTTGGCTGAACATTATAGCCAGATAATTGTGACAGAGCCACGTATTATGGCAGCCAAGACTTTGGCAACAAGAGTTGCTGAAGAAATGGATGTGACTCTTGGAGAGGAAGTGGGTTATAGAACAAGCTATGACAAATGTACTTCTGAAAGTAGCAAGATTGTGTACTGTACTGATGGCTTACAGCTAATCAGGACAATTTTCACCGAAGATACCAAAGCAGAGAAGGTTTTGATTATTGATGAGGTTCATGAATGGAACCTTAATATTGAGACCTTGATTGCATGGTGTAAGTTCATGCAAAACAAGTGGAATACCAAAGTGGTACTTATGAGTGCTACGATGGATGCTACTGGGTTGGCTGAATTCTTTGGCGAAGACTGTGGGGTTCTTAATATTCCTGGCACACTGTATGAAGTGGAGGTTGAAGAAAGACCTAAGGAAACTTTTATTGCAACGATTAAAGAAAACATTAGACTTGGAAAGAATATTCTAGTGTTTACTGCAGGCAAAAAAGAAATTTCTGATGTGATGGAGTGCGTATATGCAGAAGATGCAACAGTTTTGCCTCTGCATGGCGAGTTAGACTGGGAGGAGCAGAAAAAATGCTTTGCTCAGTATCCTCACTCTAAAGTTATCGTTGCTACCAATGTAGCTCAGACTTCAATCACTATTCCAGATATTGATGTTGTCGTTGACAGTGGTGAAGCTAAGCTTTCTATTGCAGTTAACGGAATTCAGGGTCTGTTTTTGAAAGCAATTAGCCAGGCAGATATTGAACAGCGAAAAGGTAGAGCTGGCAGAACAAAGGAAGGCAAGTATTTTCTGTGCTCTGACTTGCCTATTGATTGCAGAGATGACTATACAATTCCTGAAATTAACAGAAGTATCTTGGATCGTGTAGTTTTGCAGATTGCCGTAGCTGGGCTTGATGCTGAAGAACTTGATTTTTATCATCAGCCTAAAAAGGCAGCTATTCTGTCTGCAAAGAAAGAACTGACAGCTCTTGGAGCTTTTTCTGGAAAACGAGTAACCGAACTTGGCTACAAGATGGTTAGAATTCCTGTCTCTGTACAGTTGGCGAGAATGATTATCGAGGCTGAAAAGTACGGCGTTACTGAGCCTGTGATGATTATTTCTGCTATTATTGAGATGGGAGGTTTGTTGACTCCGAGAAGTTCCTACTATCATTTCACAAATGAGAGAGATAGTGACTTGCTTGCAGAACTTGATGTTTGGAATGTTTTGAACAAGCAGGGACACATTGACTTTGAGAGCCTTGGAATAAGAAAGAAAAACTTTTTTAAGATTAAGACTCATATCAGAAAAATGCGTGAGACTTTGACTGGAATCGTTGAGCTGACTAACAATGATGACAGAGATGCAATTGTAAAGTCTTGTTTGTGCGGTCTGGTATCTCATGTATATATCAGAGGATACAGTGATTATGTAGATGAGAATGGAATGGTGGCACGGCTGAATCGAAACAGTTGCATATCTAGTTATTCTAACTTTGTAGTTGGAATTCCTAGAACTGTTGAAACGAGAAAATTCTATGGTGTGGTAAGCAAACTTAATATTCTTACTTTTGCAACAGCAATTGATGAGAAAACTTTGTTTGAACTTGTTCCTACAAGTATTCACACTGAAGAAAGTACCAGATATTCTAGTACCTACGATTCCGTTGAGGTAACAGTTAACAAATCTTTTGCTGGAAGACACATATCTACTGATGTGCATTATGAAAAATCACATCCTGATTACGCTGAACTTAAGGAAGCATACGAGAAAAAAGTTGCTCGATATGAAGAGTATGAGCAATCTATTAAACAGCAAGAAGCAGTTATTATCGATGGAAAGGTCTTTAAAATTCAACATGGACTTTGGGGTCAAAGTGATTTTGTGGATCTTGATATGGCTACACTGTTTACGACAACTGTAAAGGAAGTAAAACTTGATTCTGGTAAACAGATTAAAGTTGGTTGCGAAGACAGTATGGACAACAGAAAGATGTTTAACATCGTTGAACTCAGGAACATTGTTGAGATGCAACGCGTGAGCAATATGCGCAAGCAAAAGGCTGAAGAATACGAAAGCTTGAATGTAAGTAGTATTGAAGATGCCGTTGCAATTCAGGCAATGCTGGGCGAACAACAGATTACCATGAACAATGGTGGGTATGGTGATACTCCTATTTTTATTTATGGCTATCTTTCTTTGAAGAAAGGAACTGTAACTGCAAGAGTAGGTGATGATGAGGAAACGGCGAAAACAAGTACTGCTGAGGCTATTCAATATCTGTTCTTGAAAAAGATAGAGAAAAGCTATGGAGCAGGAAAATTTAGTCACCAAGAGGGTAAGAAAAAGAAGGTTCTTACCAGTGCCGAGATGGAGGTGAAATCGGAGTTCGACTCCCTAGTTAGGGAAGTGGTGGCAAACATTACTGTGGAAACAGCTCTTGAGAGTTTAGAATTCGTAGACGAATACTATCATGAGCTTGTGCAGTAAGAACTGTACTTAAAAAGCAGGAACGCTATCGACAATTGTCGATGGCGCTTCTGCTTTTTTGAGCTTTGGATATGACAATCAATAGATAAAAGGCTTTTAAGTAGTATGATATTTGTTATTAAATATTCCTGTTTTCATTGACATATAAACAAGAAGTGTAATAAAATAATAATATTGATGAAAATGTGTGAGGTAAGATATGACTAATTTACTAATCAAACTTTTTATAAAAGATAAAAATACAGCAGATGTGAATCAGATGAGTTCAGAAATTAGAGGAAAATATGCTACATTAGCTAGTGGAACTGGAATTGCGGTAAATATTTTTCTATCAATTACCAAACTAATTGTAGGAATAATATCAAGCTCTATAGCAATAATTTCAGATGCCTTAAATAATATAACTGATATAGGTTCTTCGCTTGTTACAATGATTGGATTTAAGCTCTCTAGAAAAGCTGGAGATAAAGAACACCCGTGGGGACATGGAAGAATGGAATATATCACTGGTTTTATAGTTGATATGTTTATTGTACTTGTAGGAATTGAATTATTTAAGACTTCAATTGAAAAGATTATTGCTCCTTCTTTGCCGAGTATAAATAATGTTACAATAGTTTTACTTATAATTGCGATAATTGCAAAATTATGGTTGTTTATATTTTACAATAAAATAGCAAAAATTATAGATTCTACAGCTTTAAAGGGTGCAGCTTATGATAGCATTTCAGATACTGTATCTACTTCAGCAGTTTTGATTTCAGCTTTTGTAGCAAAGTTTGCAGGTATTTCAATAGATGGTTTTGTAAGTTTAATTGTTTCGATTTTCATTTTTGTTACTGGGATAAAAGCTACAAAAGAGATGATTGATATGTTAATTGGCTCTGCACCAGATAAAGAATTTATTCAGAAAATTTATGATTTTGTAAAAAATTATAAAGAAATTGTAGGAATACATGATGTAATGGTACATGATTATGGACCAGGTAGAAAAATCGTATCTTTTCATGCTGAAGTACCAGCAGATGGAAACATTAGTGAAGTCCATGATGTCATAGATAATGTAGAGCAAGCAATGTATAAAGAATTTGGCTGTATTACAACAATACATATGGATCCAATTGTAGTAAATAACCAAGAAATCAATAATATGAAGAAAACTGTTGAAAGAGTTGTTAAAAGTATAGATGAAGAATATTCTATTCATGACTTTAGGATGACAAATGGTGGAAAAAGAGTAAATATAATTTTTGATTTAGTTGTACCATATAATTATAAAGAAAAAGACTTTAAAAGAATAGAAAAAGAAGTAAAGGATAATATTCATAATTTGAATGAAAAATATTTTGCTGTAATTAAAGTAGAACACAACTTTGCAGAAATTTAATAGTTTTAAATAAAACAATAGAATCTGACATAAACAACATAATATATAGAATAAAAATATAAAGAAAGATAAGTGGGTGATTTTATGGTAAAGATTTATAATACAGATATTGAAACTAATGAACTAAAAGAAACTAAGGAATATATAAAAGGAAGTTGGATAAATATGGTAAATCCAACTGAAGGAGAAATAAAAGCAGTTTGCGAAAACGTTAGAATGAATGACCAATTTATTAGATATGCATTAGATATTGAAGAAAAAGCTAGAATTGATCAAGAAGATGAAGATAGTACAACTTTATTTGTAGTTGATGTTCCAATTTCAGAAAAAAATGATAATGCTGAAAACTTTACAACAATGCCAATTGGAATGATAGTGGTAAGAGATGATTTTTTTATAACAGTTTCAATAAAAAAAAATAAAGTTATTGAAGATTTTGAAAAAAGAAAAATTAAAAACTTTCAAACCTATAAAAAAACGAGATTTATTTTTCAAATATTATATTTGAATGCATCTTATTATTTAACATACTTAAAACAAATTAATAAAGAAACTGAATTTGCTGAATATGTATTAAAAAATTCAATGCGTAATAAAGAACTTTTAAAAATGCTTAGTTTAGAAAAAAGTTTAGTATATTTTGCAACATCATTAAAATCAAATGAACTTGTTATGGAGAAAACATTAAGAGGCAAGATAATAAAATTATATGATGAAGATGAAGATATATTAGAAGATGCAATAACTGAAAATAAGCAAGCTATTGAAATGGCTCAAATATATAATAATATATTAAATGGAACAATGGATGCGTATGCTTCTATAATTTCAAATAACCTAAATGGAGTTATGAAAACTTTAACATCAATTACAATTATTTTAGCGGTTCCTACGATGATTTCAAGCTTTTGGGGAATGAATGTTCATTTGCCATTTCAAGAAAATCCATTTGGATTTGTTATTATGATTACAGCAGCAATATTGGTAACTATTATTGTCACTGTTTGGCTAAATAAAAAAGATATGTTAAAATAATTTGAAAAGGAACAAAAATGAATAAAATTTTTATATTAAATAAACCGACTACATTTACATCACAAGATGCTGTATCTAAGTTAAAAAAGATACTAAATCAAAAGAAAGCAGGACACACTGGAACATTAGACCCAATGGCCACAGGTGTATTACCAATTCTTGTTGGAGATACTACCAAACTTTCTAAATATTTAGTTGAACATACAAAAACATATATTGCAACATTAAAATTAGGAATTGCAACAGATACAGGTGATTCGGAAGGAAAAACGATTGAAGAAAAAAGTGTGAATACTGATGTATTTGAAACTACATATTTAGAAAAAATTTTGAAAGAATTTCTTGGAAAACAGTTGCAAACTCCACCAATGTATTCTGCTATAAAAGTAAATGGTAAAAAACTATACGAATATGCTAGACAAGGTGAAGTGGTTGATGTACCAAAGCGAGAAATTGAAATTTATAATATTAAATTGGTTGATTTTTCAAAAGAAAAATGTGAGATAACTTTTGAAGTAGAATGTTCAAAAGGAACATATATTCGTACATTGTGTGAAGATATTGCCAAAATGCTTGATACAGTTGGATATATGAAAAGTCTGATTAGAACTAAAGTAGATAAATTTGAAATAAAAGATGCTATAACTTTTGAAGAATTAGAATTAAACAAAACAGATGATAAATGGCTTAATATACATTCATATACTATGGAAGAAGTCTTTTCTGATCTACCTAAAATAGAGCTAAATACAAGAAAAAAAGAATTGTTTTTAAATGGAGTAATGCTAACTTTTAGAGAAAAAGATGGAATTTATAATATATATAATGAAGGAAAATACTTAGGAACAGGCATTATAAGAAATGAATTGCTAAAAAGAGATATTATATTGCAAGAGGAAGCATAAAAGGGAAATTTATAATAAATTAGGATTATTTGTCAAAACAGCCTAATTTGTTATATTGACTTTGAAACGGATTAAAGATATACTTTACTAGAAATAATCTAATATTTGGAGGAATTTTAATGAAACAACTGAAGAAAATATTAATTTTATTTATATTAATTATATTAACTAATGCAGTATGGAATTGCTTAAATATTAACCAAGTATATGCTTCTTCTACTTATGATTATACACAACTTGATGAAAGCAAATATCCAGGTTTTAAAAGTTTGATTCAAAAACTAAAAAATCAATATGGTCAATTTGAATTTCAAATTTATGAAACTGGTATAAATTGGGAAGATGCATTAAATATGGAGTTTCAAGGACATAATCATGTACCTAAAAACCTAGTTGAAAAAACAAACAATAGAGATGGAATGTGGTTTTGTCCGATTTGTACAGTTCAAAAATTTGACAGTGGTTATAATTGTGCATCAAAGGAAGCTTTAGCTTATATGATGGATCCAAGAAATTCAATTTCAATTGATAGTATTTTTCAATTTGAAAACTTAGAAAATTCAAATGCAACAGCTTCAGGAATTGCAAAGGCTGTAAAAAATACTTTTTTGGACAACCAATCAGTAATTGATACAATTGTTAGTGTAAGTAATGAAAGTAATATAAATGCTTACTATATTACGAGTAAAATTATAAATGAACAAGGAAAGAATGGTTCAACATTAAGCCTTGGACAAGGTTATAAAGGTGAATATGTTGGTGTGTATAATTTATTTAATATAAATGCTACAGCTAATGGAAGTGCAGCAATTATTAGAAGAGGATTAAAGTATGCACAAGACCAAGGCTGGACAACGCCAGAACTTTCTATCAGAGGAGGTATTTCATTTGTAAGAGATGGATATATTGGTAGAAAACAAAATACACTATATTTCCAAAAATATAATGTTGTTTCAGAATCAGGAAACTTATTTAATCACCAATATCAACAAAATATAATGGCTGCTGAAATGGAAGGTAGAACTTTAAAAAAATACTATGAACAAGATGGAATTTTATCTTCAGCACATACATTTATAATTCCTGTTTTTGAAAATATGCCAGAAACAGCTTGTAGTAGACCAAATACTAAAAAGGAAAATAATACATATTATGAATCAGCAACTGTAAATGTTGGTAAAAATCAGACTTTGACAGTATTTTCATCAACATCAAGTAGTAAAATTGAAATTTCAAGATTAAATAATGGAGAAAAAGTAAAAATACTAAGTAGAGCATCAAATCAAATTGATGGCATTTATTGGGATTTAATTGTATCAGAAGAATCTGGAACTTATGGATATGTTGCAAGAAACTCTTCATCAGGAACTACATATTTAGCTTTAACAGGTGATACAGGTACAACTGGAAATGGTGAGCAAATATCTGTAGCTGATTTAGTATTTGATGCGGAATTTTATGCAGATAAATATGCAGATTTAAAATCAGCTTTCGGAAATAATGCTACAGAATTAAAAAAGCATTGGTTATCAAGTGGTATATCAGAAGGTAGACAAGCTTCTCCAGTATTTGATGTTGTATACTATGTAAATCATAACAATGATTTAAAAGCAGCTTTTGGAAGAAATTATTTAGCAGCATATAATCATTTTATTACAAATGGATATAATGAACCAAGAGAGAGTTCATCAGAATATTGTGGAAGAGACTATAAAAACAATTATGACGATTTAAAGAATCTAAATAATGCAGAACTTATGAAACACTACTTAGAAGTTGGTAGACCTGAGAATAGACAAGCACTTGGAAAAGCACTTACAGGTGTTGAAAGGGTTTTATTTGATTATAAATATTATGCAGATAATAATACAGATTTAAAAAATGCTTTTGGTTATAATGAAAAAGACCTAAGAACACACTGGCTAGAACATGGAATTGCAGAAGGCAGACAGGCATCACCATTATTTAATGCATCATACTATTTAAATAATAATGCTGATTTGAAAAAAGCTTTTGGAACGAATAAGACATCAGCATATAATCACTTTATTACAAATGGATATAAAGAATTAAGAGCTAGTTCAAAAGAGTATTATGGAAAATGTTATAAAGAAAATAATACAGATTTAAAGAATATGAGTGCATTAGAGCTTATGCAACATTATGTATCATTTGGTAGAAAAGAAGGAAGAGTTGCTAATAATTCTTACGATTTAACACCAATTGATATTGAAGGATATTTATTTGATGCTAAAGTTTATGCAGACTTATATCCTGATTTAAGAAATGCGTATGGATATAATGAAAAACAATTAAAAAATCACTGGTTAAACTATGGTAAAAAAGAGGGAAGACAAGCATCTTTAATCTTTAATGCTAGATATTATTTGAATAATTATTCGGATTTGAAAAAAGCATTTAAAAAAGATTATGTAGCAGCATATAATCACTTTGTTGCAAATGGTGTATTTGAAGGAAGAAAAGCATCAGAACAATTTGATGTAAAATACTATGTAAATAACAATGCTGATTTAAAGAGTGCATTTAAAACAAGTTATACTTTAGCGGTTAGACATTTTTCTGAATGTGGAATATCTGAAGGCAGACCAGCTAGTTCAACATTTATAGTAAAAACATATAGAGATAATAATGCTGACTTGAAGAATGCATTTAAAAATAATTATAGAGACTATTATATTCATTATATAAATTATGGTGCAAGTGAGCATAGAAAAGCTTATTAAAATTGTAAGATGAGATTATTATAATTTTAATAATTTCATCTTATTTTATTGATTATATTTTAATACTGTGATTTAATATAGATATATTTTTTATTAGGAGGGATACAAATGAATTGTGCTAGATGTGGCAAAGAGATTCCAGATGGAGATAATAAACTTTGCGAAGATTGCCAAAAAAGCCTATTAAACGAGATTTCATCAAATGAAAATACTGATGGAAATAGTAAATTTAAAGTGGCTGAAGAAAAAAATGATAAGAAGAAAAAGAGCAAGAAAGCTAAAAATGATTCTTCAAATAATGAAAAGAAATTTACCAAAAAGAAAGTAATTCAATTAGTAGTTTTACTAGTTATTGTAATTGCTTTAATAATTTTGCAATTAACAACAAATGTTTTTTCTAATATATTTGCTGGAAAAAATACAGTTGGTAATACAATAGGAAACATTAGAAATTATGGGTATTCAGCTTATGAAAAACAATGGGTATTTTATGTTTCTCCTAATGCAGATAGCAGTAAAATATGTTTAAATAAAGTAAAAAATGACGGAAGCAAAATGCAAACAATTTTAGAGGCTGATTATGATATACTTTCATTAAATGCAGTTAATGGATATTTATACTTTATTTCAATTGCAACATCAGAAGCTGATAATTTAGCTTCAACATTACCAGATGATGAAAAAGCAAGCTTAGACTATGTAAATAATAAGATTTGTAGAATAAAACAAGATGGTTCAGACCTAACTGTTTTAAATGATAATGAGTTTAGTAATGATTGTTATGAAATATATGTAATTAAAGATAAAATATATTATATTGGCGAGAATTATAATATATACAAGATGGACTTAGATGGAAATAATAAAACACAAATTAGTAAAAATAAAACTGGATATTTAGGAATGAACGAAAAGTATATTTTATACAATGATTATCCAGAAAATTCAGAAGAACTAACACAAGAAGAAGCTGACAATGTTAACTATGTAACCTATATTATGAACATTGATGGAACAAATGCAAAACCAGTTAATGGAGAAAGACTATATAGTGTTACTATAAAAGATAATTATATTTATTATACAAATAAAGATAAACAAATTTGTAAAATAAAAATAGATGGTTCAGATAATAAAGTTATTTGTGATACATCAGCATATAATATGAATTTATCAGGTGATTACATTTATTATATGAACTATAAAGATGAATCAACATCAAATTATACAGTTTGTATTTATAGAGTAAAAACAGATGGAACAGATAATAAAATTGTAAAAGAATTAAACACTTATTCAACATTTATTAATGTATTAAAATCACAAGTATTTTATATGGATAGTGAAAATGATAATGGAAAAATTGGTTTAATTAATTCTGACAATTTGAAAGAAATAGAATTATATTCAGTTTCTTATAGTAGTTTGTCTTCAAATAATTCAGAAAGTACAAATACTATAAATAATACTGTAGATAGTTCAGATACAAACACAGCTGAATAATAAAATAGTGGGCTGATTGAGATTGCCTCCAGCCCACATATAATATGCCACTATAGCTCAGTTGGTAGAGCAACGGATTCGTAACCCGTAGGTCAGCAGTTCGATTCTGCTTAGTGGCTCCATTTGAAATCAACTTACGGACTTAAAAGTTCGTAAGTTTTTATTTTTCTTGAATATGGGAATAAAATCTATGTCTAGCCAGCACTGAATTTGTACTCCCATACAAATTCTACTATGGAACTCCCATACCCTTTAATGGAAATAAGATTATTAATTTACAAATAATTATAGATATGATTAATTTTGATAAATCATTTATTTTAGATCAATTTTTGTAGGTGTAGCATTTACTACAATTATCATACTATCATATAAAGTTGCAGGTGGTTGAAAAGTTCGATAGCTCGGTGGAAGTAAACGCATTATCAAAGAATAATTTTCTCCAAGATTTCCCATATAAATATAACTTGTAATTGTGTTATATAATTCTGTATTTTTTGGAATATTCGAAAAGTCTAACCAACACCTATCTAGTCCAGCTAATTTTGCTGTTTTGGCTAATGGATCGTGAGAATAGAATGTTTGAATTGTACGATTATTTGATGAATGCTTTGGAAGATTAACTTTAGTTTTATAAAAATCTGTACCAATCACATAGTATTTATTTTCTATTTCTTTGAAAAGTAATTTTCCCATAGAATCCATACTACCATATTTTGCAACATGCATATTATGACCTGATATAAATATACGATTATGGCCAAGTTGTTCTTCTTGTTTTAATATCCATTTTACATTTTCTGCCATATACTTATCTCTTAATAAACTAATATCATTTTTTTCTATTGTTTGTAATTCAAAATATTGAAGCAATATATCTGCTAAGTGAATTGCTTGTTTTGAGTTTTCCTTTTTTTGAAGTTCTTTTTTTATTTGGGTAATAACTTCAATCCTTTTTTTATTATCATATTCATTATTCCACTCATTACCATTCATAAGTTTTTCTAGCTCTTTAGTTTCAATTCCTAATTTTTTACAATTACTGTTTAAAAATTCAAAATTATATTTATATCTTTGCATATCAAATCCATAAAATCTTAATTTTTCGCTGTCTGTAACCTTTTCATTGTATTTTCTCATATATGAAATTAGTTCTGCAATTTCTTTTGTTTTATAAATTTTAAAGTCAATAGCTTTTGCCATTTCATCTGCTGACCCATCTCCTCCTAGAATATACTGATTCACTTTTTCGCAGCCACCATAATCGCCCTCTATAGCAAATGCTTTAACACCATATTTTTCAACCATTATTTTAAATATCTCAAGTTTAAGTTCTTGAAATTCTACATTTCCATGTGTAGCTTCTCCTAGTGCTATTATTTTAACATTTTCAGGTATATTTATATTTTCAATATCTTGTGTATATTTTAAAAATTCTTGTGGTTCAATATTTTTGCCTGTACTAAATCCTCCAAAGTACATAAATACACGCACTATAATAAATAAAACTAAAAATATTCCCAAGAAAATATATCTCTTTTTAATCTTTTTCTTATTTTTATTCATATTTTTATTCCTTTCATACTTTACTCAATTATTGTATCTCATCTAGTAATTCTTCGGGAGATATTTTAAACAATTTTGCTAATACAATTAAATTAGATGTGTTAGGATCAGAAGTTCCATTTTCCCATTTAGATACGGCTTGTCTACTTACGCCAATAGCTTCAGCAACAAATTCTTGCGTCATTTTACATTCTTCTCTATGTTGTTTTAAGACCTCTCCAAGCGATTTTTTAATAAGTGATTTTTCTTTTTTAATATCTTTTGACTTTACATATTTTATTAAAGCCTTAATAGTAAATATTATTAAAAAAATAAAAGAAATTAGTATTGTTAAACCTATTAAAATTATTGTTGCAAAAGTAAGTTCTCCTATTATTTTCATTTTGAATTTCTCCTTTCTTTGAGACTATTATAGTAAAAATAGGTAGTTGTTACTACAAACTAGTACGATATTTTTGGTTGCATTTTAGTTGCGAATGAAAAATTATGCAATCTAATGCGTTTTTAATAAATTTATTAGTCATAATTATAATTGCTCTTTTTTCAGATAGTTCTAATATCTTATTTTTATCAGCAGACAATATTAATCTTTCATAAAGTAGCGAATCTCTTTGTCTTTGAAGTTCTCTAACACTCCATTTAGAATTAATAGTTTCTTTTATGTAGAAATTTCTTTTTTGTTCTTCTTCAATTTTAATAATTTCCAAATAATGAGACCAACTTAATTGCGACGACACTGTTGTCGCAATTGGAAAACATATATAAAATTTTCTCATTCTTTCTAAATTTCTCTTGGAAAATCCTTTTTAAAATTCATTAGTTAATTTTTCTGATAACTTTTTTAAAACAGCATCGCCATAACTTGCTCTTTCATTGCCTTGTTGTATTTCCATAATTGCTTTTCCTATATTCCAATATAAGCTAAGCATTTCAGTATTTACAGTCTGATAAATTTTGTTTCTACTATTTATAACTAAATCTTTGATATTATCAAAAATATTATTTATTTCGTTATCATTATTTATTAATTCATTATTCATTAAGTTACTCCAATCATTTATATATTTAAGACTTCACGTGTATATATTATATAATAAATATTGAAATCTTTCTATACTACCATTGAAATTTAATAATAATTCATATCTAATATTTTTAGAAAGAGAACTTAGTTCGTAACCTGTTGTTTATTCGCTCCAACGACGTATCTGTTCGAACTTTTTATAGAACAGATTTATATTTTAGTTTATGATAAATGGATTTAAGAGATGTCAGTAGTACTCGTATTGTACTTTGATGTCTCTTTTTATTTTATAAGGAGGAGTGAGAATTGAACGAAGAAAATAGTTGAAAATGCTATTGAAGAATTACAGAACAAACTAGCAATGAAGAAGATAAATTCCAAATGCAAGAAATTGATACAGCATTTGACTATATACCAGATGAAAATAAGCAACCCAAGAATAAAAAAAATAATGATACCAGATTTTAAGAGGAGGATAATTGAATATGGATAATGATAAAGTAAAATATTTGATAGATATGATAAATGATATGGATTTAATAAATTAAGATTTGCAATATGTATGAGTGATAGCAATTGTACTAAATTAAAGTATGATAAACCTAGAATGTATAAATATTTTGATAATTTACTAAATATTTAGAAGAGCAAAATCGGTGCAGTTATAAACTACACCGATTGCCTGTATCACCTTTTTGCACTGTACAATCTCACGGTTGAAACATGATAGCCGTTGTCGAATGCGATAGATGTGAAGCTGTCTTTGTAAAAGTCGCTTGCTGTTTGAGGACTTTCAATGATTTCGAATGCCTTGACAAAAGGAAGATCGTATTCCTTAATTTGGGAAAGAACTTCGCCTACGCTCGGCTTGAAAAATCCATAATAACCATAACCATGCAAGCAGACGAAATCTCTGCCTTCCAAAACTTCAAGTTCGCCCTCGCAAACTTCTTCTCTCACATCTTCATCACGGTTCCACAGATAGCTGATGTCACTGAGTTCCTCAAAAGTAAACTCTCTGAAATAGTGCAGTTTACCATTTACCGTGATAACTGGCTTGATTTGTTCGTACCGTTTTTTCATCTCCTCATCGGAAATTTTAGGGATTGATACTTTAAACATTGTGATTACCTCCTTAAATTTTCTTGGAGGTTAGAAACCTCCAAGTTGTTTGACTTATTGGTTTCTAAACAATACTTACATTTATATGTTATCATATTTTACATAAAATTTCAACTTTTTTTGAAAAATACTTGAAACGACTTTGAAAATATGCTAATATATATATGAGCGGTATCCAAGAAACTTTCGAAGCCTTGGGTCATTTTTTATATATAAGGAGTGCTAATGAAAGAATATAAATCAAACGAAGAACTAATAAATTATTTATTATCAAAAGGAGTAGTCATTTCTAATAAAAAGGATGCATTAGAAAAAGTTGAAAGATATACATATTATTCAATTGTTAATACTTATAAGAATATTTTTAAAGATAAAAATGGAAACTATATAGAAAATGTTTCATTTGATGATATATATGCTTTATTTGAATTTGATAAAAATCTTAAAAATATAATATTAAAATATTGTTTAGAAATAGAAACAGTTATAAAATCAATTATGGCAAATCAGATTTCTAAAGTATATGGTGTGAAAGATTATTTAAACAAAGTGATAGACAGGCAATTGCAAAATATTTTAAAATATCAGATAAGTTATTAAAGCAAATATTAAAAAAC
>CAKPBB010000014.1 GCA_934140005.1 uncultured Clostridia bacterium
TACTTCACCAACAACTGTGCTTACCTTAGAGGTTCCAATATCGATACCAACAATTATATCTCCTATTGCCAAAGCTTTTCTCCTCCATTTATTTTAGTTAAGTTTTTACCTTTAATGTATGCGTTAAGAATATTACATTTTTCATCAAAAGTCAAGTATATATGTGATATTTTTGTAATATTTGTAATAATTTTGTAACTTCATTTTTTCCTTAAGGCACAATGATAACTATACACTATTTTTATAGGAAATTCAAGTCAAATTTTGTCTTTTTTTGCAAAAAAATCACCTCTATTTTTACACAATAGCACCCTACAAAAAAATAGAACTCAAATTATTAAAAAGATAATAATTTGAGTTCTACTTTTTTCATATATCACGAAATCAAAGATTTTTTATATATGTTTTACCACGAAATCAAGAATTTTATTATTTATCTATTATTGATTGTTTTCTACTTCAAAATTTGATTTATCAGGTTGAACAAAAATACTGTCATCTACATTATCAAATTCGTAATACATTTCTGTAAATTCTACATCTTTGTCCTTTTCATCAGCTGATTTATAGCTAATATATACAACTAAACCAGTTTCTTTTTCAACCAAACAATCTATAACATTTTCATATTCATTTCCAAGAGATTTTCCAGATATTCTATATACTTCTTTTCCATTATATTTTTCTGTTTTCAAGCTATTTGAAACTGCTAATCTTAATTTATCTCCAAAAGATAAATCTTTTAAATAACTTATTATTTCAACATTTGTTTCATCTTTAAAATCTTCATTAACAATATTAGTTGTTTTACTATCACTATAAATTGTTATGTAATTAACTTTTTGAGTATCATTTTTATATACCTTACTCAAAAGTCCTTTATTTATAACAGAACTATAATATGCAATTAAGCTGTTATTTCCTTTTTTATATTCATCTCTTGTAGTTTTCAATCCATTTGCTTGATGTACAAAACTATATATATGATAATTATCCTTATTTGCATACTCTTCAAATTTCTTTTCTAAAGATTGAATAATTACATAATTTTTAATTCCTAAGGTTAATAAAATTGCTAAAATCAATAATACTACACCAAATATAATTTTCTTTTTCATTAGTTATCCCCCTTCTATTTTACTGAAACTATATTATTATTATTATTATTATTATTATTTGTCAATACTAAAAAAGACTTACTAAATTTTAGCAAATCTTTTTTACTTTATATTAAATTAAAAATCTAATTTTACATCTTCATCTGTTACAGTATTATAAGAAATCTCAAATAAATATGTAGTTGTCTTTCCATTACTATCATTTTGTATTCCAGCAACTGGTTCAAAGTTGTCTACATCAACAAACATATATTGATATATTTTTTCATCTCCTAAATATATTTTATAGCACATCTTTGAGTTAAATTCTTCTTTTGTCACTTTCAAAATTGGAACTTCTTTTATAAGATTTAAAATTGTATTTTCGTTTTTGTTTGTCACCACCAAAAAGTTATTTAATTTTTCTATTCGTAAATTTCTATAATCTTCTACTTCAACTTTTGACTTATTAATTAAATCCAAATAATAAGCTTTTTCTCCATCATTATATAACTTAGTTTGTCCAAAATTATATAATGTACTTACATTATCTCTATGCGATTCCACAATAGTATAGCTTTGATTATCAATTTCAAAATTAATATTAACTTTATAATTTGATTCTTGATTTTGTATAGAAAATATCTTATTTTGAAATTTTTTCAAAATAAAATAAGGTTTTATATACATATATGCTAAAACTCCAAAAATTACAACAATAATAGCAATCATTGTCACAACAATACCTTTTTTATTCTTCATAGCAACCTTCCCCCTTTTTTATTAGAAACTGCAGAAATGAATAGCTCATGTTCAAAAGAAATTAATCTATGATTTTATTTTACCACGATTTTATTATTGTATCTTTTTCAAACGCTTTTAATACTTCATCATAAGAGCGTCCTCTATACAATGTAACTTCTGCATATACAACATTATCTACAAACTTTGCATTAATAAATCCTTGTTTTCTTTCTTTTGGAAATGTCATATTTTCTGGCGGATTTATAAACTCACAAAAGGCAGCTGTACATTTATTGTGTTTATTAAATACTATATAATAATATGTTATTTCATTTTCATTATTAGGATGTTCTCTCTTTACAATTAGCATTTTTTGATTTGAAGAATGAAATCTTGGATTAAAAAAAGCAATATCATTCAATCGTTTTATTCCAATACCCACAATACATAAAATAATAAATATAATAAAAATTATAATTTCCTTTTTGGTCATAAAAATTCCTTTTATTTTCATTAGTTATCCCCTCTATTATATTGATTATTTTTCTTCACTTTTTTTCTTATTAGCCATTTCAGTAACTTTTTTTGACCATTTATCAACATAGTATCTTCTTATTATAGCTAAATTTGTAAACATTCTGCCAACAAAAACTATAATTGCAGCTAAATATATATCTACATTTAATCTGTTGCCAAGATATGTCAAAAGCATTGATAAAATTGCGTTCCCAAAAAATCCTGTTAAAAATATTTTCAAATCAAAATTTCCTTTTACTACTGATGAAATTCCACCAAATACTGTATCTAAGGCTGCAATAATTGCAATTGCTAAATAGCTAGAATATGTATAAGGAATAATTGGTGCATTTAGTCCTATTATAGCTCCAATTACACAACCTAATATAATTGATATATATAGCATATCTCTATTTTCCTTTCTATTTTATTTCTTAATTTTTTCTCTTTCAATTTATATTTTCTTACTTATTTTTTGCTATCTGTAGCATTTTTTAGTGACATTGTTCCAGAAAATTTTTTTATAAGAATATTATTATCAACTGAATAGTTAATAGCAACCTCTTTTGCCTTTATTTCATCTATATATCCGCCTTTTATTGATATAGCACTTTCTAAGTATTTTTTATCTCCTATTGCTTTTACTGTAAAAGGTGCTACAACTCTTTTACCATTAACAATTACAAATCTTGTATCCACATTAGCAATTTCTGTTGTTGAAACAACTCTTTCATCATTTATTGAAATTGCCTCTGCTCCTGCTAGTCTTAACTCATTAACTAATAATAAAATATCAGAACTTTGAACTTGTTTATAATCTGTATCAGCTAAAGTAATTGTTAAACCTTCACCTTTTACATCTGTATATCCTAAATATTTTTCAGTTTCTGCAAGTTCTTCAGATAATAGTTCTGAATTTTTTTGATTATTTTCTATATCATTACGATAGTTTGAAATTTTATCTTCAGTTTCTTGTAATTTTGTTGCAATTTCATCATATTTTGATTTCCAACTAGAAAGTTCTGTTCTAAGCTCTGCTTCTCTCATTGTCTCAATGGCTGTTATGTCTGTTTCTTTTACAGTTTTAAATTGAATTAACAATACTGTTGTTAATATTAAGGCAGTTGCACCAATTGAAACAATCATTATGTTTCTTCCTTTTTTCCTTTTCAAACTATTCACCTCTATTCTACTGTTTTGGCATATTCAAATTTGTACAATCCATTATACTTTGGTACATCAATTGAATCTACTTTTTCTATTTTAACGCTTACACCATCTTGTTTCATTTTATTAAAATAACTATCTGGCATTGTAATTTGTCCATAAAGTTTCTCTGGACTTCCTATCGCATTTATAATAAATGGAGAGCCTACTTTTTCACCATTTATCATAGTTGTATTTCCAACACAAGTAATTGCTGTCGTATTTACAATTCTTTGTCCATTTATAGAAATGGCTTCTGCTCCTGCATTCTTCAAAGAATTTACTAAAGAAATTAAGTCTCCATCATGAACAATATAAGCTGAAGCTAATCCTTTAGCTGATGAATAATCTCCATCTTCTGCTTTAATTACAACTCCACTTCCTGTTAAATCAGTATATCCTAATAATCTATTATTTTCTTCTAATCGTTCTGTTACTTGAGAAGAATTTTCATCTGAATTTGAAATTTGTTTTCTAAGCTTTTCTAGTTCTGCTTCTTTATATTCTAATTTTTCTTCTGCATTATCATAATTTTCTTTCCACTTTAAAACGCTATCTCTAAGTTCATTCTCAGCTTGTGTTCTTGCAACACTAGTAAAACTTGTATCTACAGTTTTTACTTGAATACAAATGCTTGCTGTTAAAACTAAACAAACTGTTCCTAATGCAATAGAAATTTCTCTTTTTTTCAAATTTAATTCCTCCTTTTCAACTTTATGCTTTTACATATCGTTTTTTATTCTGGTCTAAAATATGCTCTAGTTGTATTTAAATTCATATCTATATATGCTGTACCCGCATTTCCTTTTTCTTGTTCTATAATTGTTTTTAAATGTAACATCCTCGTATTAAGATTTGAGCAATCTCCTAAATAAGCTTTTTTATTTTCTGATGCTAGTTCAACCATATATTCTTTATCATCTGAAATATCCACTTTTGAAATCAAACTGCCTATTCCATTTGAATTTGCTGTTTCTACTATTTTAATTACCATTTCTAGTTTTTTTAAATCGTCTACTTCTAGCCTGTCCCCAGCTTTCACATTACTTAAATCTGTTTTAAAACCTGTTATAATTGGCAAATCTAATTTTTCTGTTGAAATTTCTAACATATATCCCTGATTATTGATATATATATAACTGTCTGCAAACTGCAACATATATTTTCTCATTCTCTCTTTTACTTTTATTTCTAAAGTATTTGGTAATTTTCTTGAAATTTCAACACTTTCAATATATGCATTCTTTTTAATATTTGCTATTACTGTGTTTTTCCTCAATTTAAAAAGATTCTGTTCACTTCCTATATCAGCCAAATTAATTATCTCTTCTTCACTAATAATACTATTATTTTCTACTTTTATAAATTTAATATTAAATATACTTGAAAGCATCACTAATATAATAGCAACTATAATTAAACTCAATAAGAAGAAAACTTTTAATTTTTTTAATCTTGCTGTTCTTTGATAGCCTTCAAAACTTCTAACATTATTTTTTTTGTGCACTTTTTTACTTGCATTGCTATTCTTTTTATCTTTAGGGGCTTTTTGAGCCCCTTTTTTCTTTTTATTTTTTTTAGAAGTAGTATTTGATTTTTGTTGAATTCCAATAATTATTTCTTCATCTTCAAATCCTTTTTTCAAATTTATACCTCTTTTCTATTTATGTTAGCACCCAAACTATTTAATTTCAAATCTATATTTTCATATCCTCTTAAGATATATTCCGTTTTTTCTACTTTAGTAGTACCTTTCGCAACTAAACCTGCTAAAACTAATGCAATTCCACCTCTTAAATCAGTACTTTGTACTTCTGCTCCGTGCAATTTCCTAACACCCTTAATTATAATTGTTGTTCCCTCTTGGTTTACTTTTGCTCCCATTCTTTTCAATTCCTGAACAAACTTGAATCTATTTTCAAAAATATTTTCTGTAACCACTGATGTTCCTTTTGCTATTGTAAGCATTGTAGAAAAAATTGGTTGTAGATCCGTAGGAAAACCGTGGATATGGTAATGTTTTTATATCTGTTGCTTTCAATTTCATTGGTGCTTGTATGTTAATAGAATTTTTTTCTGTCTTAATTTTACATCCAGCATCCATTAGTTTATAAAGTAATGGACTTATGTGTTCTGGAACTGTATCTTCCAAAGTAACATTTCCACCTGTCATGGCTGTAGCTATAAGAATAGTACCAGCCTCAATTCTATCTGGCATAATTTTATATGAAACTTCTTTTAAACTTTCAACACCTATAATTTTAATTAAATTTGTTCCAGCTCCATATATTTTAGCTCCCATTTTATTTAAAAATTGAGCTAAGTCAACTATCTCTGGCTCCATTGCTGCATTTTCTATTTTAATTTCATGATTTCCCAAAACAGATGCTAATATTATATTTTCTGTTGCTCCAACACTTGGAAAATCTAAATGTATTTTACCGCTTTCTATTTTATCACACTTACACTCTATAAAGCTAGTAGTTTCATCAATTTTTATGCCAATTTTTTGAAACGCTTTTAAGTGTAAATCAATAGGTCTACTACCTATATCACAGCCACCTGGATATGAAAATTTTGCTTCATGAAATCTAGCAATCATTGCACCTGCCAAAATTACTGATGAACGCAATTTTCTCATCAAATTATCTGGAATCTGTTTTTCTTTTAAATTCTTAGAATTTATTAAAACTCTTCCTTTTTCTCTTTTTATTTTACAACCTAAAAATTCTAGAATTTCAAGTGTTGTTCTTACATCTTCTATATCTGGTAAATTATATAATTTTGTTGTTTTTCCATTGATTATACTTGCAGCTAAAATTGGTAAACTTGCATTTTTAGAACCTGAAACTTTTACATTACCTTTTAACTGCTTTCCACCTTTGATTATGTAATAATACATTTTATTCACCCTCCCATAATAATTATGTTACATATTATGAGAATTTTACATAAAGTGTGAACTTTTTAATACTTAACCACCAATTTATCTATTTTACTTCTAATATATTTTTCCAATTTATTCATAAAAGTTGCTGAGTCGATTTCTTTTTTTGCAACCATGTCTAATCCTTTTTCCCAACTAGCAGTAAGGTTTGGATTTAACATATCTGGTATTGTTTTTAGTGTAATATCATATATCATTTCACCTTTTTGAGTTGGGGTTATTATTTGTGTTTTGCTATTTATCTCAATATATTGAATTCTTTCCAATTTTTTAATTATTTCAGCCCTAGTAGCACTTGTACCAATTCCAGCACCTTTAATTTGCTCTCTTAAAGCTTCATCTTCAATTAACTTTCCTGCATTTTCCATTGCTAAAATCATTGAACCTGAATTATATCTACTTGGTGGAGTAGTTTCGGCCTCTTTTATTTCATAATTCAATGCTTCAATCTCTTGACCTTTTTTTAAATTTGCAAGAATAGTTAAATTCTCACTTGAATCTTGATCTTTAGTTTTATTTTTTAAAACTTCCAAATATCCTTGATTTAAGCAAACTTTTCCACTTGCTGTAAACAATTCTTTTTCTACTTCAACACTTGCAGAAACTTTACTATATTCTGCTGGTGGATAAAAAATTGCAATAAATCTTTTTACAATAAGTCTATATACATTCTTTTTTAAGTCATCTAATTTATCATAATTTTCAAATCCTTGTCCTGTTGGAATTATTGCATAATGGTCTGTGATTTTACTATCATTTACATACTTTGTTTTTATTAAATCTGTACTATATTTTTCTTTAATCATTTTGTCTACATAGCCGTGAATTTCTTCATCTTTAAAATTTCTATATATTCCGTTTAAGTTATTTCCAATAACTTTTGCAATTGCTGTTGATAAAACTCTTGCATCAGTTCTAGGATATGTAACTAATTTTTTTTCGTATAATTCTTGTATTATTTCCAAAGTTTCATCTGGTTTTATTTTAAAATTTTTTGTACATTCATTTTGAATTTCAGCTAAATTAAATAATAATGGTGCATTTTCCTTTTGTTTTGATTTCTTTACTTCTAGTACTTTTCCTTTTTTGCCAGCTAAATATGAAATAAATTGTTTTGCATTTTCTTCTTTTTTAAAGTCAGCATCATTATATAAAATAGGTGATTCATATACTTTTGAATTTTCATTTACTTTCCAATCAGCCTTAAAAGATGATTTACTTTCTCCAAATTCTCCAGTTATTTTATAATATTTTGTTTTGACAAAGTTTCTTATTTCTCTTTCTCTTGAAACGACCATTCCAAGTACACAAGTCATAACTCTACCAACTGAAATAGAAATTTTATCTTCATTTAAATCTTTTGCAATCCTTCTACCATAAATAATTGAAAGTAATCTTGAAAAATTTATTCCTATTAAATAATCTTCCTTAGCCCTTAAATAGGCTGAATCTGATAAACTGTCATATTCTTCCCAACCCTTAGCTTCTCTTATACCTTTTAAAATTTCTTCTTCTGTTTGAGAATCTATCCAAACTCTTTTTCTGATTTTACTATCTGGTACTCCAACCATATCATCTACTAATCGATATATATATTCTCCTTCTCTTCCAGAGTCAGTTGCAATATATATTTCTGTAACATCATCTCTTGTTAAAAGCCCTTTAATTACATTAAATTGTTTTTCAACAGCTGGAATTACTTCATATTTGTATTTTTCCGGCAAAAATGGTAATGTGTTTAGAGTCCATCTTTTCAAATTTTCATCATACTTTTCAGGATAAGACATAGTTACCAAATGACCAACACACCAAGTAATAACCCACTCATTGCCTTCTATATATCCATTTTTTCTAGTTGTATTTAGTTTTAAAACTTTTGCAAATTCCATTGCTACTGATGGCTTTTCTGTAATTAGTACTTTCATCTTTTATCCTTTCATATAATCAATAAATATATATAAAAAGCAAGTATCACTACCTGCTAGCAATTATCTTTTCACATTGTGTATTATAACATACATTATTCTTAAAATTCAAACAATTATTAATATTTTTATATACCAAAAAGCCATATAACGAAAATTATATGGCTTTTATATTCTACATAAAAAATTTTTTTATTTTATTTATAACTTTTTTTAATATTGACTCTTTTTTCTTTATTAAAGTAACTGAATTCTCTATCTTACTTTTTTGAATATTTTTCTTAAAAATATTATCTGGATTATATTTTTTCCTTAATTCTTCTTGATATTTTCTTTCATTTTCAGAATATAATTTAAGTAATTCTTCCTTATGTTTTTCATCTTTGCACCAATAATTATAATTAAGTACAGCTAAGATTGATAAAGTTTCTTTTTTCAAATTTTGTTCTTCTAATGGTCTATTTGGAATAATTTCCTTAACATATTCATTTGATTTTTCTCTTTTAAAAGCTTCTCTTAATTTTGATGGTATTTCATTTAAATACTTCTCATCCATCAAATTTAAAATTAGATCCACTTCAGAATAAGCTTCTCTTATCGATTGATTCACCTAATCATCCTCCATTAGTCATCTAAATCTTTATCATTTTCTTTAATAATTGTTTTTTCTGGATCTGCAATACTCTTTATATTTCCAATAGCACCTCTAAAGTTATCTAATTTCACACTATTTGAAGCATTTTCAATATCTTGTGGAGTTATCGTTTTTCCTTCAATTTCTTTTGCTCTGATAGCAGACACTTGCTCTATATATTCAATAACGAAAGAAGGATTAAAAAGTAATTTTTCAGGAATTTTATCAAGGCTTATTCCTTTATCTAATACAGCTTTTACTGCATCTGCAGGCTCTACACCACTATAACTATAATCATAATCTAAACCTAAATATGAAATAACCTCCGCATCTGCATCATACAAACTATACCCAAATTGTAGATCCTCATCTGTATCTCTGCACTCCTCAAGAACTGTATCAACTGCATCTATTGCCTGTTCAGGATTTGCTTTTAAATAATTTCCTACATCTTCTAATGTATATTCTTATGCAATAATTCTTTCATTTAAATTCTGAGTAAATTTTGCCATTTCTCTCCAATCATCTCGTTTATTCAAATAGAATTCTTCATAACCTAATGATGCGTAATAATCTTGTATATTTCCATCTTCTTCGTTTCTAAATCCCTGTTCCCTCATATAAGCTTCAGTAGAATTTCTTACACATACTCCTTTTGTTGAAGCTTTTATTATACTTTCAATTGCATCTAATCTATTTATAATTTTTTGTTTTTCCATAATAATCCTCCTTTTTATACATTATTTCATATTTCGAAATATATTTCAATAATCTTAGACAAAAAAAGAGGAACATTTCTGTTCCTCTTTTTTTATAATCAATTATTATTTTACATCTTTCATGCTCTCATATTTGAAATATGAAATAGCAGCTATAACTAAAACTACGAATATTGCTCTCATTGCAACATCTTCTGTTCCAGTATATGGTATATTATTATTAGAAGTTCCATTGTTTACAGGAACATTAGTATTGCTTCCAACTTTGTTTGAATTTACTGTTCCATTTACAGGTACATTAGCAATATTTGTATTATTAGTTTTATTTTTGTTTGCATTAACATTTAATGTTAATGCTGGATTTGCTACATTAGTGTTTGTATTTGTTTTATTTTGGTTTGTATTTGTATTTGCAAGTGGAGCATCTCCAACTGTAATTGTTGTTGCAATATCTGGTGCTGAAATTGGACTTTCACTATTGGATGCTAAAATATTTGAAAGTGAAATTTGTCCAGTTTTTCCTGTTACGCCACTCTTTGTTTTAAATGTGATTTGGAAAATTTCTTCTTCTGTTTTTACAAATGATGTTTTGAAAATGATAAGTTTTCCAGTATCACTATTAAATTCATGTTGCCAAGAATTTAAGTCATCCATACTTGACTCGCTAATTGTTTCAAAAACTGATGTATCATATTTTAAGTAAGATGTTATTGAGTTAATACCATTTTGACCAGCATCAATATTTGAAATTTTTATTGTTACTGTAAATTCAGTTGCCTCTTTAACTGCTGTACTACTTGGTGTCATTGATACTGAAAGGCTTGATGCATTTACTACACTAACAAGACTACAAACTACTAATATCATTACTAATGTAATTATTAAACATTTCTTCTTCATAAAATTATATTCTCCTTTACTATTATAGAATAACATTTTAATTTTCAAAAATCAACCCCTATTTTTCTATTTTTCTTTACATTTTATTTACAAATGTAACACACTTCCTCTTTTAATTCATTTATATACTTGCAAAAATTGATAACAATTTAGAAAAATCAACAATATTTACATCTCCATCATTATTCATATCTGCACCTTTGTATGCATTTCCTGTAAGTTCAAAGCCTTTCTTTTCACTAATATGAAGAAGAATTTTTGAAAAATCAACTATTGTAATTTCTCCATCACCATCTAAATCTCCTCTAACAATTATAGTATATGTTTTTTCATCATCTTTATTTTTAAATTTTACTTTCATACCTGTTTTTACTAACTCTTTTGCATCAGTTACATTATTATTGTTAGAATCAATAAAATAAATATCAGTCGCATTACTTAAGATGTTATTTTTAAATTTATCTATGCTTGTACAACGATTTATTTTTGTAACATATCCATCATCAAAGATATAGTAATCAGATGAAATCTTTATTTCTTCTTTTGTATCTTCTTTTGGTTCATCTGGTTTTATATCTGGCTTATCTTCATTGTCTTTTACTTCTTCAATAGTTGTAAATGCTTTTATGCATGTATCTGCTGTTGTCATATCAATTCCTGATATATTCAAATCACTTAATTCAAACCATTTTGTTCCATCTAATGAAATAAAACTATCTCCTTTTTCTGATTCTACATATTCATAAGCAGTATCTTTAATTTGAGCTTCTATTGGTATAAAAAATCCTGAACCTTGTTCACCTATTTGCTTTAATACAATAGCAAATTTTTCTCCTGCTATTTTTGTAGGTGTTATATCAACTCTTGTATATCCTGGTGCTAATGTTTTGGTTGTTCCTACTTTTATTAAATCTTTACTTTCTAAAGATTCACTATTTGGATTTACATATATTTCATAAGAAGCATATTGAGTATTTGAAATTCCAACATTATTAAGTGTTTCAACTTCATTTTCTTTTTGTGCTCTAGTATATACACTCGCTATTAAACCTGCATCTTGACTAGAAGAACCTACACGTAAAACTCCTCCATAAAAATCATTTTGATAAATATTATTATAATCAACTTTGCTAGTTGAATTTACACCAAACAAACTAGTTTCTATTAAAACATCATCATAAGAAATATAATAATAACCATTATCCATTATATTTGATCCATAAGAATTTAAAACAATATATGCACCATCATTTTTTGGTTGATGCTTTCCATTAAAATTCTTTTTACTATAATTATCGTCCCAACCAACAATAGTAATTGCATGGTCTCTTTTTAGTGTTGTATCATCACAATAATATGCTGTTGCTTGTGAAATTTCAACATCATTATTATAATATTCTTTATAATTTGCTGCTGTAACTGCTGAAATAGCACCATAATTTATTATATGATTTTTAATCATATTTCTTATTGCCTTTAATTCATCTGATGTATATTTATTTTTTGAATCATCATAATAAGAAATATTTCCGCTTTCATCATATTGTTTATAAATTGAAGGTAACATTTCATATCCAGTAGCTATTGTATCGACCTTTTTATCAATTTCACTTAGATTGATTTTTTCTTCATTATCTTCAAATGGCATATCATCTTCTAATACAGCACCTTCACCATTTATTAAATAATTATATGCTACATTTGGTATACCACCATCACCAACTTCTCTTTTATACCCTTTTAAATTTGTACCATCTAAAAAAGTTCTAGAAGTTGCATAATCTAAGTGTCTCGCTGAAAACCTTGCTGTTTCTTCTTGTTTTTTACTTAATCCAATATTAGTTTCTAATGATGATATTGTTGAAAAAGCCCAGCATTCATTTGTTGTCCATTGATTTTTTATAGCAACTTTTATGTCTTCATTTAGATTATATGATGAACTATTATATGTTGCTGAAACATTGTCCAAGGAAAAATTTGTTTTTCGGATTTTAATGTCACTTAAAATACTTGGCACACTATCCTTAGTAAACTCAGCAACTAATTCTTCTGAAAGTTCTACATTATATGTACTTGGCATAGAAGTGCTGATTTTTTCTTCAGTAGACAATTCTAGCCATTTTCTATATTCTTCTGTATATTTTGCTTCAAAATCATTATTCTCTGTAGCAAATACAGAATTTGAAAGTAAAATCCCAGAGAATACAGCTCCTGCACAAATAACTTTCATTTTATTTGGCATATTTTTTATTAACTTCATTCTATTCTCTCTTTCTTAAGTTAAAATATACTTACATTATAAACATTTAGAATTAATTTATCAAGGGCAAAGTCTTCATGTTCTTGCTTTACAAGCATTTTTAAATTAAGATTCAATTACGGATATATAGTTTAACATCTTTTATAATACTTTATATTAAATTTCAATTACATTTATTGCTTTATGAAATTTACAATATTCGTTCTCATTGCAAATGTTACATAATTGTAATATTTTTTTAATAAATATGATATGTTTATTCTTTTCTTTTGTTGTATAATATAAGTATACGAAAGATTTAAGGAGATTTTATGAGTATTAGTTCTACTTTAAAAAAAGAAGGAATTGAGGTAATTGGACCTCTAAATACTTTAGAAATTAATAAAATAGCATCAACAATTTCTGAAAAATTATGCAATACTTTTCCAGAACACAATTTAGATCAAAGCAAATTATTTTCTTCTATTGCTCGTTTAAATATGTATGTTGCTAAATTTCCTGGAAATGATGCCGTTGCTAAATATTTTTATAAAAATAATTCTATATATTTTAGTAACAAAATGAATTTAAATGATTTAAATACTCTTGCAATTCATGAATGTATACACTTTATTCAAGAGCAAAAAAATAAATCTGGGAATCTTACACGCCTAGGACTTTATAATTTGGAAGGGCTTATAAGTTCTGGTATGGCATTAAATGAAGCTGCTGTGCAATTAATGGCTTCAAAAGCTTCAAATGCTGAAACCGATAATGTACGTTATTATGGTTTAAATTTTTCTACTGAAAGTCCAGATTTTTACCCTTTGCAGACATCTTTAATAAGAGAATTAGCATATTTTACAGGAACATATCCATTATTTCATAGTACTTTATTTAGTAATGATGTTTTTAAAAATACTTTTATTGCTAAATCAAGTGAAAAAACTTTTAATGAAATAGATAGAAATTTTGACTCACTTGTACATTATGAAACTGAGCTATCTAAAGTCACTTATAAAATTTCTATTTGTAGTGAAAAAGCTAAGAAATCTCTTACAAAAAAAGCTGATAATTTACGCCAACTAATCTTTAATACTGCTCTTTCTACGCAAAATACAATTTTACATGATTGCTTTATTAAAGAATTTGAAAATATACGAGATAAAGAAAGCTTATCTGCTTTTCAAACAAGAATCTACAATATAAAAAACTTTTTAATTAATGCTGAAAATTATAATTACTATCACGATTTTTATTGTGATATGATGAATAAATTAGAAGAAAAACGAGAACTTATTGATAAATACGGCATCATATATTTAACCAATGATGGGCAAAATTCCCTCTCTTTAATTGATAGAAATTCATATAATATTTCTTTTTTTAGAAAACTTTTTTCAAAGCTTGCATTACTACTTGAAGAAAGAATTCGTGATAAAGATTTTTAAAGTAAAAGTGAACCTTTGAATTTATGTAAAAAAGGTTCACTTATTTATTTATGCACTAAAATTTATTTAGTAATCTTTCTGTGCATTGCTTGCAAAGCTTTTATTTTTCAACATTTATTTCCTTTGCTTTTTCAATAACTAATTCTAAATCATTCCAAAAATCTATTTTTTTACTTTCATCTCTTAAAAGTGCTGCTGGATGAAAAGTAGGCATATACCAAATATCTTTTTTATTTATCCACTTACCTCTTGCTGATGTAATACCATATTCTGAACCCAAAATATTTTTTAATGCAGTATTCCCTAGTAATACAATAATTTTAGGTTTTATTTCTATTACCTGTGCCCTTAAATAATCTAAGCAAGCATCAGCTTCTTCTTTTAGTGGTGTTCTATTATTTGGTGGTCTACATTTTACAACATTGCAAATATAAACATCCTCTCTTTTTATACCAAGCCCTTGAAAAGCCATATTCATTAATTTCCCAGCTTTTCCAACAAAAGGTATGCCTTCTCTATCCTCGTCTGCTCCTGGTCCTTCGCCTATAAACATTATTTTTGCTTCTTTGCTTCCTGTTCCAAAAACAGTTTGAGTTCTATGTTTACACAAATCACATTTATTACATTGTTTTATTTCTTGTTCTAATTGCTCTAAATCCATTTTCTCTTATTACTGCTTTCTTTTTTTACTATTATAGAATTTTATAATATATTTTCATAATACCGCGTAAGCGATTAAACAAACAAAGTGAGTGTGAATGGAGCAATCTTCATATAAAATAAAAATATAAGATTGCGACACCAAGGTATAAGAAAATATATTATAAAATTCACTATAAACTTATTACCATTACATTTCTCTTTGCATTTTCTTTTTCTAGTCTATATGAATAAAATTTATCATTATTACAAACAGAACACAAATTACTATCTATAATATTTTTTTCTTTTATTCCCAAATCTCTTAATAAAATTTTGTTAATTTTTACAGTATCAATTCTGTATTTTTGCTTGCCATCTATTATATCAGCTTTTTCAATAAAAGTATCTACTTTTTCTGTAAAAGAAAATATATTTTCACATAATTCCTTAACATCCTCATCAACTAGAAAATGACATTTTCTAATACATGGAGATATACAGCAAATAATATCCTCCGTATTAGAACCATAATTATTTTTCATTTTAATTACTGTTTTTTCTACTATTTTTTGAAATGTTCCTTTCCAACCAGAATGTACATTTGCTATTACTCTATTTTTTGGATCAAATAATAAAAATAATATACAATCTGCATTTCTTGAAATAAGTATCTTATTTTTCTGATTTGTAATTAAACCATCAACATTTTCAAAATCTATATCTTCTTTATTTTCTCCTACGCATTTAACATTTGCAGTATGTCTTTGAATTGGAATGCATAAATTTTCTTCTTGTAAATTAAGTTCTTCACATAGTATTTTATAACTTTCATTTGATGATTCACCATAATGAGAAAAATCCACATTTTCTCCTCTTAATGTGTATGCATTTTTCACACCATATTTTAATAATCTTTTAAACTGTATATAATCTACATTTTTCCCTTTTACATATTTTATTTCAGAATTTTCAAACATAAATATTTCCCACCTTTATTCTGTAAATACTCTTGGAACTCTATCTGATATGGTAGATAAAATTTCATAATTTATAGTATTACATTTTTTGGCTACATCTTCAAGTTTTATTATATCATTATCCCAAATAAAAACATCATCACCAATTTTCGCATCAATATCAGTAATATCTACCATAAATGAATCCATACATATTGTACCTACAATACTTGCTTTTTTGCCATTTATTACAACTTCACCTTTATTGCTCAATTCTCTTCTAATTCCATCTGCATATCCAATACCTACAGTTGCTATTTTCATTTCTTTTTCTGCTACAAAAGTTCTGCCATAGCTTATGCTAGTTCCTTTTTCAACAGTTTTTATAAATGAAATTTTTGATTTTAATTTTGTAGTTGGATAAAGTTTTATTTTATTTAATGTTGAATTACAAGCTTCATATCCATACATAATTATACCTGGTCTTACTAAATTACATACTTTGCTTTCAAAATTCAAAAGCCCATTAGATGCTGATGAATGAATATATTTTATATTTGGAAAATATTTTTTTACAATTTCCACACCATTTTCAAAAATTTCTATTTGTTTTTCTGTAAATTCTTTATCAACATCAGCTACTGCAAAATGTGTATAAACACCTTGAACATCTATATTAGAATAAGTTTTAATTTCACTTAAAAATTCTTCTAATTCTTTAATCTCAATTCCAGTTCTACCCATTCCTGTTTCTAACTCTAAGTGTATACTAAATTTATAATTGCATTTTGAAATTATTCTAATAAATTCTATACTTGCTACTCCAACAGTTAAATTATATTTTTCGATATTAGCTATATCTTCCATAAACGGTTGATTTAGTACAAAAATTTCATTTTTGTATCCAATCTTTCTTAACTCAATACCTTCACTAACCATTGCAACAGCAACAATATCAAAATTTTTAATTAAATCTAAATTCTTATTTATATAAGTACCATAAGCATTTGCCTTAATAACTGGCATTAGCTTTTTATCTTTCACATAGCTTTGAATATTATTTATATTCTTTAAAAAAGCATTTGTACTTACCTGTAAAATTGTTTGTCTTTCCATAACAAATTCCATTATATAATATTTAGGTTTTTATTGGCTACACCTATAAACCATTATCAATATATTAAATATAAAGATATTTATTATCTTTTCTTGTTGGGTCAAACATACAAATAGTACGATATTTACAATAATCACACCCTGTGGCTTGTTGATATTTATATGGCTTAATATCAATTTTTCCTTTCAAGATTTCCTTTGAAATTTCTTTTATTATTTCTTTTACAGACTTTTGTAATCTTTCAAAATCATCTCTATTGGCAACTGATGATTTGCTTCTACTTATTTCGCCATCTTTTCCAACATATACTGGAATAATATCAGAGCTTCCAGTTTCAAGTTTTGTATCCATAGCATGAATTACTTTTACATCATTTAAAATTAGTCCTTGCATTTTAAAGCTCTTTTTAATTTCTAGCTCTATAGCTTCATCACTCATATTTTTACTAAATTTTTTCATTGTATCTATTAATCCTAAATACAATACACCACTTGGTAAATATGCAGACTGCTCTGTTACTGCATCTAAATACGTAATCAATTGTATTTGAAGTCCAGCTTCTACTTGCTCCATATCCAATTTTTTTATTGAAGACTTATAGTCTATTATTCTTACATAAGAATTTCCATCTATTTTTCCGATATCCATTCTATCGATTTTTCCTGTTATTTCTACTTTATTACCATTATCTAGTTCCATTACTATTGGCTTATAAATTCCATCTTTGCCAAATTCAATTTCATTTCCAACAGGTTTGAAATCACTATATTTTAGTGAATACACAATATATGAAATTGATTTAGATACAACTTTTTTAAGCTTTTTAGTTAACATTCTATACTTAGCTGTACTATTAAAAATATAGTATCTTGAACTTTTTAAAATTTCATCTATTATATTATTTATAATTTTTTGAATTTCAGCTTCTTCTATTGTTTTTAAATCAATATTATTTTCACTTGTATATACGAAAAATTTATCTATTACTTCATGCATAAAAGACCCTGTATCTACAGCTTCAATTTTTAAATCATCTCTTTCTTTAAGTTTCAATCCATAAGTTAAATGAAAAGAAAATGGACATTTACGATAATTTTCTAACCTTGATACACTTGTTTTTAAAGTATTTCCATATAATCTTTTTATGTTTTCTTCTTTAATCTCTTCTGCTTTATTTGTATAATAAAAACCTGCTGTCATTTTCTCAAATTGATAAGAATCTTTTTGATAAAAATAACAAATCAATTTTATCCAAGCTTCTGATATTTCTTTTCCTTCAAGAAAATCTTTGTACTTACTTAATGCTTCTTCAAAAGCAACCTTTTCATTTGCCAAAAGAAAATTATTTTGAATAATTTGACTTTTTTCTTTTAAGTTTGGAAATAGTCTTTTTATTTTTTTAATTGTTATTGACGGCCTTATACTTTTGCCATCACTATCAGTTGAGCAATATGATATATATAGTTTCTCAGATGGCATAGTTAAAGTTCTATAAATATTAAATTGCTCATCATACAAAAGCTCCATTGAATCTTTTGCAACAGATAAACCGTTTTCTCTAAAAAAGCTTCTATCTTCATCATTCAAAAATCCTTCTTCTCTAGAGTGTTTTGGAAAAGCACCATCATTCATACCAACTACAAAAAGTATTCTTATTTGATGATTTCTACTTCTTTCTGTATCACCTAAAATAACCATATCTTGTGACATTGGTATCTTACCTAATTCGCTATTGTCAACACCAATTTGTAACATTTCCTTAAATTTTTCAAAAGAAATATTTTCTCCATCAAATATTAACACCATCTCATCTAAAATATTCATCAATATTTTCAAACTAGTTTGATATTCTTCTATAAGTTCTGCACTACCGATTTTTTCTAGCTGTATATTTAAAACATTATCGACTTCATTATCTTTCAAGAAATTATATAAAGATTTACACATTTGATTAACAGTTTTATTATTATCAATTTCATTTTTGAATTTATTTAAAGGTGCTAAAATATTTTTTCTTAATACTTCTAATTTATCTTGAACATTATTTTTAGCTTCATAATTAAATTCCTTACTCCACTTTTTGCCTTTAATTCCCCATTTTCTGCAATAATTTTCTAATAAATATATATCTGACTCATCTATTTTTAATAAATCTGATTTTATGAATGCAAAAACAGAATCATAAGACCAATTCTTTTGAAAAATTTCAAGCATTGAAAGTATAAATTGCATTATAATATTTTGATTTAATTTCTTTTTCTCGTCAACAAATATTGGTATATTATATTTTTGAAAAATAGCTTTAGCATCTTCTGCATAGCTTTCAGTATTCTGTGTAATTATTGATATTTCATTATATCTATATCCTTCATTTTGAACTAAATTAGCTATTTGTTTAGCAATATCTTCTAATTCAGAATATGCGTCATTTGTTAAACTTATGGATATATTTTTCACTTCTTTGGTAAACTGTTCTGTATTAGTCTTTCCAAAGTTTTCTTCCAAAAATAACATTTCTTCTGTTTTGGCTCTTAAATTTTTTCCTAAACATATTTTTTCAATATTTGCATTTCTTCTTTCTGCCATTTCTAATAATCTCATTGCAAAGATTTTATTGAAATAATAAAAATCATTTTCAGGTTTTGTTAAAGTATTTAACTCATCTATAGTAGAAACAACAGTTAATTCTTTACATTTATTCATTATCTTATCAATAATCTTAAATTCCTGCTCTGTAAAGCCTTGAAAATCATCTATATATATACATGCTTCTTCTATTAAATCTGAATTATCTAAACCATCTATCAGTCTATTTATTCTATCATTTTCATCTATAAGCTTATTTGAAATACTTTGTTCATATGCATCATATAAAAATAACATATCTTGTAATTTCAATTTTTGATATTTATTGGTTGGCTCTAAATTCTTTATATCTTCTATTTTTATATTATGCTTTTTAAATTCTGTTATTAATTGACTTACAGTATCAACATTTTTAGAAGTCTTGCCCAAGAATTGGAGCTTACTCTTATATTTTCCAAGTAAATTATATATAAGCATACTCTTACCTATTTTAGATAGTTTAACATCAAGTTTTCCTCCTAATTCATCCTCTATCCTTGAAGCCATCCTACTTAAAGTCAATACCTCTGTATTCATTAAAGTATTTGCTTTTGTAAATCTAAAAATATTTTGCTCTGTCATTAAATTACTTTGTTCTGGAACTATTACAAATATTTTATTGTCTTTCATTTTATTTTTTATATCTTCATAAATATATGTACTTTTACCAGTTCCACTTCTACCATAAACAAGTTTAAATTTCATATTTCTTCCTTATCTTTTATAATTTTCTGTACTTATAGTTGGATATTTAAATGTAAATGTTCCAATCAAATTACCATCTTCTGTATGATCTTTAAAGAAATCATTTGAACCTTTTAAAAAATATTTGTATCTCATATCATAAGTTGCACTGCCTCCACCAACAATTACCGGATCGTCCCAAGTTGTATCTACTGCATACCATGTTCCATACACCCTAACATAATTCCATGCATGGCTTTCTGTTTGTCCTTTTGAATTTAATCCAACACCACAAGCAATTAGACAGGGTATATTTAGCTTATCCATTATATATTTAAAAGCTTTTGCATATCCTTCACAAACTGCTTCTCGATTTATCAATGCACCATAAATATTATATATATTTGCTTTTGAAACAGTTGAATCATATTCTATATTTTCAACTATATAATCATGCACCTGTTTTATTTGTTTATAGCTTTCTTGCTCAGTTACAATATTATTAGCAATTTTGTCCAATTCATTTTCATGATTTCTTACACTTTCTTCATTTGGAAATGCGGATGATAAATATGATATTCCATTATTTGGACCAATTGAAATTCTATAAGTCTTCTTTGGCCCAAAACTTGTGATTTCAGTAAATAAATACATCTTTGTTATATCTAAAAAGAAAATATCTGGTTTATCAAAAATTAGAGCATTAACAGCAACTTGAAAATCATTTTCTAGAATTTCAGCTCCATTTTCTTCATGTAATAAATCATTAAATGTAACACCATAATTAACAGTATAAGTCCCTGTTTTTAAGTTTTCTATGTTTTTATAAAGTTCACTATAAATCAGCTTTCCATATATATCTAACTGACTAAAGTAAAATTCATTTTCTACATTTGTTTTATATTGTACAGTATTATTTGTGTTTTCTTCAGAATCAGAATACAAATTTTCAAAAGTTGGTGGTTCTACATTTGAATATGTAGTATTACTTTCTTCAATTACAATTTTCTTTCTTTTTTCAGTTTCTTCTTGAACTATATTTTCCAAGCTTTCAGCCACAGTTGATAATTCTATTTTAGAGCTTAGCATATTTACCAAACTATATTGCTCTGGTACTTCTATTATTCCAAATATGTCTAAACAAAAATAAGTGGTTACTGAAAAAATTATTATAATTGCTACTATTAGTATTCCAGTAACAAAATTTTCTCCTTTGTTATTCCTCATTTTAAATCCTTCCTATTTATGCAGAAGTTCCATCTTCCCTTCTCCAATAAAATAAGTATTGTTGTGCAATTCCAGCTAAATCTTTATATTTTTCATTAGCTAGATTTTGCAATTCTTTTTTATTAACTTGTTCTTCTTTTTCTTTATGAATATATAAATCATTCATTACTCTTCTTACCCAAACATCAATAGGGAAAACATCATACCTTTTTAACGAAAATAACATTATACAATTTGCAACTTTCGGTCCTACACCGTCTAATTTTAAAAGTTCTTCCTCTATTTCTTTGCTATCTTGCATATTTTTTATCTCTTCTAAATTTATTTCTTTATTGTAAATTTTTTGAGTTGTATCATATATCCTTTTATCCCTAAAACCTGTACCAAGACTTCTAAGTTCTTCCACAGTTGCTTTTGAAAGTTCTTCTACAGTTGGAAACAGATAAAATTCTTTATTATTCCAAACAACCTTTTTACCATATTTTTTAGAAATAGCATCAATTATTTTCTTAATTCTAGGTATATTATTATTAGCAGAAATAATAAACGAAATTATACATTCCCATAAATCTTGGTTTAAAATCCTAATTCCTTCACCAAATTCTATGCTTTCCTTCATAAAATCATCTATTTTAGAAAGTTTTTCCTTTAGCTCTTCATAATTATGATTTAAATCAAAATATTCAATAACAATATCTTTTAAGTCTTTCTCACTTATGCCTTTAAATATTATTGTATTATCAATTTGGTTAACATTTAATACAGCATCTTTAATAACACCTGTATAACTTCCATCATCTTCTTTGTTCCATCTAAAGCATTGTCCACATTCAAAAATATGTTTCATACAAAAAGATTTTTGATTTTTTAATATATATTCCTGTTCTTCCATTTTATTTTCCTTTTGCTTAAATTTACTTTAATTGTATTACATATTCCTTTATTTATCAATGGAAATACTTAATTTTTTTACTCTTTAAAACCTAATCCATATACCTCTCGTGCATCTGTAATTATAACAAATGAATAAGGATCAATTTCTTGTGCTACATTTTTTATATACATTATATTTCTTCTATTCGTAACACATAGAATAATCATTTTATCCTTATTAGTATACATACCTTTACCATAAAATCCAGTCAGACCTCTTTTCATTTCCTTAGTTATTTTATTTGATATTTCTTCATATTTATCTGAAATAATATAAATCATCTTACTAAAATTGATTCCCTCAAATACAATGTCTAACATTTTTCCAATTATATAAATACTAATTGCTGAATATAGACCTATCTCAATTTTTTTAAAACACATTAGATTTAAAATAACAACAAATACGTCTAAACCAACTAAAACATTTCCAACTTTAAAACCATTTTTATAAGACTGAATTATATACGCAATTAAATCTGTTCCACCTGTAGAACTACCAGCTCTAAAAATCATTGCTAAGCCCAAACCAACAGTAATTCCGCCATATATGCTAGCCAGAAATCTGTCATCTGTAAGAGGTTTAATTTTTGAAAAGATATCTATAAATATAGAATATAAAATTGTAGACAACATGGTTTTATACATAAAACGTTTCCCTAGTTTAAAATATCCTAATATAAAAAGCGGAATATTTAAAGCTAATATTGTCACACTCATTGGTAATTTAAAAAAATAATATCCTATAGTTGCAATTCCTGCAAATCCTCCTGTTGAAAGCTGATTCGGTAATAAAAAAATAGATATTCCTAGCGCAGAAATTATACAACCAATTACAATAGCAATAATAGAATTCATAATCTCACCCTTATTTAGTATAAATTGTTTTTTTATTTATATACCATATGAATATCTTTGTTTGTGATTATTAATATTTTTTACTTCTATAAATTGGTTATGCTAAATCTTCTATAAAAAAATGTAGGCAATTTTTTGCCTACAAATATTTATATTTCCATTCATCATAGAATTTATTACTTTTTAATAGTTAAAATCCTATCATCTTCTTCTAAATAATCTTTATATTCTTTTGTTATTGTAACATCAAATTTTTCTGCTGGATATTTAATATCTTGTTTTACAATAACATCTAAATCATAAAACTCTTTAAGTTTTTCTATGTTTTGCCTCTTATATCCCACAACATTGTTAACAGTTTGTGGATTAACCCTTATTTCAACTTCTTTAACTTTAGTATTGAATTTTTTTATTTTTTCAACAATCATATCATAATACATTGCACTCTCTACAAGTTGTCTAAATGTTTCATGATAAGGTCCTGCAACAACTTCGCTTCCTTCATTTAAAGGATTGCATATTGTGTCTGTACTCTGTAAGCCAATTCTAATAACATTTATTTTTTTCTTGCCAAAAAAATAGCATAATTCCTTACATCTTTCAACAGCTTGTTCAACAGTTAATGGTTCATATTTTCCTTCTTTATATTCTTTTTCTAATTCAGTACCTTTAATTACAAGTACAGGATAAATTCTAACTATTTTGGGTTTTAATTTTGCTAAATCTTTTGCAGTATTTAGTTCATCTAACTTAGTACTTTCAGGTAATCCAACCATCATTTGATGCCCTAAAGTAAAGCCTTTCCATCTAATTAACCTTGAAGCTTTTTTTACATCTGCAAAAGTATGACCTCTTTTGCATTTTTGCAATATATAATCATTCGTAGACTGAACACCAAGTTCTATTGTTTTTACTTTATATTTTTTTAGTCTTTTTAATATTTCTCTATTTATATAATCCGGTCTTGTTGATACTCTTATACTGTCTATCTTTTTTTCCTTAATATATTCATAAGCTACACTTAAAAGCTTTTCTTGAAGTTCTGGATCTATTGCTGTAAAGCTACCACCAAAAAAAGCAACTTCTTTATAAGTATCATTATCTTTAAAACTTTCTAAATAATATTCAATTGTATCTCTAACATCTTTTTCTGTTACATTTTTTAGCTGACCACTTATTTTTCTTTGGTTACAAAATGTACATTCATTTGGACAACCTAAATGTGGTACAAATATTGGAATTATATATTGCTTTTTCATCACGCACCTCCATATATGTCTTTTATTTACGAATCATATCTTCTAATGCTTTCTTAGCAGCTTGCATTTCTGCATTCTTTTTACTTTTACCACTACCAATAGCAAGTTTTTTTCCATTACACTCAACCTGTGCAGTAAACATTTTATTATGATCTGGACCTTCTTCTTTTATAATTTCATATTTTATTGATACTTCACCATGCTCTTGTAATTTCTCTTGTAATACTGTTTTATAATCTTTCGTTCCAACATTTTTACTTGCAAATTCTATTGGCTCTTTGATATTTTCTAAAATAAATCTTTCAGTTACTTCTAAACCACCATCCAAATACATTGCTGCAATAACAGCTTCTACACTATCTGCCAAAATAGCTTTTTTATAACTATGTGATGCTTGTTCACTTTTTCCTAAAAATAAGAAATCACTAAAATTATGCTTTATAGCAATTTTGTATAAGCTTTCTTCACATACAGCATAGGCTCTAACTTTAGTCATCTCTCCTTCTGATAAATTATCATAATTTAAAAATAAATATTTGCTACTTATAAACTCAAGTATACTATCTCCTAAATACTCTAATCTCTCATTACTTTTCACTTTATGTTCGTAAGCATAAGATGTATGTGTTAAAGCATTTTTCAATAAATTAATGTTCTTAAATTTATATCCTATTTCTTTTTCTAATAAATCTAATTGCATTTCAACCTCCTAAATAATATGTATATTTTATACTTTTTTTCTATTTTTTACAAGTATATTATGCAAAAAAAAGAAAGGTCTTACACCTTTCATTTGTATTTTATATTATTGAACATTATCTTTAATGTATTCAACTACATCTCCAACAGTTACAACTTTTTCAGCATCAGCATCTGGAATTTCTATATCAAATTCTTCTTCTAAAGCCATTACTAATTCAACAATGTCTAAAGAATCTGCTCCTAAGTCATCAATGAAAGATGCTTCCATTGTAACAGAAGCTTCTGTAGCTCCTAATTGCTCAACAATAATTTTTTTAACTTTTTCGAAAACTTCTTCTGTACTCATAGTCAGAACTCCTTTCTAAATGTAATAAAATTTATAATCTAGTTTTATTATATAGATTCTAAATTGTCAAGTGTTTTTTTACTTTTTTCAAATTCTGTAATCATTTTATCAACAGCTTTACTTTTCACAAAATTTTCAGCCTGTTTTAAAGTAAAATAAAATAAATATTCATCACTACTACCATGTGCTTTAACAACAGGTTTCTTTACTCCTAAAAATAAAGCTCCACCATATTCTTTATAGTCCATGGTCTTAGCAAACTTTTTAATTGCTGGCAAACATGGTATTGAACCTAGCATTGTTAAAAAGTTCTTTTTCAAACTTTCTGTTAAATTTCTTTTTACTAATTTTCCAAGCCCTTCTGTTGTTTTTAAAAATACATTTCCTGTAAACCCATCTGTTATAACAGCATCTACTTCACCAGAAAAAGCATCTCGGCCTTCAATGTTTCCAATAAAATTCACACCATATTCTTTAGCATGTTCTGATAAAATATGATATGTTTCTTTAACCAAATCATTACCTTTTGTTTCTTCTGTTCCAATATTTAATAAACCAATTTTAGGTTCTTTAATACCAAATGTACTTTTTAAATAAATAGTTGACATTTGTGCAAATTGGACTAAATTGATTGGCTTACAATTTGTATTTGCTCCTGCATCCATAAGCATAAAACTTTTTTTATAAGCTGGAAGCATTGGTGCAATAGCTGGCCTATCAATTCCCTTTATTCTTCCAACAAGTAAAGTTGCTCCTGTTAATAAAGCTCCCGAATTTCCAGCAGAAATAAATACATCTCCTTCACCATTTTTCAGCATATTAAATCCTACAACCATTGAAGAATCTTTTTTATGTTTTATTGCTTGAGTAGGTATATCCTCCATTTCAATTTGTTCTGAAGCATGTTTAATAGTAATTTTATTAGTTATTTCCGAAATACTATCTTTTCCATAGAATTCTTTAATTTTATTATTTATTATTTTTTCATCACCTATTAAAACTATGTCTGCTTCAATTTCTTTTGCTGCTCTTATTGCCCCTTTTATTACTGCATCTGGTGCATTATCTCCCCCCATAGCATCTAGTAATATTTTCAATTTTTATTCCTCCTAGCTAATGATCATTACTATTTTATTTACTTTATAAAAAAAAATCAATACTTTTTTAATAATTTGACCACAAATTCAGTTTTTTAAACTTACTTTTCTCGAATACGTCACATTTAACTTTTCATTTGATCAAAATTTATTTTTTAATATATTTTATTTCAAATTATTTTATATTAAAAATCATATTAGATTAAATAATAGATTTTTAATATAGAAAATCTATTAAGTCATTATTTATAACATCCAATAATAGTTTGCAACTCCTGCTAAAACTGCAATTATTGTATAAACAATAATTTTTCCTAGTGCAGTTACTACTGATATTCCATATGCATCAGCAACACCTTCCCAAGAAGCTCCTAGTGCAATAACTAAACAAGTAAAAAATAAAGTTCTTACAATCCAATATGAAAATACAAGTGATTTATTTAAAACACCACAAACCACTCTTATTAGTTGCATATTTATAGAACCAAGTCCTGCTTCTTGCATCAATTGTTTTGCTAAAAGTAAATCATTAGGATTTAATTCCAATATTTCACATATTAAATATATAGTTGTGATATCTGGATATACTTTATCCTTTTGCCAATTATCAACATCTTTTTCTGATACATATAATTTTTTATTAGATAAAACTTCTGATAGTTTTAATCTACTATATCCTTTTTTATCCATTGCTTCTTTAAGTTGTGTTCCAAATGTTTTATAATTATCTAGTTCTTTCAATAAATCTAATTTTGTTTTTTTCTTCATAGTTGCTCCTAAAATAGATACTTTTATTATTTTTAGAAACTTTTATCTTTTGTTAATTATCTGTTTCATTTAATAAATTTTGTACTATTGTGTTTTCTTCATTTTCTATATTGTTTTTTGGATTCAAATAAGGTGCTACATCTTTATCCCATACATCAAAAAATGTTGTCAGTTCATTTATACCTTTATTTTGCCATCCTTTTCCTAAATGCATAGCAACTAAAATAGCAAGTGTTATACCTATTAAAAGTAAAATCATGTTTACTGTTGGTCTAGCTAAATCAAGTGCCTTGCCAATCATTCTCCTAGCTGCTGGACTTGTTTTTTTCCTCATACCATCTTGAGTTTTGTTTTTTGCTTCTAACAAGTCGTTTGGATTCATGTCCAATACTTCTGCTAGTAAATATATCGCATCTAAATTTGGAAAATCTGCATCATTTATCCAATTTTTTAATTTCTTTTTAGTAATTGTATTTTTAAAAGTCTTTTTATACTCTAAGTCAAAAACTCTTTGATATAGTTCATTAAAGCCAACATCTTTATTTTTGCATTCTTCTTTTAAAATTTTTCCTACTGTTTCTTGTTTCTTCTTTTTTTCCATAAAACCCTCAAAAATATTTTATCTAAAACAATAATACCATTTATAAATTTAAAAGTAAATAGTAGTATAAAAATACTTAATATTAAACACATGCATATGGATTTATTAAAGTTAAATTATAGAAAAAAAAAGACCTTCGAGTAAACTCGAAAGTCTTTATATATGTTATAGTTAAATATTATTCGATAATGTCAGCAACAACACCTGAACCAACTGTTCTACCACCTTCACGGATAGCAAATCTTAATCCTTTTTCAATAGCGATAGGTGTGATTAATTCGATTGTCATTGAAACATTATCACCTGGCATAACCATTTCTACACCAGCTGGTAAATCGATAACACCTGTAACGTCTGTTGTTCTGAAATAGAATTGTGGTCTATATCCATTGAAGAATGGTGTATGTCTTCCACCTTCTTCTTTTGTTAGAACATAAACTTGAGATGTGAATTTTGTATGTGGATGAATTGTTCCTGGTTTTGCAATAACTTGACCTCTTTCAATATCTGTTCTTTGAACACCTCTTAAAAGAACACCAATGTTATCTCCAGCTTCAGCTTGGTCTAATAATTTTCTGAACATTTCAACACCTGTAACAACAGTTTTCATTTTTTCAGCTTTTAAACCAACGATTTCAACTTCATCAGATAATTTAACAACACCTCTTTCAACTCTACCTGTTGCAACTGTACCACGACCTGTGATTGTGAATACATCTTCAACTGGCATTAAGAATGGTTGGTCTGTTGGTCTATCTGGAGTTGGAATATAGCTATCAACTGCATCCATTAATTCTTTCATGCATTGATATTCTGGAGCATTAGGATCTGTAGATGTAGACTCTAATACTTTTAATGAAGATCCTTTAACGATTGGAATTTCGTCTCCAGGGAAATCATATTTAGATAATAAATCTCTAACTTCCATTTCAACTAATTCTAATAATTCTGGATCATCAACCATATCGCATTTATTTAAGTAAACAACGATATATTTAACACCAACTTGTCTAGCAAGTAAGATGTGTTCTCTTGTTTGAGGCATTGGTCCATCAGCTGCAGAAACAACTAATATAGCACCATCCATTTGAGCAGCACCAGTAATCATGTTCTTTACATAATCAGCGTGTCCTGGGCAGTCAACGTGAGCATAGTGTCTCTTGTCTGTTTCATATTCTACGTGAGCTGTATTGATTGTAATACCTCTTGCTTTTTCTTCTGGAGCACCATCGATTTGATCGTATGCTTCAAATTTAGCTTTTCCTAATAAAGATAAATATTTTGTAATAGCTGCTGTTGTTGTTGTTTTACCATGGTCAACATGTCCGATTGTACCAATGTTAACGTGTGGTTTTGTTCTTTCGAATTTAGCTTTAGCCATTTTAAATTTCCTCCTTTTTTGTTTGTCTTAAACTATCCTAAAATAGCTTAGACTTTATTTTATAAAAATAAAAAGTTAATACCTTTTTTATGGTACTTGCATTTTATACTATATTTGACAAAAATGCAAGTACTTTACATTTAATTTTTAATTAGTAGATTAGTCTTCCTTTTTAGTTCTTGTAGAAACAATTGCTTCAAGAACTGACTTTGGAACTTCTTCATAATGAGAAGGTTCCATTGAATATGTTCCTCTACCTTGTGTTTTTGAACGCAAGTCAGTAGCATATCCAAACATTTCAGAAAGTGGAATAAATGCATGGATTTCTTGCATTCCATCACTTCCGTCCATTCCTTCCATTCTACCACGACGAGAGTTTACATCTCCAATTACATCTCCCATGTATTCTTCTGGAACTGTAATTTCAACTTTCATGATAGGCTCTAAGATAACTGAATGTCCTTGTTTACATCCTTCTTTGAATGCCATAGAACCAGCAATCTTGAATGCCATTTCTGAAGAGTCAACATCATGGTAAGAACCATCAACTAAAGTAGCTTTGAAATCGATAACTGGATATCCAGCTAAAATACCGCTCTCAGCAGCTTCTCTAACACCATCTTCGATTGGTTTAATGTATTCTTTTGGAACAGCACCACCAACGATTTTGCTTTCAAATTGAATTCCTTTTCCTGGCTCTAATGGTTCCATCTCTAACCAGCAGTGACCATATTGTCCACGACCACCTGATTGACGAATGAATTTACCTTCAACTTTAACTGCTTTACGAATTGTTTCTTTGTAAGCAACTTGAGGTTTACCAACATTACATTCAACCTTGAATTCTCTTTTTAAACGATCAACGATGATATCTAAGTGTAATTCACCCATACCAGCGATAATTGTTTGTCCTGTTTCATGGTTTGTATATGTTTTGAAAGTAGGATCTTCTTCTGCTAATTTTGATAATCCAATTCCCATTTTTTCTTGATTTGCTTTATCTTTTGGTTCGATAGCAATATCAATAACTGGTTCTGGGAATTCCATTGATTCAAGTATAATTGGATGTTCTGGATCACATAAAGTATTTCCTGTTGTAACATCTTTTAAACCAACAGCTGCTGCAATATCACCAGCATATACTTTTTCAATATCTTCTCTGTGATTTGCATGCATTTGTAGAATTCTTCCAACTCTTTCTTTTTTATCTTTACTTGAGTTTAATACTGTTGAGCCTGAAGCTAATGTTCCAGAATAAACTCTGAAGAAACATAATTTTCCAACAAATGGGTCAGTTGCAATTTTAAATGCTAATGCTGCAAATGGTTCTGTGTCAGAAGTTTTAGCTTCTGTTTCTTCTCCATCTAATGTTTCACCTTTGATATGTGGAATATCTAATGGTGATGGCATATAATCAACGATTGCATTTAACAATTCTTGAACACCTTTATTTTTATATGAAGAACCACATGTAACTGGAACTATTTTATTTGCGATTGTACCAGCTCTTAAACCTTTTTTGATTTCTTCATCTGTTAATTCTTCACCTTCTAGGTATTTCATCATCAATTCTTCATCTTGTTCAGCAACAGATTCTACCATTTTTTCATGATATTCTTTAGCTAATGCTTGCATATCTTCTGGTATATCTGTTTCTTCGATTTCTTTTCCTAAATCGTCTTTATGAATGAAAGCTCTCATTTTTATTAAATCAACGATTCCTTTGAATTGATCCTCTGCTCCAATAGGTAATTGGATTGGTACAGCATTTGCTTTTAATCTATTCTTTAATTGTTCAACGCAAAGCATAAAGTTAGCACCTGTAATATCCATTTTATTTACATATACCATTCTTGGAACACTATATTTATCAGCTTGTCTCCAAACTGTTTCTGTTTGTGGTTGAACTCCACCTTTAGCAGCTAAAACTGTAACAGCTCCATCAAGTACTTTTAAAGATCTTTGTACTTCTACTGTAAAATCAACGTGTCCTGGTGTATCAATAATGTTAATTCTATTATTTTTCCAGAAACAAGTTGTACAAGCAGATGTAATTGTGATACCTCTTTCTTGTTCTTGAGCCATCCAGTCCATTGTTGCAGCACCTTCGTGAACTTCACCTATTTTATGTGTTTTACCTGTATAGAAAAGAATTCTCTCAGTTGTTGTTGTTTTACCAGCATCAATGTGAGCCATAATTCCTATATTTCTTGTTCTTTCTAGTGGATATTCTCTTCCTGCCATTTAATTTTTTCCTCCTCTCATAATTTTGTATATCTCATTTTGTATTTTTTTTATTGGTAAATTAAGAAATAAATTATTAGGCACAAAACTCATAATAATTTATTTCTAATGTATCAAATTTCTTCGATTTACCATTTGTAATGTGCAAAAGCTTTGTTAGCTTCAGCCATTTTATGAACGTCTTCTTTCTTCTTAAATGCTCCACCGTTTCCAGCAATTGCATCTAAAATTTCACCAGCTAATTTTTCAGACATTGTTTTTTCATGTCTTTTTCTAGCATAAGTTACTAACCATCTTAAACCTAATGTTTGTCTTCTTTCTGGTTTAATTTCTAATGGAACTTGGTATGTTGCTCCACCTACTCTTCTTGCTTTAACTTCAAGTACTGGCATAACATTTTCCATTGCTGCTTCAAAAACTTCTAATGGATCTTTTTGTTCTTTTTCTTTGATTATATCAAAAGCTCCATATACGATTCCTTGAGCAACTGATTTTTTACCATCTAACATAACATTGTTAATTAATTTTGTAACAACTTTGCTATTATATAATGGATCTGGTAAAACATCTCTTTTTGCTATAAATCCTCTTCTTGGCACTATTCTTCCCTCCTTAAATTTCACTTTGTACTAATACAAGTGTTTATTTTTATTTAACTTTTCTACACATGATGTAGAACGGTACTCGGAAAAGCCTTTTGCTTTTCCGTAACAGTGCTATTAAAATCTATTTATTGAATTTTAAGAAAAGACTCCAATTAGTTCAATAATCAATCTTAATACACTATTTTGTCTTACTTACTAAATCCTATTTTTTAGGACGTTTTGCACCATATTTAGATCTAGCTTGCATTCTATCTTTAACACCAGCTGTATCTAATGTTCCTCTAATGATGTGGTATCTAACACCAGGTAAATCCTTTACCCTTCCACCTCTGATTAGAACAACACTGTGCTCTTGTAAGTTGTGTCCTTCACCTGGGATATATGAAGTAACTTCATATCCATTTGAAAGTTTAACCCTAGCAACTTTTCTTAAAGCTGAGTTTGGCTTTTTAGGTGTTACTGTTTTAACTACTGTACATACACCTCTTTTTTGTGGTGCTCTGTGATCAGTTTGAGTTTTCTTTCTTGAATTATATCCTTTTTGTAGTGCAGGAGCTGTTGATTTAGATTGTGTTGTTTTTCTTCCTTTTCTAACTAATTGGTTAATTGTTGGCATTTCTTAAAATTCACCCCATTTCCTTTACAATATAAAAATTACGCTAGAATATAGGTATTCCTATACAATAGCGTATCTATTTTACCATTTTTTTTATTCAAAGTCAATATTTGGCATATCTTTTTTTAGTTTATTTTTTTAATTTTCAAATAATTAAAAGACTATAACATCTCTGTTATAGCCTTTCGTATATATATTTACTTTTTTAATTAATTATCTAGCTTCATCATCAAATTTTTTGATAGCCTCATCAACTAATTTTTGGCCTTGTCCATGATTTATGTCTGTTGAATATTCTATTGTTGATTTTCTAGACCTTTTTGTTTCTAATTCATTTTGTCTAATTTGTAATTGTGCAATGCTAGCTTTTAATGAATCAATTGTGCTTTGTGCACTATCTAATTGTGTAGTTAGACTTGTTAATTGAGCATTCAAATCTGCTGTTTCTGGCAATTTATCAAGTTCAGCTTTCTTTGATGCTAATTCTTGTTTTTCTTCTTCAGATAGTTCTTCTGTAAGAGGTACATCAAATTCTTTGTCTTTTTCATCTTTTTGCTTAGCTTCTTCATAAGCTTTTTTAGCATCTTCTACAGCTTTCTCTGCATTTTTTACTTCTTCGCTCTTTTCTTTAGGTTCAGATGCATTAAATAATTTTTGTTTTGGCTCTCCAGAGATTATTTGTTTAAATTTACCAAATATTTTTTTGAAGAAACCAACTTTTTGTGCTATTGCACCTTTTAATTTTGAATAAATTTCATCAATACTCTTTAAATCTAATATACTTTTTATTCCTTCAAATAATGTTCCTACATTATTATCATATTGAGCAAGCACTGTATTTAAGTTAGAGCCATTTAATTTATATTCTTGTGTTTCACTTGATGATAATATCTCTTCTACTTCTGTACTGATTATATTTAAACTTTCATCAATAGAATTCATAACATCTGAAGTTTCAAATTCTTCATCTCCAACTTTAAACTTATTATCAAGATTCTCACTTAATTTCTTAATTCTATGTGGAATTATATCAGTATTATAAGCTTCATCAATTGTTTCTTTGTTCTTTATTTTATTATTTAATTCTAAAAGTATTGCATTATGTAACTCTTTTCCATCATATCCTTTAGAAACAAAATATTCCATTGCTTTTCTATATTCGTTTATAGCATTTTCAAGATTTTCATTTGCTTTTGGATCTATTGATTCATTAGTTGCTTCACGAGCTGCAATAGCCTTCCTAACAGCTAAATCAGCTGCAAAAAGTTCTTCAAATTTACTTGTGCCTTCTTCACCATATTTTCCTGTGATGTCATCTTTTGTAATAGGTTGTTTATCATTGCTTCTTGCAATTGCTAAATCTCTTTGAGCTTTCTCTAATGCTTTTTTAGCCTCTTCAACCTCTGCTGATGGTTTATCATTGTTTCCTTTAGCTTCCAATTCAGCTATACGATTTTCTAAAGCTTCTCTCTTATTAATTTTATCGGATAGAGCACTTATATTTGTATTAATACCACTAAGAGTTGACTCAACTTTTTGCTTTTCACTTTCTTTGCTTGCAATTTCTTTTTCAAGGTTTTCTTCTTCTGATGTTTTTTCTCCTGAAACAACTAATTTTGCATTTGTAATCAAAGCAACTTTCTTATATGTTTTTTCAATAAACTTTTCTTTTTTTTCTTTTTCTTCTTTTATAGCATCCTGTAATGATGGTAACTCAAAAGGCACTTTTGAATCAGCTTCTGCATATGAAAGAATAGCATTAAAATCAGCTTTTCCTTTCAAACGTATACCTAATTTTTCTGCGTACTTGCTTAATTCTGTACTTGCAACAATTCTAGCTTTATCTGCATTACTTCTTTTTTCTTCCTCTGCTTTAGAGCTTGGATATTCCTCACAATCATTAAATGTTTTAGTTGCATCAACAAAAGCTTTTACTTTTTCAGATAATTCTTTATCTTCTACCATAGCTTTTGCAAATGAATCATTTTCTTCTTCTATCCTTTTAACTTCTTTTCCATATCCTTCAATAGTTTTTCTAGCCCTTAGCAAAACTTCTTCTTCTAAATATTGATTTATTCTAGGGTCTGCTGCAAATTCCACTAAAATTTCATCCATTCTATTTTCTGCTTGTTCTAGCTCTATTTCTTCTTGTGTTTTAGCTGGAATAGCATTTTCTAGTTCTTCATAGTGTTTCTTTAATTCTTCTAATCTAGCACTTTGTTCATCTAAATTTTTCTTATAAAATTCTACTATTGTTGGAACATTTGCAGTATTCATAGCTTCAGTCAAATTAGGAATTAATTGTTCTAAAGCTTGAATTTCCTCACTTGTTCTTTTTTTATCTTCTGTATTTGCTTTCATGCTTTCTTTAGTTGCTTTAGTTTTTCCTTTTAATCCATTAACTTTTTTGCTTAATTCTACATATTCATTTTCTAATTCTTGTAATGTAGCCATTTTAAATTCTTAGTAAGTTTTCGCAAACTTACTAATCTCCCTTCCTTTTAATTTATACAAATTTTTTATTTCATATTTTCTCTTGCTACTTCTAATTCAGCTTGCATTTCAGCAATTTCAACTGTTGTCTCTGCAATTTTATCTAAAAGTTCTTTTCCTTTTTGGTTTAATTTATTCTCCATATTAAACTCCTTTCATTAGTTTTCTCTTAAACAACTATCCATATTATAGCAAATTTTAAATCATTTTGCAACAGTTTACATAAAAGTTTTATATAATTTGTCATTAGGCATAATATTCATAAAACAATTATATACTAAAATTTACAAAATATCTTTCTTAATTTCATTTATTTTTTCTAAACTTATATCTGCTAATTTTCCATATTTTATTTTTTTATCTCTAATTTTTTCTTCTACTTCTAATTGAGGAAGTATACCAAAATTAGCATTCATTGGTTGAAAATTTTCTTTTTTAGTAGATACATAATCTGCCAAAGCTCCCATCACAGTTTCTTTCGGTAATGTAAATTCACTTTTTCCTAAAATTTCATTTGCTAAATTTATTCCAGCAACAAAACCTGATGATATAGATTCCACATATCCTTCAACACCTGTGATTTGTCCTGCAAAATATATTTTATTATTCTTTTTTAATTGATATTTATTGTTTAAAACTTCACTTGAATTTATATATGTATTTCTGTGCATTACTCCATATTTAACAAAATTAGCATTTTCTAGTCCTGGGATCAAACTAAAAACTCTCTTTTGTTCTGGATACTTTAAATTCGTTTGAAATCCAACAATATTATACAAACTTGCTTCTTTATTGTCTTGTCTTAATTGAACTATTGCATAAGGTCTATAACCAGTTCTCTTATCAGTAAAGCCAACTGGTTTTAAAGGTCCAAATCTTAATGTATTCTCTCCTCTTTTAGCCATTACTTCAATTGGCATACAACCTTCAAAAATTTCTTTTTTTTCAAATTCATGAAGTGTAACTACTTCTGCATTAATCAATTCGTTATAAAAAGTCTCATATTCTTCTTTATTCATAGGAAGATTTATATAACTTTGTTCTTGACTATCTATTCTTTTTTCCCATTCTTCTATATTTTCATCTTTTGCTCTTTCTTGCTCATATCTATTCCCATAAAAAGCAATATCAAAGTTTATAGAATCTTTTTCTATAATAGGAGCTGCTGCATCATAAAAATATAACTGGTTCTGTCCTAAAAATTTTTGTATATTACTTGCAAGTTTTTCAGATGTAAGTGGTCCTGTTGCTATAATAACATAAGCATTTTCAGGTATTTCTTCTATTTCTCCTCTAACTAATTCTATATTCTCATTTTCTGCAATTAGTTCTGTTACCTTCTTTGAAAATTCATCTCTATCAACTGCTAAAGCTTGACCTGCTGGTACACTTGTACTATCTGCAATTGGTATTAAAAAAGAACCAAGTTGCCTTAGTTCTTCTTTTAATAATCCACAAGCATTAGTTAAAAGATTTGATTTAAAAGAATTACTACATACTATTTCTGCTAAATTTTCATTTGTATGAGCTTCTGAAAATTTATTTGGTTTCATTTCATACAATTTAACTTTTATTCCTCTTTTTGCAATTTGAAGTGTTGCTTCTGTTCCTGCTAAGCCACCACCTATAACTATTACCTCTTTTTCCATTCAAATCTCCTATCAACTTATTTTGATAATTAAGTATTTCGTTTTCGAATTATCATATTATTAAATTTCTTATTTATTTTATAATCAAATCTTTCATATTCTAATTGTCATTTGTATATTATTTAGTTTTCTTACTTGTAGATTTCTTTTTAGTGGATGAATTTGTAGTTTTCTTCTTTGAAGTTGTTTTAGTTATAGTCTTACTTGCTTTTTTAGTCTTTTTCTCTGCTGTTTCTTCTTCAATTTCTAAAGCTGTCTCTTTATTTTCTACAAATTTTTCTCCAACTTTTGGTTTATTCCAAGATATATAATCACAGCTTGCTGGATTATTTTCACAAATATAATAATTTCTTTTCTTCTTTGTTTTTCTAATTTGTACTTTTGCTCCGCATTTTGGACAAGGAACATCAATTGTTTCTATAAATGGTTTCGCATTTTTACATTCTGGATACCCTGGACAAGCTAAAAACTTTCCATATTTTCCATATTTTATAACCATCATTCTGCCACAAAATTCACAAGGTACATCTGAAACTTCATCTTCTAATTTAACATGTTCTAATTCTTTTTCTACTTTTTCTAAAATCTTTTCAAAAGGAGTATAAAATTCTCTAATTACATCTTTCCAATTTTCATTTCCTTCTGCAACCTTATCAAACTCATTTTCCATTTTAGCTGTAAATTCAACATTTATTACATCGCCAAAATTTTCTATTAACAGCTTATTAACAATTTTTCCTAAATCTGTTGGTACTAGTTGTTTTTGTACTTTTTCTATATATCTTCTTGCTAAAATTGTTGTAATTATAGGTGCATAAGTACTTGGTCTACCAATTCCTTTTTCTTCTAAAGTTTTTACTAAACTTGCTTCTGTATATCTAGCAGGTGGTTCTGTAAAACTTTGTTTTGGATTAAGTTCTTCCTTCTTTACTTCTTCATTTATTTCTAAAGCCGGTATTTTAGTAAACTCATCTTGTGATTTTCCATCTTCTGTTTCAACATATAATGTCATAAAGCCTTTAAACTTCAATGTTTGTCCATTTGCTTTAAAACAATATTTTCCTGCTGAAATTGTAGCAGAAATTGTATCATAAATAGCTGATGTCATTTGACTTGCTAAAAATCTATTATATACTAATCTGTATAATTTATATTGGTCAGCTGTCAAACTATCTTTTATGTCTTCTGGTTTAAGTTCTATATGTGCTGGTCTTATAGCTTCATGTGCATCTTGAGCTTCTGACTTTGTTTTATAATATCTATTTTCATAGTATTCATTACCATATAAACTTTCAATTTGAATTTTAGCGGCAGCTCTTGCTTCTTCTGAAATTCTTGTTGAATCTGTTCTCATGTATGTGATTAAACCTGTTTCACCAAAGCCCGGTAATTTAACACCTTCATATAGTCCTTGTGCAACAGACATTGTTTTCTTAATAGCAAAATTTAATTTTCTTGAAGCCTCTTGTTGCAATGTACTAGTTGTAAATGGAGGTGCTGGTGTTCTTTTCTTTTCTCCATTTTTTATATCTTTTACAAAATATTTTTCATTTTTTATTTGTTCTAATATTTCATTAACTTCTTGTTCATTATGAAGTTCAATCTTTTTATTATCCATTCCATAAAATTTAGCTTCAAATTTTGTTTTTGTTTTTTTATCTGATGCAATTAAATATATATTCCAATATTCTTCTGGTATAAATTTTTCAATTTCTTCTTCTCTGTCTACAATTAACTTTACAGCAACTGATTGAACTCTACCAGCAGATAAACCTCTCTTTACTTTTTTCCATAATACTGGACTTATTTTATAACCAACTATTCTGTCTAAAACTCTACGAGCCTGTTGTGCATCTGTTAAATTCAAATCAATTTTTCTTGGATTTTCTATTCCACTTTTTACTGCCGATTTTGTAATTTCATTAAATGTAACTCTACATATACTATTTAAATCAATTCCTAAAATATATGCTAAATGCCATGCAATTGCTTCACCCTCACGATCAGGGTCAGTTGCAAGATACACTTTTTTTGCATCTTTGGCATCTTTTTTTAAAGAATTTATTAAACTCGCTTTTCCTCTTATATTTATATATTGTGGTTCAAAATTATTTTCTATGTCTACTCCCAATTTTGATTTTGGTAAATCTCTAATATGTCCCATAGAAGCAACAACCTTGCTTTTTCCACCTAAAAATTTTTTTATTGTATTAGCCTTCGCAGGTGATTCCACTATAACTAATTTATCAATCATTTATTTTCTCCTAAAATTTATTCACTTTTGTATTTTAATTCAACATTATATTTTTTTCAAGTATCTTAATATAATTTTATTTTACTATTTTCTTAATTTCACTATATATTTTTTCTTCTACATCCTTTGGTGCTAAAGTATTTGCTAATCTTCCCATCTCTTCTAGCTCTAAATGATTATCAATAATACTATCAACTTCTTCTGAAAGTTTTTCTGCTGTTAAATCCTTATTTAAAATGATTTTTGCAGCACCAATTTTTTCAAGAACTCTAGCATTATCTTCTTGTCTATTTGCAGACATTGATGGTAAAGGTATAAATATTGCTGGCTTTCCGACAATTGCAATCTCTGTTATTGTCATTGCTCCACTTCTACAAATAAACAAATCTGCAATATTCATCATTTCTTCCATATTATAAATATATGGCACAATTTTTACATTAGGAATTGAATTTACATACATATTTTCCTTTTCAAAACTTTCCTTTATATCATCAAATTGCTTTGGTCCTGTAGCCCATATAATTTGATAATTTTTATTTAATTTATTTTTTATTAACTTTTGAACTGCTTCATTTATAACTTTTGCACCTTGGCTTCCACCAAAAATAAGAACAATTGGAAGTTTAGATTTTATTCCTAATTCTTTTAATATTTCTTCTTTTCTATTATTTGTAATATTTAATTTTCTAATTTTAGTTGGTGTTCCTGTTACAACAACTTTTTTTGCATCAGATAATTTATTTTTTGCTTCTTCAAACCCAACTAATACTAAATCAGTTTCTCTTGCAAACATTTTTACAGCTTTCCCTGGATATGCGTTACTTTCATGTAAAACAGTAGGTATTTTTTTTGAAATTGCTGCTGCAAATACTGGTCCACATATATATCCACCAGTTCCAATTACTATATCTGGTTTAAATTCATCTATAAATTTCTTTACTTCTTTTCTACTATTAAAAGTTTGAATAATATGTTTTATATTTTGAATAGAAAATTCTTTTTTTAGTCCATAAGCTTCTATTCTCTTTAATTTATATCCTGCTCTTGGAACTAAATCATTTTCTAGTCCTCTATTTGTTCCAAAAAATACAATTTCTGAGTCTGGTTCTTTTTCTTTTATCTTATTTGCTATTGCTATTCCAGGATTTATATGACCACCTGTTCCTGCTGCAGAAATTATTACCTTCATCATATCACCTCACCTAAATTATTTATCATCTTTTATACTTCATAAGTGTTCAAACAAGCAAAACAAGTGTAACTTGAGAAGTCTCTACTTTTGATTACAATGTCTTGATATATTTAATAATACACCTACTGAAATTAAATCTACAATTATCGCTGTACCTCCATAACTAAAGAATGGTAATGGCATACCTGTAACTGGCATAGTATTTGTAACAACTGCAATATTTATTATTGCTTGTAATCCTATCATTGTAACGATTCCTATTGCAATTAAGCAAGAAAAATTATCTGGTGCTTTCATTGCAATTACAATTCCTCTCCAAATAAATATACCAAATAATATTATCACAAATAAACAACCTACAAATCCTAATTCTTCTGCTAAAACAGCAAAAATAAAATCGTTTTGTGGTTCTGGTAAATACAAGTATTTTTGTTTACTTTCTCCTAAACCTACTCCAAATAATCCTCCAGAAGCTATTGTATATAAACTTTGTAAAATTTGCCAGCCTTTTCCTTTTGGGTCAGAAGCTGGATTTAACCAAACTGCAATTCTTCCTTTTCTAAAGCTTTGTTGTGTAGCATCATCAGTTGTTTTCTTTAATCCTTTTATAAATGAATATCCACCTACAAGGCATCCACCGAGCATACCAATTATTAGCAAATGTCCAAGTCTTACTCCAGCAATGAACATTTGAACAATTGTTGTTACACCTATAATAAAAGTAACACTAAAATGGTTTTGTAATATGTAAAGAGTAAAAGCAATTGGAGCTAAGAAAGCAATTGGAAATAAACAACCATACCAAAAGGATTTTATTTTTCCTTTTTCTTTTATTTCACTTAAAAGAGCTGCATAGAAAATTATAAATCCTAACTTAGCAAGTTCTGATGGTTGAAAATTACCTATCAAAGGTATTTTTATCCATCTTTTAGCACCACCAGCCTCTATTCCAAATAAACCTGTATATGCTAATATAGCAATCAAAAGTGCATATATTATCCACTTAAATTTTTTATAAACTTGATAATCAATTCTAGATATAAATATCATACCAGCCAACCCAATTCCAGCCGATATAGCTTGCTTGGTTACATATTTATAACTTTTTCCCGTTTCAGAAAGTGAAGCTGGAGAACTAGCAGAAAGTACCATTATAATACCTAATGCTAGTAACAACATTGTTACTAGCCAGATTATATAATCACTTGCTCCTTTAGTAAAAAGTCTCCACTTTTTGTTTTTTTGTACCATTCTCTTTTGTTCCTTTCAAACTAAATTGAAAAAATACCTATTATTGAAGCTATTAGAGTGATAAGTGAAAATACTCCAACAACTCTATTCTCTCTCCAACCTGATAATTCAAAATGGTGATGTAAAGGTGCCATTTTAAACAATCTTTTTCCTGTTGCTCTAAAATAAATTACTTGTAATATATCAGATAAAGTTTCTAATACTGGTATAATTGCTACAATCACAAGAATTATAGGATTTTTTAAATATATTGCTATACTCGCTAATACACCACCTAAAAACAATGAACCGGTATCTCCCATAAAGACTTTAGCTGGATGAAAATTATAAATTAAAAATCCAATGCAACTTCCTGCAACAACACTTGCAACATAAGATAATTCTAAATTTCCACTTTTTAAAGATATTATTGAAATTGCTGTCATCATAATTGTTGAAACACTACCATTTAATCCATCTACACCATCAGTTAAATTTACTGCATTTGTAGTTCCAAGCATTACAAATATAGTAAATGGAATATAAAACCACATAGGTAATGTTAATGAAATTTCTGTAAAAGGTATTTTTATTGCAGTACCAATATTTGTAAACTTTGTTAAAAATATTGTATATGCTGATGCTATTATTAGTAATCCCAGCATTTTTAGTTTTGGATTTAATCCTTCAGTATTTTTTAATACAACCTTTTTGAAGTCATCAACAAATCCAACTAATCCAAACCCTACACTTGTTAATGTAATTGCTAAAACAATTTTTGAATTTTCCATATTACAAGCATTTGATATGAAATAATATATTGCAAAAATTACTAATGTTATAATCATTGCAATTCCACCCATTGTAGGTGTTCCCTGTTTTCTCAAATGTGATCTTGGTCCATCATATCTTTCACTTTGACCTACCTTTAATTTTTTTAAAACTGGTATTAAAATTTTCTCTAGTACAGCTGAAATAACAAAAGCTATTACTAAATAGATTATTTGTAATTTCATAAATTTCTCCTATTCTAATGTGTTAGTCTTTTTTCTCTAAATTCAATTCTTTTATAATATCATTTACAATTATTCTTTCATCAAATGGATATTTTACTCCATTTATTTCTTGATATGGCTCATGACCTTTTCCAGCAAGAACAACTATATCTCTATTATTCATCATTTTGATTGCTTCTTTAATAGCTTCTTTTCTATCAACTATAACTTTATATTTTCCTTTAGTCTTTTTAATGCCTTCTTCAATTTCCTTGATTATTTCCTCAGGTTCTTCAGTTCTAGGATTATCTGTTGTAATAATAGAAAAATCAGCAATTCTTCCTGCAACTTCTCCCATTTCTGGTCTTTTATGTTTATCTCTATCTCCTCCACAACCAAATACACAAATCACTTTACCTTTAGTATAGCTCTTTACAGCTTGTAAAATATTTTCTAAGCTTTCTGCAGTATGTGCATAGTCTATCATAATTGCAAGTTCTGCTTTATTTTGAACAAGTTCACTTCTTCCAGAAACTTTAACACTTTCTAGAGCTTCTTTAATATTTTCAGTTGAAACACCAAGATATTCACAAACTGCTATTGCTGCTAAACTATTATATACACTAAATCTTCCTGGTATGTTTACTTTTATTCTTTCATTTTTTCCATTTATTTTTACTTTATAATCAACACTTACATTTGTAATTGTTATATCTTTTGCCAAATAATCTGCTGAATTGTCAATTGCATATGTTTTAAAAGAACAGTTTTTCATTGTATTTACAATTTTTATTCCTTTAAAATCATCAAAGTTGACAAACCCTTTTTTGCACATTGTAAATAATTTCTTTTTTGATTCAAAATAATCTTCTAAATCTGTATGTTCTTTTTCGCTAATATGGTCTTTATATAAATTAGTGAATACACCTATGTCAAAATCACAACCAGCAACTCTATTTAGTTTCAAGCTTTGTGAAGAAACTTCCATAACAACATAATCCATTTTTTGTACTGCCATTTTGTAAAACATTCTTTGAAGCTCTAAGCTTTCTGGAGTTGTTCTATTGCTTTTTCCCAAACTATCTTCACCAATAAAGTTCTCAATAGTCCCTATTAAACCTACTTTATATCCTTGTTTTTCAAGAATAGCTTTAATCATATATGTTGTTGTTGTTTTTCCCTTTGTTCCTGTAACTCCAATTAATTTAAACTTACGAGATGGATTACCATAAAAATTACAAGCTGAAATTGCTAAAGCATATCTTGTATCTTCTGCAATAATAACTGTTACACCAGCTGGAATCTTTATTCCTTTTAAATCTGCATTCATATCTAACATAACAGCAGTAGCTCCATTTTCTATTGCTTCTCCCACAAATTTATGTCCATCAAAATCAAAGCCACTTATTGCAACAAACAAAGAATCTGGTGTGACTTTTTTTGAATTACTCTCTATATTTGAAATCTCTAAATCAAGATTTCCTCTAACTTTAATGTTTTTTAAACCATCTAAAACTCTTCTTAATTCCATTTAAAGCCTCCAAGCATATTAAAAATCAATTATATTATATAGCAAGAATAAAATTTTGTACAGTAATTCCTTAATTAAATGTATTATTTACTTAAAAGTTTTATTCCAAAAACAAATTTATTTTTTCATTAATCCTTCTACCATTGTTACTATATTATCAACATATTCCCAAGTATCATTTGAAACTTGGGTTGGTTGAATTTCTATATCAAATTCATTTTCTAGTTCTTCTATAAGCTCTATAAAGGCTAATGAATCTAATATATCTTCTTCTATCAAATTAACATCTGGATTATGTCTCAATTCTTCATATTCTGTTAACCTAATTATCATTTCTATTATTTTTTCCTTCATTTAATTCCTCCAATAAAGATTTTTCATCTATTTTTCCATTTTCATTGATTGGCATTGTTTTTACAATTTTTATTCTTGGTATCATATATTCTGGTAATGTTTGACTTATTTCTTTTTTCAATTCTTGTTTTGAAATTTCACAATTTCCTTTTACAAAAGCAATTATTTTATTAACTTTTCCTTCATCATTTTTTGTAGTAGCTACAATTACTTTTTCAACATATTCTATATTATAAAAAGCTTTTTCTATCTCTGAAAGTTCAATTCTATATCCATTATATTTTATTTGTTTATCTTTTCTACCAATATAATAAAACTTGCCATCTTTTTTATATCCTAAATCGCCAGTACAATATGCTTTTTCATTTTTAAATTTTATAAATCGATTTTTATTCAAACTTGGATTTAAGTATCCTTTTCCAACGCTTTTTCCAGATATTAAAAACTCACCAATTTCATTTTCGTTCAATTCATTCAAATCTTCATCTACCACATATATACATACATCTTGTTTTGGCTTTCCTATAGATATTTCTTCATTTTGTTTTACTTCTGTACTTGTAACTGCAAAAGTACATTCTGTTGGTCCATAAGAATTGATTATTTGTATATTTTCAAATCTATTATATAATTTATTCACTGTATTTTTTGTAAGCTTTTCTCCACAAAATAATATTTTTTGTAAATTTGGCATTAAACTTTTATTAAAATTTTTATCTACTAATAGTAAATCTGCAAATGATGGTGTAAATACTGCAAAAATCGCATTACTTTTTTTTAATTCTTGAAATAGTATCTTAAAATCCTTTTGTGTATTTCTTTCTATTATGTAATGTTTACTTTTAGTTAATAAAGACAAATATATATCTGCAACAGATAAATCAAAAGAAAAATTAGCCTGATTTAAAATTACTGCATTTTCTATATTGCATATATCTTCTAACCATTTCGTACAACTTTTCAAATTGTTATATGTTATTTGTACTCCTTTTGGTTCTCCTGTACTTCCTGATGTAAATATTATATAAAAAATATCTTCATCTTTCATATCTATTTTAGAAATTTCTTTATAATTCTCTCTATCCATTATATTTTCAATTTCTTTATCAATTATAATTTTAGGATTTACTTGTTCAATTATTTTTTTCTTTCTACCATCAGGAATTGTAATATCTACTGGAACATAAGTTAAACCCGCAAACGAACAAGCTAAAAAAGATGCTATCATATATATTTCTTTATGTCCATAAACTAAAACTTTTTCTTGTTTTTTACAGTTTTTCTCTTTAATTAAAAATGTATAAATATTACTTACATATTTATACAAGTCTTGATTAGTATAAGTTTTGTCTTTTATTTGATAACACATATAACTCGGATATTGTTTTAGATTTTCCAATATTTTATTTAGCATTATTAATCTCCCTAATTTGTTCTTTAGGTATTAAATCATAATCATACATAACCTGTGAATGGTTATTTAGTATCAACTCTTTTTCCTTTTCTTCATGAGTTTCTTTATCAATAATAATTCTATATACCTTACTATTTCTATAAAACTTTCCATCTATGTCTTTTGCATAATAATTATCTTCTTCAACAATTTTATATTTTTCTTTTAATTCAACATTGCTTCTAATTTCTCCATATAGAAATTTATCATCAAGCCATACTCTTATTTGGATTGGATATGAAGTTGTATTTTTAAATCTATAATCTAATGCTTTATAACTAATTGATGTACCAGTTCCAAAAGGTACTCTTCTTTTTTCATCTGGAAATAAAGCATCTGAATGATGATGCAATTCAGTAACTGTTAAAGGTGTATGTAATACTAGCCAATGTATCATATTAGCCATTTGGCATAATCCACCACCAATACCTTTTTTCATTTTACTATTGCTAATTACTAAGCCCTCTACATATCCTTTTTTTTCAGTAGCATTTCCAACTAAATTCCAAAAAGAAAATTCTTCTCCTGGATTAACAATAATTCCATCTATTTTTTTACTTGCTAATTTTAAATTTACAACTTTATTTTTTTGTAAATCCATATCTACTCCATGTAGCTTCCTAAGTAGGACTTTTGTATCGCCTTTCCAAATATATTCAAAGTTTTCCATTTGTCTTTTCTTAGCGAATTTCTTGCCTTGTATCAAATCTTTCAAGTCTTTTTTTCTAGCTTCCTTAAATAAAGATATTTTATAAGCTAGTGGACCATATTCACAAAATAATCTTCTACTCATTTTTATTCCCCATATTTTTATAATATAAATCAAAGATAACATAAAACGACAAAAAAATCAATTTTTATTTTTTTCATTAAATTGGTTTATGTACTAAAATTTATATAAACAAAAAAGATATTGGAATTTTTACTACCAATATCTTTTTTCAATATTATTCATACTAACAAACTTATTTTTAATGTACATTTTCACTACTCGGTTGTATTTCCAAGTATGAAATTACTTCACTTAAAATTTTACCTGCTACTGGTGCTGCAACACCACCTCCTTGATGACCACCTTCACCAGTTGGATTATATAAAGTCACTAATATTGTAAGCTCTGGATCATCAGTCGGTGCAACACCTATAAATGAAGTTACATATTTTCCAGTATTTACTCCATCTTCTGATGTACCTGTTTTCCCTCCAATATTATATCCTTGCACTCTTGCATTTTTTCCAGTTCCTTCTGATACAACAGAAGTCATCATGCTTAAAACATTTTTAGCTGTTTCTTCTGAAATAACTTGTTCTCCAAATTTCGGTTCAATTTCTTCTATTTCCTCTGTTTCTGCATCTTGAATCTTTTTTACCAATCTTGGATATACATATTTTCCGTTATTTGCAATTGTTGAAACCATTGTAATCATTTGAATTGGTGTAACTTCAAATCTCTGTCCAAAAGAAATTGTTGCCAGCTCAACAGGACCAACTTTTTCTTTTTTCAAAAAAATACTTCCTGCTTCACCTGGTAAATCAATTCCCGTTTTTCTTAAAAATCCAAATCTTTCTAAATATTCATAATATTTTTCTACTCCTATTTTTTGTCCAAGTCCAATAAATACAGGATTACAAGAATTCATTAAAGCCTGCCTCAAGCTCTGTGCTCCATGTGGTCTATAATATCTCCAACATTTTATTCTCCTTCCCGCAATTTCAATACTACCACTACAATTAAAAGCTCCTGCCCTATCTGTTTCTGCGATTTTTTCTTCTAAAGCTGCTGAAGCAGTTACAAGTTTAAATGTAGAACCAGGCTCATAAGTATCTGCAATAGCCTTATTTCTCCACATAGCTTGCAATAATCTGCTTTTGTCTGCTTGTTCTAAAAGTTCCCAATTATTTTTTAATTCTTCTGTATTTATTGTAAAAGGATTATTTAAGTCATAATATGGATATGTTGCCATTGCTAATATATCCCCAGTTTTTGGATTCATTACAATTACATTTCCACCATCTGTGCACACATTGTCAACACAAGCATCTTCCAAATATTTTTCTACAATTGCTTGAATATTCATATCTATACTCAAAATCAAATTTTTCCCTTGTTTTGGTGCAACATAACTTTCACCTTCATCTCCAAACTCATTTCCTTTAGCATCTATCAATTTGTTTATTTTTCCATTTTCACCTTTTAAAATATCATTATATTTTGCTTCGATTCCATCTAAGCCTTGATTATCACTCCCACAAAATCCTATAATATGTGATGCCAAACTAGAATATGGATAATATCTTTTTGTATCTTCATCAATATTCACTCCAGATAAAATATTATTTTCTTGAAGCCAAATTCTCAGTTCGTTTGTTTTGTCTTTTTCAACTCTTTTAGCGATGGTTTCTATTGAGCTATTTCTTTTTACTCTTTTTAACACTTTCTCATAATCTAATTCAAAAATCTCAGATAATTTTTTTGCAACTTTTTCTTTATTTTCCTGTGAAATATTTACTGGATTAACAGTTACAGTTTCAACAGAACTACTAATTGCTAATATATTTTTACCAGTAGCATCATATATAGTTCCTCTTTTAGCCTGAATACTTCTTCCAGAACTTTGCTGTTCTATAGCTTTAGCTTGTAATTCATCAGGAGAAATCAGCTGAATATATGCCATTCTAAAAATTAAAACTACAATTATAGACATACATAATACCAATCCCAGCAAAATTCTTTTTCTCATACTTAAAATATTTGTCTGCATCTTTTCTCCTTTCTCTTAAAATTTTATTTAAAATAATTTCTGTATTAACTAAAACTTTCATAAAAAAGAAATCACCTAATTTATAATATTTAGTGATTTCTTTTTTATTACTATATATTTTTAAACTCTATATAAAGGACCAGAGGCCCTCCGAGTGGAGAGCCTCTGTGCATACAGATTAGTATTGACGTACCACACCTGCACTATCGATGTTGTAGTAAACACCATCAATGCAGAAACGACCGTTTCGATAGAGTTGACCTTTGCGATAATGTTCGGTATTTTCCCGAGAGAAGAAATACTTGGAAGTCCCGCTATACGCAGAAATTTCAACCCAGCCAGTCATCATAGATCCATAGGGCTGGTCAATGTTACGCAAAGTGTTGAAGAAATAATCTCCATGCCACCCTGTGACCATCTCGCCTCTCTGGTCGAAGTAGAAGGTATATCCATCGAGCTCTACCATCTCGTCTTTCACTTTACTACCATTGCGATAGTAATAGTAACGACCGTTCTCATTAGTCAGCTTGCTGAGTGGATCACCTTTTGTGCCCTGATTATTGCCAGAGTTACCTCCAGTGTTGCCAGTATTACCCGAATTACCAGAATTTCCGGTATTGCCAATAATGGAATCCCACCACTCTTTTAAGTTCTTGGTATCAGTATTCAAATACCTAAGGTTCAAAATGGTTTTACTGCCATCATGTTCAACACCATAGGTGTAGTCAACACCAAGAGTCGTGCGAATGGTTTCAAGCAAAGTATCAAGAGTTCCAGAGGTATTAGCCCCAAGAGTAATTTTGATATTTTGCCACTGGGTTCCAGCTTCCGAGCTCTGCTCGACATTTTCGATGGTAAAACCACCCAGCGTACCAAGGGAAATATTTCCCTTGCCGTCAAGCCCAACATTAAATGTTAGGTTAGTTCTCGGACCAGCTGCACTTGCAGGGATTGCAAGCATTGCCACAGTCATCACCAAAGCGATAACTAAAGTAAAAATCCGTATGCTCCGTTTTTTCATAATATGCTTCCTTTCTGTTGCATTCGCAACATTGAATCTCTAAAGTGTGTGTTCGGCATACACTTATATTTTACTATAATTAACATAAAAAGTCAAATTTCAAGCTTATCGAAAAAATGGACATAAAAAAAGTTAGAACCACAAATTCGATTTTCTAACTCTTTTTCTATTTTTGAAACATACTAATTACTTTCTTAAATACTTTAGTAACTATATTTGTATTTTCCTCTATTATAACTTCTTCTGTACTTGGTTCTACATAATCTCTTTTAGATAAATTTACATATCTTGTTTGAGCGCTAGTTAATTTTTGCATTCCTAGCATATTTTTAGCTGTTTCTTCTATATTGCTTAAATTTAATTCATTTTGAATACTAATTTCTATTTGTGAATTTTCTTTTTGAATTTCAGTTGCTTGGCTTTTTAAGCCTTGTATTTGTGAAAAGATTTGACTTACTTGTGCATTTTGATATATTAGTCCAAATAAAATTGCAAATATAAAAATAGCATTAAATACAATTTTTACTTTTAAACCATTACTAATTGTTTTTTTATTTTGCTTCTTGGTTGCAACTTTGGTAGTAGTTTTAGGCTTTTTAGTAGTTCTATAAATAGGTTTTATTTTTCTTGGACTTGTTTCATACTGATAAGAAGCCAATATAACTCCTCCTTTCACAAATTTTCTTTAGTTTATCAACAAATTGTTTCTTTCATTAAACAATTATTCATTAGTATTTCTCTCGAAAACTCTTAATTTTGCACTTTTACTTCTTGAATTTTCCTCTAGCTCAATTTCACTTGGTAAAATCGGTTTTTTAGAAATTACTTTTCCATAAGATTTTGCACCACACACACAATATGGTAATCCTGGTGGACAAGTACATTTTCCTTCTGCATCAGCCATTGCTTTTTTTACCATCTTATCTTCTAATGAGTGAAAAGTAATTATACATAATCTTCCATTTGGCTTTAACATTTTTATACAATCCATTGTTGTCTGATATAGTGGTTTTAATTCATTATTAACTTCAATACGAATTGCTTGAAAAGTTCTTTTAGCTGGATGTCCTTCATTTGGTCTTCTTGGAACAACAGATTCTATTATTTTAACTAATTCCAAGGTTGTTTCGATTTCTTTTTCTTGTCTTTTTTCACAAATTTTTCTTGCTATTTGTCTTGAAAATCTTTCTTCACCATATTCGTATATAATATTTGCCAAATCCGTTTCTGAATATTTATTTACAACTGTTTTTGCATCTAATTTTTGAGTTCTATCCATACGCATGTCTAAGCTGGCTTCACCCATATAGCTAAAGCCTCTATTTCTTTCATCTAATTGATATGATGAAACACCCAAATCTAATAAAATACCATCTACCTTATCTATTTCTAAATCTTCTAAAATTGAAACTATATTATCGTGATTATCGTGTATATATTTTACATTTGAATATTTTTTTAATCGTTCTTTCGCTACATTCAAAGCCTCTTCATCTCTATCAATTCCAATCAATAGACCATTTTCATTTAAGCTTTGAAC
>CAKPBB010000015.1 GCA_934140005.1 uncultured Clostridia bacterium
TTATATATTCTTCATCTTCTTTTGTTAAATCAAAATATTCTTTAAATATCCACATTGATATTACTCTTTTTACTTCTGCATATTCTTCTCCTCTTTTTAGTTCATTACTTTCTATTCTTGATGGATACAAAACAATTCTTTTTGGCATTTCTTTATAATCCTTATTTTGTACTTCTATATCTATAAACATACCTTCTTTTGTTTTGGCTAATATATCTAATCTAAATTCTTTTCCTCCTATGTAACTACTTGGTATTGTACTTTCTTCTTGTACTTCTTGTATCTCTATTTCTAAATCTAGAAAGGCTTTTATTAATCCCTCTAATAATTTCTTATTTTGCTCTCTTCCAAATAAATACTTAAATATTACATCATTGGTTGGTGTATACATTTCCCATTCTTTTAATTTTTTTATTTTTTCTTCTTTATTTTCGTTAAAATACATATATTCTTGTTTCCCTTCTTCTTTTTATTCTCTAAAACAATTTAAAAGAATACAAAACTATATTTATTTCAAATTATTTCTCAATATATTTCTTACTTTATGAATTATCTTTATATTCTATAAAGACTTACCTCCCTTCTTAACTATTTACAAATATTTAAAATTTCATATTTTAGTGCTTTCTTTACTATATTTTATTTTATAATTTTTGATACTTTTATTAATACATCTATAAATTTTTGATTATTTATTGAACAATTGAATTAAAAGAATATGACTTAAATTCATTTTGATATCAATAATATTTTTGAAATAATAATTTGATTTAATAAAATCTAATTTGAACATAAATAATTTTGAATCTCAAACTCGTTCTAAAGTGTTTACATAGTAATACGATTTCTGCTCATTGTCAATAAAAATCAATCTAATTTCATGAAGTTTCGTTCGACAAAATTTGCACTTTAATCATGTAATTTCATATAAAAATAAAGAACTTCAGCTTTTAATTATACTGAAATTCTTTACTTTTATATTATTTTACTAGCCTGATTTATCTGTCCATTTCAAACTTGATAATTGTGACCAATTTATTATATTATCATTTCCAGCTAAATATATTTTTTTAATTTTCCATTTTTATTTAAATTCGCTAATATTTCCAATTTTTTTATTCTTAAAACTACTATCAATTGCTATAATACCAAAAATGGAGCACTCTTCCTCGAGTCCTCCATTCTTGGTTTGCTCTGCACCATACAGCTGACTGCTGTGCATTGCAACTACAAAATTCAATTGCTTTTTTGCTTTAGCTTATTTTTCTGTTAACTGATAACATTTCAGAAATCAAAAACTGTCTTTCCAATGATATTGAACATTTCAGGTAATTCAGAATCCTTAGGTAAAAATACAATATGAGAATCTTTCTCTCCGGCTTTAATAACCTCCAATGCACATCCGTCAAACCCGATATTTGCATTCTTTATGCACTGTTTCTCTCCCCAAGTTAAACTATCTGGTAAAATCTTGTGAACAAATTTTCCTTTCTTAGTCTGTTCAATTGTATCTTCTGATATATCAATCGAAAACGGTAAAACTTTCTGTTCGTTTCTAAAGACCCATAAATGATAAAGATTCACATCATCAATCAATTGGCTTTCAGCTGGATACATTTCAATAGCATAATATTCTCCTTTAAAGAAAGTTTTTAGCATCCATCTTTTTTCTTCAAGAGAAATAATTTCTCCCAAACAAATTTGAATTGGAAGCTTTTTCTTATAAAACGATACGTATACCACCTCTCCAAGTTCAGGAAATTCAAACTTTGTCAAGTTTATCCGGTATTCAAACCCTAATTGCTTCGAATATGTATATAACGAATCTATTACACACATCGAACCTAACTTAAACCACGGTATAGTTTGCTTCATATAGTCAAATTTTATACTCCTGTTCCAACCATTCCTTTCAATCTCCAGAAACTTTTCTGTATTCTGCTTTACTTTTTCTTTGTTATCCCGCTTTTTCATATAAATAAGCTCCTTTCTAAGTTTGATAACAAGCCTATTTTATCATTTTCTCATCGCTTTGTCAAATTTATGTAAACTTTTTATTTACATTTTATGTCAATTGTTATATAATATAAATGTAAGTTTTTAAACTTATCTTTCCCTTCTTTCCTAATTAGTAAGGGTAACCTTGCGATTAGTTTATATATAGTCCGTTTATACACCTGTTTTAATTTTAGGAAGGTTTTTGCTATGGCTAAAGATGACATCAAATATTTGATTACTACCACGTTGTTCGCTAACATTTTGGTGTTCTTTTGTTCACTCCAAAGTGTAGCATTCCCTGTAAGCTTATCTCCGGAAGCATGGGCAAATAATTTTGAAGTAAAATTTGCACTTCCTGTTGAAAAACTACCGTTTTTACTGATTTTGGGATTTGTTGCTGCTATACTCAAACTTAAGTTCTGCAACAACATTCTTCCGAAAATTTGGAAAGGCAACTTAATGCGAAACATTTGTAAAGTAATTTACTTTACAATTGGTTTTAGCTTATTGGCTACTGTGTACCTATATATTTTAGGAGCTGAATTCCATATGTATATCCTGTTAAATGGAGTTGAATGTGGAATGCTTGTTTCCATGATACATATGATGGTTAGAGATACTTACTTCCCACCGAAAGCAGAAGAAAACTAATCGCAATCAAAAGTAAAAAGATTTCTTTTTCTTCCCCAGAAGATACATTTTGTATCCAAAGGGGTCTTTTTTTATATATAAATTTCTTTTATTCACAAAATGATATTTTAGTTTCAAGAAAATAGCTTATAATTTTAATTCACAAAATTCTTAACATATTAAAAGCCATAGCTATGCTATGGACTTTGTATATTAGTTTCTAGAAACTGTAACGTTTCTCTACTCATATATCTATATTATTATAGATATTTTGAAGTTTAGATAAAATTGAGAATGAATTAAATACTATTATTGACATAACCAAGATTGAGAATGATAAAACTATAGATATAAAACTAAAAAAACGATATACTTAAGTTTATTATGCATCTTTTTTCCACTTTTTTCAATATTAAAAAAAGCAGAATATATCACTATATTTCTGCTTTATGAATTCTTTTGTCAAAATATAATTTATATTGAATTATATTTTCTAATATTCGACATTATTCATTTTATTATTTGTAAAATCTATATCTAGCAAACTGTTAATCCTTTTATTAAAGTATTACTCTCTAATCTCTATAAAAAGCTTCATATGCTTTATATGCTTGATAAATATCATATTTGCTTGTTATTTCATAAGGTGAATGCATTGCCATTACTGGTACACCACAATCTAGTACGTCCATACCTCTATTAGCAAAAGTAAGTGCTATTGTACCTCCACCACCTTTGTCAACTTTTCCAAGTTCTGCTGATTGATACTGAGCTTTTGCATTATCAAATGTTTTTCTAACCTTTGCAATAAATTCTGCTGAAGCTTCTGAACCACCAGATTTTCCTCTAGCTCCACCATATTTAGAAATGCAAATTCCTTTTCCAAATTCAGCACTATTTCTCTTTTCAAAAACATCTGAGAAATTAGGATCATAAGCAGCTGTAACATCTGCTGATAAAACTTCTGAATTTGAAAATACTTTTTCAAGCATATTTAATTTATTTTGATTTGTTCTTTCTAAAAGTTCAACAATAAACTTTTCAAAGATTCTTGTTTCCATTCCTGTATTTCCGATAAATCCAACTTCTTCTCTATCTGTTAATACACAAATTGCTGTTCTTTCTGGATTATTTATATTTAATAATCCTCTTAAAGCTGTATAACAACAAACTTTATCATCTTGACCATAAGCAGCAACCATACTTCCATCAAATCCAATACTTCTTGCTTTAAAAGCTGGTACAAATTCTATATCAGAACTTGTAAAATCAATCTCTGTAATTCCATATTTTTGATTTAATATATTTAATATATTTAGTTTTATTTTTTCAGATACCTTTTCTGCTGTATTACCTGTTTCATAAGGTATTGTGCCAACCAACACATTCAATTCTTCACCTGAAATGCCATCTTTCAATTTTCTCTCATTTTGTGCTTGTGATAAATGAGGTGGTAAATCAGATATAATAAAAGCTGATTCAGCATCATCTTCACCCCATACAGCTTTAATTTTTTCTCCATCTTCTTTTACAAATAAAGCATGCATGCTAAGCGGAATTGTCGCCCATTGATATTTTCTAATTCCACCATAATAATGTGTTTTAAACATAGAAAATCCTGAATTTTCACATAATGGATTTTGTTTTAAATCTATTCTTGGAGAATCAGCATGTGCTGCAACAATTTTCAAACCATTTTCTAAAAGTTCTTTTCCAATAACAGCTGCAAATATATTTCTATCTCTATTTTCAAAATATACTTTATCTCCAAAATGTAATTCAGAACAATCATATATATTTTTGAAACCGTTTTTCTTCAAGATTTCTTTTGAAGTCTCAACTATTTCTTTTTCAGTTTTTCCATTGTTTAAGTAGTACATATATTCATCTGAAAACTTAAAAATTTCTTTCTTTTCCTCTTCTGATTTTCCTTCCCAACCATTTTTCTTATTTAAAAATAACTTTTCTTTTAAACTCTCTACACTTTCCATATATTTCCTCCTATCTTTTGTTAATATATCAAATGTAAAAATAAATATTTTACACAATATCTAAAATGACACTTGTTTTCTTAATTTTTTTAATAGTCATTTTATATGCTTTTTGTAAATTTTCTACTCCATTTTCAGCATCTTCTGCTGTTGATGCATGAATATATGCTAAAATATCACCAACATTTACTTCATCACCAATTTTTTTAACCAAAGTAATACCCACAGCATTATCAATTCTATCTTCTTTCGTTTTTCTACCTGCACCTAAATCCAAGCAAACTTGACCAACAATTTTAGCATCTAGTTTTTCAACATAGCCTTCTTCATTAGAAATTAAAGGAGTAATAAATTTTGCTTTTTCAAATTTTTCTGGTTCTTCAACATAAGATACATCTCCACCTTGCTTTTTAACAAGCTCTTTAAATTTTTCAAAAGCTTTACCACTTTCTATTACTTCTAATATTTTTTCTTTATTTTCTGCAATATTTTCGCCTTTCTTAGCTGCTTTAATCATATATGCTCCAAGTGTTAATATAACTTCTTTTACATCATCAGGCATATCTCCCTTTAAAGCTTTTATAGCTTCTACAACTTCTAATGAATTTCCAACTGTATATCCCAAAGGTTCTTCCATTGAAGTTATTATACATTTTGTATCTCTTTTTGCCCAAGCTCCAATCAAGTTCATCATTTTAGCTAAATTTTTAGCTTCAGCCTTTGTTTTCATAAATGCTCCAGAACCGCAAGTAACATCTAATACAATATGATTAGCTCCAGAAGCAATTTTTTTACTCATAATACTTGAAGCAATTAGTGGCATGCTTTTAGCACAACTAATTGTATCTCTTAGTGCATATATTTTCTTATCAGCTGGTGCTAAATTTAATGTTTGAGTTATTAAACTTATTCCTATATCCTTTACATTTTCTTTAAATTCTTCTATTGATAGGTTTACCTTGTATCCTGGAATCGACTCTAGCTTATCTGCAGTTCCACCTGTTATTCCTAAGCCTCTTCCAGACATTTTAGCAACCGGAATATCTAAAGAAGCTATAATTGGTGCTAGTATTAAAGTTATCTTATCACCAATTCCTCCTGTACTATGTTTATCTACTATATTATCTGAAATATCACTCAAGTCTAAAATTTCTCCAGAATTGGCCATTGCAATTGTTAAATTTAATATTTCATCTGAAGTCATACCATTTATGCAAATTGCCATTATTAAAGCTGCTGCCTGATAATCCGGAATTTTTCCATTTGTGTAATTTTCAACAAAAAACTCTATTTCTTCTTTTGAAAGTTCTTTTTCATCTTTCTTTTTATCTAGTATTTCTAAAATATCCATTTATAATCTTATTCCTTCCTTTAAGATACAACTTATGAACTAATAGTATACAAAATATTACAAACATTATTTTTATAATATTTCCAAAACTCTTGACTTACTATTTAGCTTCTTATTAGTAACAACAAAAGCCTCTTGCAAATTCTTAGTTGCACCCAAAACTTTACTTTCATCATCTGTATGAATATATGCAACAATTTCTCCACTGCTTACTTTATCGCCAATCTTCTTTTTTAGTACAATTCCAGCTTTTCTATTTATTTCTTCTTGATTCTTCATTCTTCCTGCACCTAAATAAATAGCAATACTACCAACCATATCAGCATCAATACTTTCAATTGTTCCACTTTCTGTTGAATAAACTGGCATTATACATTTTGCCTCTGGAAATTTCTCTGGATGTTCAACATATTCTAAACTACCATATTGTGCTGCAATCATTTCCTTAAACTTTTCGTAAGCTTTTCCACTTTTTATTGTTTCTCGAATTAGCATTGCATTTTGATCTAAATTTTTATTATTTGTTGCCAAAGAAAGCATAACACTTCCTAAAGCAATAACAACTTCTCCAACATCTTGTGGCATACTACCTCTTAATGATTCAATTGTTTCTTGCATTTCTAAATTATGACCTATTGCATATCCTAGAGGTTCATCCATTGAAGTAATTACACAACCAACTTCTTTTCCTAAAGATTTTCCAAGCCTATTTAGTAATTTTGCTAACCTTTTAGCCTCTTCTCTTGTTTTTATATAAGTACCTCTACCACATGTTATATCAAATACAAATTTATTTCCACCAGTAGCCAGTTTTAAACTCATTAAACTTGCTGCAATTAATGGTAAACTATTAGAGCAACCTATTTGATTTCTAAGTTTATACATTTTATTTTCAACTGGTGCCAAATTGAAGTTTTGTTCAATAATACTTACACCTACTCTTTTTATATTTTCTTTAAATTCATCAAGAGTTATATCTGGATCAAATCCTGGAATTGACTCCAACTTATCTATTGTACCACCTGATATTCCATATCCTCTACTTGAAACTTTTGCAACAGGAATTCCAAGAGCTGCAATTACTGGCATTAAAATAATAGTAACTTTATCTCCAATACCTCCTGTACTATGCTTGTCTACTATATTATCTGAAATTTCACTTAAATCTATTACTGTTCCTGATTCTGCCATTGCTTTTACTAATTCAAGTATTTCTGTTTCTGTTAATCCATTTATATAAATATAACTCATTAGAGCCGCTGCTTGTGCATCAGTAATTTCATCTTTTCCATACTTACCAACAAAATATCTTATTTCATCTCTATTTAATTCTTTCTTTTCTCTTTTCTTTTGAATAATACTTTTTATATCCATTAGTAATTTTGAACTAAAATATAGTCCTTTATTCTCCTTTCTTTTGTAAATTTATATAAATAACAAATATAATTTGCTACTTTTATTGTCTTATGTTTAATTTATATAAAATTTTTTATAAAGCTTCTTCTATGTAACATACATGGTCCATATTCTTTTAGTGCTTGTATATGTGCTGATGTTCCATATCCTTTATGTTTAGCAAATCCATATTCTGGAAATATTTTATCCCATTCAATCATCATTCTATCCCTTGTAACTTTTGCAATAATTGAAGCTGCCGCAATTGAATATTCTTTTGCATCACCCTTTATTATTGATTTATAAGGAATTCCATGTGTTTCTATATGTGTTAAAGCATCTATTAAAATCAAATCTGGTTTAACATTTAAGCCTTCAATTGCCTGTTTTACACCAAGTTTTGTGGCATTTAAAATATTTATTTCATCAATTGTTTTTTGGTCAACAATTCCAACACTATAACTAATAGCTTGTGAAATTATTTCTTCAAAAACTTTCTCTCTTTTCTTTTCTGATACTTTTTTAGAATCATTAACACCTTCTATTAAAGAATCTACTGGCAAAATAACTGCTCCAACAACTACTGGCCCTGCCAAAGGTCCTCTTCCTGCTTCGTCTATACCGCATATATATTTAACATTTTCATTGTACAAACTTAATTCTTCTTTTTTTAAATTATTTAATCTTTCTATTTCTTTCTCTTTCATTTTATGTCATTCCTTTCAAAGTTCAACTATTACTAATTATTATAGTTCTTCATTTCAGTTAATGAATATATTGTTTTTGTTCCTGTACCTTTAAATCCTTTTGAATACACAATTTCTCCACTTCTATAATTTACATAAAAACATTCTCCAGACGATTTCAACATTTCTGGGCTAAAACCATTATTTGAAAGAGTTGTTTCTGTCCATTTATACCAATAGTTATCACTTGTTCCATCTGATTCTATACTATATTTTCCAAGTTCTGAAACATCAACTTTTTCGCCAATATTATCATCCCCAGTACCTAGTCCATTCGTTGAGTCTGATGTATCATTTTCAAACTCATATTTTTCATATATAGTTTCAGCCTTTGCTTTAACCATAGACATATTTGTTATATAAGTTTTTATTTTTGAATCATGCATAAGGTCTGTAGTTGTTGATATTGTAATATTTGCTAATATTCCAAGTACAATTATAGTAACTACCAAAACAGTTAATGTAACACCTTTTTGATTTTTTAACATTTTTCCTCCAAATTTTAAGTTTATTTTAATTTTTCATTTGTATTATATCCATAGAGAGAAAATTTTTCAATATAAATAGAAAATTTTTCAATTTAAATATATTGCTTGTTTAATTCATTAGAGATAAGATATAATATAAATTAGGAGGTAGGAAAAATGGATAGCGATAATGAATTCAATTATAATAATGAAGAAAATCATTTTAAAGCTCCAAAGGAACATAAGAAATTAGGTAAAGGATTTGGAAAAACAATAGTATTTCCCTTTATTTCAGGAGTTGTAGGAGCTTCAATTGTTGTTGGAACATGCTTTGGCGTTCCTAGTATAAAAAATAAACTAGTTGGACCTAGAACAACTTTTTCAACACAAACAAGTGCATCAACTTCAATTGATGCTGTTAATTTAGCAAACTTTTCAGATACTGCTATTGGTGTAGCACAAAAAGTTTTGCCTTCAATAGTTGGTATTACAGTAAATTATAATGTAAGTTCTGTTTTCGGAAACAGTACAGCTCAAGCAACTGGTTCTGGAATAATAATAAGTGAAGATGGATATATAGTAACAAATAATCACGTAATTTCTAGTGAATCTTCTTCATCTTCTTACTACGAAATAACTCAAGCAACAGGTATTACAGTAAATTTATACAATGATTCAACAGAATATAAAGCAACTGTTGTAGGTACAGATTCTTATACTGATTTAGCTGTTTTAAAAATTGAAGCAACTGGTTTAACTGCTGCAACACTTGGAAATTCAGACAATATTCAAGTTGGTGAATTTGCAATGGCAATAGGAAATCCTCTTGGAATGCAAAGTTCTGTTACATCTGGAATTGTTAGTGCTGTAAATCGTGAAGTTACTTCTTCTGATGGAACAACATATACTGCCATACAAACAGATGCTGCCATAAATTCAGGTAATAGTGGTGGTGCTTTGGTAAATTCTAAAGGTGAAGTAATTGGAATCAATACATTAAAACTTTCTGGTACAGGCATTGAAGGAATTGGTTTTGCTATTCCTATAAATTCTACAACAAAAGTAATTTCACAATTGATTGAATATAAAGAAGTAAAACGTCCTTACATTGGTATAAGTGGTTCTGCTGTTACAGAAGAAACTTCAAAACGTTATAATGTTCCGGTTGGTGTATATGTTGAAAGTGTTGATGAAAATGGTTCAGCTTCAAAAGCCGGTATCAAACAAGGTGATATTATAACAAAAATCGAAGGTACAGAAGTTAAAACAGTTCAAGAATTAAATAAAATAAAAAATAATTATAATATTGGTGATGAAGTTACTTTAACAGTATATTCAAATAACGAATATAAAGATATTAAAGTTAAATTACAAGAGCAAACAGTAACAGAAGCAACAACAAATAGTAATGCTAAAGTAGAACAAAACAGCAATACATCAAAAGGAAATAGTAGTCAAGTACCAAATACACCTTTTAGTTCAGACAGTAATGATTCTTTATTTAAATATTTCTTTGGTAATTAGATTTTCCCCTTGTTAATATAAATAAAAGCACTAGCTCAAAGCTAGTGTTTTCTTATATTTTTAAACTTCTTTTTCCATCAATCAAATTTTCTGATGTTGTTTTATAAACTGTTTTCTTTCTGTTTAAGAATGCATATACAAATGCCGTAATTGGTATTGTGTAAACAACTCCCATACTGCCTGCAATTGCTGAAATAATTTCTTCTGCTATTACATCTTTATTTAAAATTTCAGATAAAGGCATATTACAAGCCATAAATAATAGAATTAGCTTTAATGCACCACCAACATAAGCTAATATTAAAGTGTTAGTCATTGTTCCAATAACGTCTCTACCAATATTCATTCCGCTTTTAAATAGTTCATTCCAAGATATGTCTTTAGTTTTATTTTTTATTTCATCTAAACTTGAAGCTATACTCATTCCAACATCCATACAAGCTCCTAAAGCAGAAATAACAATTCCAGCAAAGATTAAATCTCTAAAATTAAATGAAACTGTTTGCATATTCATACTTAATTGAATTGCATCTTCACAAGCACCTGAAAGCTCAGCTAAATGACTAAAAATTGTTGCCATAATACCAGATGAAATTATACCACCTAAAGTTCCAATAGCAGCTGTAATTATTTTTTTGTTTATTCCACCAATTATAATAAATGTTGCAATAATTATTACTGCACAAGTAACAATTGACATTAGTATAGCATTATATCCAGCAAAAATTGATTTTATTAAAATAAACCAAACAGCAAGTATGGTTATAAGTAATCCTACTATTGCTTTTATTCCCTTTTTTCCACCTACTAGAACTATACTAAATAAAAATACTATTGCCATTAAATATATATAATTTTCTCTAACTATTCCCTCAACAGTTGGTGTAATATTTCCTTGTTCATCTATTACAAGTTGAACAGATACTGTATCACCCTTCTTTAGTTCGTAAGCTAATATTTTACCTTCAATATCATAAGAAAGTATAAACTCTGTTGAAAATTCTTTTGCATTATATTCTTTATCTAATATTTCAATTTTAACAGGTTGAACCGTATCAACAATATTTCCAGAAACTCTTTGAGTAATTTCTCCCGTTTCAAGAACTTTTGCTTTTACAATAACTGTTTTAGCCTCAGATTGATTATTTTCTGAATTTTCTTGACTACTCAAAGCTTGATTTTCTTGAGAAGCCTCTTCTGTGCTTTCTGTTTGTGCCGTTTCAGCTTGTTCCTCATCTGCATAAGCAAAATTCATTAAGCAACTTATCATTAGTACAAATGTTAGTCCGACAGTTATTACTCTCTTCATTTTATTTAATTCCCTCCTAAAATGCTTTTATACATTTTATATTTGAACTTATTTTTAAAAAATAACAATATCCATTTCATTTGTATAATCTTTGTTTCCATAAGCATAAATAACATAAACATATCCATCATCAGTTAAGAAAAATGTTGTAGTATTTTCTACCTTATATATATCACTATTTAAATCACGCTCGTATAGATTACCATATTCTGCAGCTATGATTTTAGCATTATTATAAGCTGTTTTTATCTCACTATTTATTGTACTTTGTACAGTTGCAACTGTTGTTTTCTTTAGTTCTACTAAATCTTTAAGTGAAACTTGTCTATCAGCAGACATACTATAATTGTAAGTTTTTATAGAAACTTTTTCTGCTTTATTTCCTTCTTTTAAAGTAGCTTTTATTACAACAGATACTATATCTTCATTAACAAAAGCTTGATATGTAACATTATAAACAATAAATTCATCTGATTGACGCATTATATTATTTGCTTTATCATAAAATTCTGATTTTATGCTTTCATTAAGTTCAGATACTTTTTGTGATTTAATGTTTATTGTAGGAATTACAGCATTAACCATATAATAGTTTTCATCTGTATTTTCTATTTTGTACATTGAATAAACTAAATCACTTTCTTCTCTATTTTTTTCAATATTAACATTTTCACTATTTACTTTTAAACCATTTTGAAATAAACTATTGAAATTTGCTTCCAAAGTAGCCAATTCCTCAGCTGTTTTCTGACTACCAATATTTATTCCTATCATTAAAGGGTCTGTTTCAGAATATTTGTAAAAAAACTGCGTATATATAGCTAAGCACATAGCAATTATACAAACTAAAGCTAGTACAACAAAAAATAGGACTTTATTTTTTCCTTTTAGTTTACTAGCAAATCTCCTTAATGCTCTTATCATATCCATGATTTCTTTTCTCCTAATTTAAAATCGCAGTTTCATTATAACATTATATTTACAAAATTTCAAATTTTTTATAACATTTATCAATGTTTTGTGAAAACCATGTAAAAAACATTGACTGAAAAGCCAAAATAATGTATTATAATACTGTTAAATATCTTTATTTTAAGTGATTTAAACAAAACTATTTGGATAAAATTAGAGGTGAAATATATGTTATGTTCAGTATGTAATAAAAATACTGCTGTTATATTTATCAATAAAACAGAAAATGGCAAGTCTTCAGTAGAAGGTCTTTGCTATGCCTGTGCTAAGAAAAAAGGTATCAATCCTTTAGAAGTTCTTACAAAAAATGCAAATTTATCTTCTGAAGAATTTGAAGATATGTCAAATCAATTTGAAAACATATTAAAAGATTTTTCTGAAAATATGAATTTAGAAGAACTTGGAATTGACCCTACTACAATGGAAGAAGAAAATGGTCAAAATCCTTTAAGTGGTATTTTAGGATTCTTTAAAGCACCTAATAGTTCAGAAAATGAACAATCTGCATCTGCTGAATCAGCAGGAGCTGGCCAAAAAAAAGCTGTTAAAGTTGAGAAAAAACAAAAAAATAATAAAAAGCGTTTCCTAGATACATTTGGAACAAATCTAACTGAAAAAGCTAAAAATGGTCAATTAGATGAAGTAATTGGTAGAGAACAAGAAATTGAAAGAGTAACTCAAATACTAAATCGTCGTTCAAAAAACAATCCTTGCTTAATTGGTGAGCCAGGTGTTGGTAAAACAGCTATTGCACAAGGTTTGGCATTAAAAATTGCTCAAAAACAAGTTCCAGCTAAATTATTAAATAAAGAAGTTTATTTAATTGATATGACAGCAATAATTGCTGGAACACAATTTAGAGGTCAATTTGAAGGCCGTATGAAAAACTTAGTTGATGAATGTAAAGCTTATGGAAATATTATTCTAGTAATAGATGAAATTCACAATATTATTGGTGCTGGTGATGCAGAACATTCTATGAATGCTGCTAATATTTTAAAGCCTTCTCTATCTAATGGAGAAATTCAAATCATTGGTACTACAACATTAAAAGAATATAGAAAATATATTGAAAAGGATTCTGCATTAGAAAGAAGATTCCAACCAGTACTTGTTGAAGAACCTTCTATTCAAGATACTATCAATATTTTACAAGGTATAAAGAAATATTATGAAGATTATCATAAAGTACTAATTACAAATGATGTAATTGAGAAAACTGTAAAAATGTCTGAAAAATATATTCATGATAGATTTTTACCAGACAAAGCTATTGATTTAATTGATGAAGCTTGTTCAAAAATCAACTTGAATAATCATGAATTATATGAATTAGAAATAATAAAAAATGAACTTGCTAAAATAGCAGAAGAAAAAGAAGAAGCTGTTTCTTCTGATTCAATTGAAGATTATCAAAAAGCTGCTGATTTAAAAACAAAAGAATGTACTCTTCAAGAAAGAATGGCTGAAATAGAAAAGAATTTAAAACCTTCTGTTTTAACAGTTCAAGATATTGCTGAAGTAATTGAAAGATGGACTAAAATTCCTGTTACTAAAATTACAGAAGCTGAAACTCAAAAACTTTTAAACTTAGAACAAAATTTACACAAACATATCATTGGTCAAAATGCAGCTGTTAATGCTGTTGCAAAAGCAATTAGAAGAAATAGAGCTGGTTTACAAAGTACAAAGCGTCCACCTTCATTTATATTTGTTGGCCCTACTGGTGTTGGTAAAACAGAACTTGCTAAAGCTTTAGCATTTGAAATGTTTGGTTCTGAAGATTCTATTATTCGTATAGATATGTCAGAATATATGGAAAGTCATTCAACTGCTAAATTGATTGGTGCTCCTCCAGGATATGTTGGATATGATGATGCTGGTCAATTAACTGAAAAAGTAAAAAGAAAACCTTATTCTATAATTCTTTTAGATGAAATAGAAAAAGCACATCCAGATGTATTTAATATTTTGTTACAAGTTCTTGATGATGGAAAACTTACAGATTCACAAGGAAATACAATCAATTTTGAAAATACAATTCTAATTATGACATCAAATGCTGGTTCTAATTTAAATAATAATACAATTGGTTTTAGTAATAATGAAGCAATAATCAACAAAGATAAAATTGTTGCAGCTTTAAAAGATTTATTTAGACCAGAATTTTTAAACAGAGTTGATGAAATAATACCATTTGATAGTTTAACTCCAGATGAACTAATTAAAATTGTTGATTTATTGTTAGATAAAACTCGTGAAGCTTTAAGCAATAAAGATTTAAAACTTGAAGTATCAGATTCTGCAAAACAATTCTTATTAAAAAATGGAACAGATTTAAAATATGGTGCAAGACCACTTAGAAGATCTATTCAAAGATTTATTGAAGATGAAATTGCTGAAAGAGTTTTAAAAGGCGAATTTATCGCTGGTCAAACAATTTTTGTAGATTGTGTAGATAATAATTTAATTTTTAAATAAAATAAAAAATATCAAAAATATCAATTAGTTGCATTGCTTCTAATTGGTATTTTTATTTTTTGCAGAAACTTAATATATACTTTGAATAAAATTTCGAATGTGCATGAAAAAATTTTAGAAATTCTATGCAATTTTATGGAAAGAGTTCACTTTTAGTGGAAGGGTGCCATAAAATAAATTAGAATTTCTTAAATTTTGTAATAAACCGAGAAATTTTAGAAAAGTATATATTAAGTTTTTTTATTCAAAATCTTCTAATACGGAATTTAATTTTCCAGCTCCAAATACATAAATTCCTTTTTCAAGTTTTGATATATCATCTTGTGGTAGATAATCTCTTGATATATCAGTTGTCTTATATAAAACTAAATTTCCATCACTTTCTAAATGAAAAATTTGTACATACTTCTCCCCTAATTTAATAATAAAATGTTCATCACATAATGATGCTATCTCTTTAACTAAAACTAATCTATTGCTTGAAAATTCATCAACTTCCCAATCTGAATAATAAGAATCAATTTGTTCTTTAGTTAAATTTACTAATTCTTTTGGAAGTTCTGCATATTCAAATTTAAAGTGCCCACATTCATTATAGAATTTTTTTAGTGCAAATTCTGCATTTGGAGATAGTTTTTCTTCTGATGAAGCTGTTTCAACAACTTCATTAGAATTTATCGAAACATTTTTAATAATTTCATTTGTCTCCTTTCCCTGCACATTTGAGATTTCAAAATTATCACCAACTAATTGTAAATTAGCATCTTCTAATTTTTGATTTATCCACATTTTTGAAAATACAAATCCAATTCCCATTGAAAATAAAAAAATCAATATTGCATATAAAAACTTTTTTCCCATAAAATTTACCACCTTTTGGTCTTATTATTGTTCTTTTTTCAGTTTTTATTCACAATATCGTATAATTACATTTTTATAATAAAATGAACCTGTAATAATATTTTCATAATAATACAGGTTCAATTTTAGAATTTCATTATTTCAACTCTATATAATCATTAGAAATATCAATCAATTTTTTGTAATCATCATTATAAACTATATTGGCAGAATATAATAATCTTTCAGAAGTATTATAATTTTTGTCCAAAGCTTCGTTTTTCAAATACACTAGATTATCTCCATCAAAATAAAATTTCATATTATTCTTTTTAAAATTTTCAAAGTATAACCATTTTCCATTTATTTTTTCATATCCTACAGTATAATATTTATTTTCCAAAATTTGTTTTTCAATATTTAAATACCAACTATCATATGTTGTACTTTTATTTGTATTATCAAACTCTAAACTTCTATATTCTTTCTGTTCTGGAAATAATATTTTTGTATCTGTTCCATCTGCATTAGTTATAGAAACAGAAATAGCATGATTTTCTTTATCATTTTTATAATAAGTGTCTAATATATGTACCTCTTCTTTTTCTGTATAATCTGTAACAAATATTAAATTAGTATAAAGATTATCATTATCACTAGTCAACTGCATTGATATTTGATTTTCACTAATGTTATAAAAACTCTCAATTAGCTTATATATTTTAGATTCATGAATATTGTTTTTTCTTATTATTCCGAATATAAAATAAAGCAATTAAAATCATAACAATTATTAAAATGTTTCTAATTATTCTAAATTTCTTCATAAAATCACTCCCTTTAATCAAAATAAAATATATCTTCAAATTTCTTGTCTAATGCTATACAAAGCAATAAAGCTAACTTTGCAGTAGGATAAAACTTTCCATTTTCAATAGCATTTATTGTCTGTCTTGAAACTCCTATTATTTTTGCTAAATCTTCTTGTGATAAATTCTTTTCTGTTCTCGCTAACTTTAATCTATTCTTTAAAATTAAGTTTTCCTTCATATTGTCACCTCTTTTATAAAAGAACATAAGAAGAAAATTGTTAATATAAAAGTAATTGTACCCGTTACAAATAAACTTACTTTTTTAATTTTTATTGCTTGATAAATTTGAGATATACTTAATTGAGCTAATGTAATTGCTACTAAATCACTTATGATATACTGTGAAGATATTATTCTTATAATTATACAAATTGTACAAAAAATAGGAATTATTATAGTACTTATTCCTAAAGCTTTAGTGCAAATAGCTAACTCCATTTCATCATAATCTTTTTTAGCTTTTTCAAAAATTTCTTCTTTATTCATCTCTTCCTCCTTACTTTTATTATACATTACCTTTTTGTATATGTAAAGTATACTTTACATATCTTTTTTTTGACTTTTTTGCTTATCTAATATATAATATTATTGATTTTATGAGATAAAAGTTTAAGCAAGAAAGGAACAAATTTTAGTATGGAAAATAAAACAAAAGATTTAATTAGTTCTTATGTAGTCGGAAAATTAGAAGTTGGAGATTTAGAAAAAGAACATCTTTTACCAGAGAATGTTTTATTACTTGATGAATCATTGATTTTAAAATTTTTTATAAAAGGATTGCCTAAAAATATAAAATTTTCATCAGAAACTCTACTTCATGCTTATGGAAGAACTTTATCTGGTTCTGCAATTTTAAAATTAAGTAAACTTGGATATATTCCTCGTGAAAAAGCAATATTGGTATCAAATAAGCATAGTCTACCAATCACAGAGCCTTCTCTTGCTATAAATACAGAAGAACTTTTAAATTTTTATTCACCAGAAGTTTTAGCTTCTATGACAGCAAATAATGAGCTTTCTAATGAATTTGCTATAAATTATAAAAATGTTGTTTCATCTCTTTCAGAAGAAGAACAAGCAAAACATTATGAAACATTGTTTTCAGAAACAGAGAAACTTAGCTCTGAGCCAAATTTTCCAGACATTCCAGATGAAACTGAAACAACACAAGAAAGTTCTCCTAATTCAAAACTTAAAAAATTGATTTTTCACTACTATTCTTTAGGAATTTTACCAGCACAATATACTGGAAATTCTTTAGATTTTAGTTTTATTGAAAAAAAATGTGTAAAACATCAAATTTCCTATGAAAATATAATTGACCTATATGTTCACAATATTATTAGTGCAAAACAATTTCTAAAACTATTAGAAATTTCAGAATTAGATTCACAAACTTTATATTCTACTCGTAGTATTTCTGAAGAAGCAATAAAGTCAATTACTGATGATAAAAAAACAGATATGTTTGTAGAATCATTAAAAAGTCAAAATCTTTCTACTGAAAGCTTACTAAAATTATACTTATATGAAAGAGTGCTTTCAGTTAGAGATTTGCAAAAAATATTAGTTGAAACAAAAACAACTGAAAATTTAGGCGAATACCTTTCAGAAGATATCGACCCTAAAAAAATTGAAGAATTATATACACATTTTCTTATAGACTATAATTGTTTAGTAAATTTAAGAAGATCTAATGTAATTAGTGAAGAATTTTTTAACGAAACTAAAGAAAAAATAAATAGTGAAGAATTTTTTGAAGATTTATCAAAAATTACTGACTTATATATACACACTACACCAGATAATATTTCAGCATCAATTCGTCACAGTATATCAGCTTCTCATTCTACTAGAATGGCTATGGAAGAAGAGCAAAAAATGTTACATAATTTATTTGAAAGTCCTCTTGCTCTTGAAAGATTGCCTATTATACATGCAACTGATTTAGATGGTAAATCAACTTCTTTAGATGGATATACTTGCGTGCCTATGCCAAAGTTTAATGTAGTAACTTTAAAGAAATTTGAAACAGATGCAGATACTTATATTATGCCATATCAGCAAGCAGCATTTTTCTTATACAATTCTTATAATCCTGCACCTTTCTCTGCAAGTGGCGGATATCAAGCAGAAATTGCATTACCATTAGAAGATTATAATGACCCAAGTGCTATTTCCGTTGTTTCTTATTCTTTAGATTACAAAAGAGATTTACAAGAAACAATTTTAGAGCTTGCAAATGATGAAAAAGCAAAAGAACAACTAGTTTCAGCAAAAGAAGAACAAAAAAAAGATTTATCTTTAGATGATAGAGAATATTAAATTTGAAAGGAAAAACAAATGAGAAAAATACCAAATCCTATTGCAAATTTAAAAGACCATACAGAATATAATTTTAAAGCTAGCAAAGTAGAAAAGATACTTGAAAAATTTTCTATTTTAGTAGAAAAAAATAAAAGTAGTTTTGATAATGCTATCCGAATCGATTCTAAAAAAAATAATCAGAAAATCGAATTTGATAGGATAATTCAATTTATAAATGAATATAAAAAGGACATGCCAATACTTCCATTTTTTTCTGCACAAAAAATAAAAGATGGCTTTGGAAATATTGCTGTAATGTATAATGGAGATCCTTATGTCACTTTAAAAATGCTAATTTCTTCACTTAGAACACATAACAATGTTGTATTTTTTACAAATAATTTTAAAGCACTAAATAACTTGTTAATTGAAAGTATAAATATTGTTACTAAAGAGCTTCATTATACTGAACGCATTGCTGTACTTCAAACTAATTTTTCAAAAAATGATATTATCAAAAAGCAAAATTGTTTTAATTTATTAGTATATGTTGGAAGTAAAAGAGATTTTCAAGCAATAAATAAGCAACTTAATATTCCATCAGTATTTCGTGGTTATGGCTTTATTGATGTATTTATTGAAGATAAATCTTTTAAAGAAACTCTTTTAGATATTGATGATTTTGCTTATGAAAACAATATTAAAGTAAACTACTTCAATAATACAGATGTTGACGAAACAATTGAATATATAAATAAATATAATTTAAATGACTGTTTTGCAGTTTTCACTAGAAATACAGAACTTGCATATAAATTTATAAATTCTATTAAATCAAAAAATATATTTATAAATACTAATCCATTTGTAAATTATTCTTTTGACTTAAATGAAAATCAACTTGTATATACAAAAAATATTAGTATGAATTTAAAATAATTTATAGGACGGAAATACCCGTCCTATATCTTTTAATATATATTTTTTCTTTTCTATCAACCTTTATACTTATTTCTCCACTTTCATCTGTTCGATAAATTTTACAACCAACTTTTTTCAAATTCTCTAATGTTTCAATACTAGGATGTCCAAACTTATTATTTCTACCTACTCCAATTACAGCAATTTGTGGAGAGACTGCTTTTAAAAAGTTTATAATTGTTGAAGTTTTAGAACCGATGATGAGCAACTTTTAAAATATCTGCTTTTAAATCAATATCTTGTTTTAGAATTGCCTCTTCAGCTACTTTTTCTATGTCTCCTGTAAATAACATAGAAAAACTATTATATTCTAATTTCACTACCAATGAATTATTATTTATTGCATTATCTGAAATTAGTTTATCTGTTGGCCATAATATTTCTAAATATAAATTCTTTTCTGCCATAATTTTATTGCCTTGTATCACATTTATTATATTTATTTTATGATTCTTGGCAAGTTCTATCAATTGCTCTAAATTCTCTGTCATTTCATACTGCTTACCAATAACAATGTTTTCAATCCTCATATTTTCCATTAAATAAAAAAGCCCTGCAATATGGTCTGAATCACAATGCGAAATAACAAGAAAATCAATTTTCTTTGCTCCTTTATTGATTAAAAATGGAAATAATACATTTTTTCCGTTTTCTTCTTCTCCACCATCTATAACAATAAATTTATTTTTCTCAGTTTTTATTACAGTACAATCACCTTGTCCTACATCTAGAAAATATATATCTATATTTTTTCTAAAAAAGTAGTTACTAAATAATGAGTAGCATAATAATGCAAAATTAAGAACTATAATAAAAATACAGAACAATATTTTTGAATCTAAAAATTTTATTAAATATATTTTTCTCTTTTTCTTAAATATTTTATATAAATTCAAGAACTCTTTTATACTCGATTTTTTAAATTTTAACACTAAAATAAACATTATTAAAAAATACGATATTATTAAAATTTTTGATGGTTTTTTATGAAAAATTGTTATTAGTGGTAATGAAGAAATTGATTTTATATATTTAAGTAGTAACAAAGTAATTAGATTATTAACACTACTAACACATTTTATTTTTATAAAAATTTCGCAAAAACTGATATATCCTAATATTAGGCAAATTGGTATCAATGGCAATATAAAAATATTTAAAAATAATGAAAATACTGGAATTGTATAGAAACTGCTCCATATTATAGGAAATATAATGAGCTGAACCGAAATATTTATGATTATATTTTTTATGAAAAAAATTTTAATCTTATTTATACCTTTGTCTTTTATTTTACTAACAAATACTTTATTTAAAAACTTACTATATAAAAATATTCCAAATATCCCTCCCATTGATAGCCACATTGCTATACTTTCAATATTATATGGATTCATTAACAATAAAACAAATATAGTAATAGCAAAATTATTATAAAAATTATCTTTTCTGTTTAAGCAAAATGCTAGTAAACTTATAGTTTGCATTATAATTGCTCTTGTAGCAGATATTGGGTAATCAATGAAAATCAAATAAATACTCAACAAAATAATAATTACTAAATTTTTAACTTTCTTATTAGTCTTAATTTTCTTTAAAACTTTATCAACCAACAGTACAATATAAGATATATGCATTCCAGAAATTGCTAAAATATGTGATAAATTACTTTTACTAAACATTTCTTTAATTTCCGAATCCATAGTGTTTCCTAGTAACATTGTATTTAAAAATTCGTAAGCTTCTTTTGAATACCTTTCCTTTAAAAAGTTTTCTAATTTGTTTTTTATTTTTCCTAACTCATTTAATACTTTTTTGTTTCCAATAAGTTTACATTGATTGATTTTCACACTTCCATATATTTTCTTTTGTTTTAAATATTCTTTATAATTAAAATTATCTTCGTTTGTTGCTTCTTTTGGTTCTTGATATTCACCCTCAACAAAAATAATATCTCCAACCTTATACTTTGGCATCTTTTTTGAAAAATATAATTCCAAATATATACCTTTTTTCCCTTTGGCTACATAAATATAATTATATTTACTTTCATTTTTCTCTTTAACAATTGTCAATTCCATGTTGATATCTGTCAAATTATAAAAACTTTCATATCTATTTTCACAATAATTTATATATCCAAATCCAAACATTGCCAAAGTAAAGAAAATCAAAAATAAGCTCATTTTATTTCTTAAATATAAAATTATCCCTACACAACAATTTATAACAAAAAAAGAGGCAATATCTTTTAAATATCGCCCCCAATATATCCCGAATAGAAATGATATAGCTACTACTATCATGTTCTACTCCTTTTATAATTTACTTTTATAAATGATTATTCTACAATTCTTCTTGCTGTTACATATCTTGTATTATAATATGAATTTGTACTTAATGCATCAGTAACAACTCCTCTTTTAGGATTAGCTGCATGTATAAATTGGTCATCTCCCATGTAAATTCCTACATGCCCTATTTTAGTTTTTCCTTCATCATAGAATAAAATTAAATCTCCTGCTTCCAAATCTTCTCTATCTATTTCTGTTCCACTAGATGTTTGATCTGCTGCAACAGAGCCCAATGTATATCCGAAATGTTTAAATACATATTTTGTAAAGCCTGAACAGTCAAAGCCTGTTGATGGTGATTTACCACCTAAAACGTAGTTTAATCCTAAAAATTGTTTTGCATATTCAACAACTTCTTCACCACTTGTTGATGATTCAGAAGAACTTGATTCTTTTGAAGAATTGTCACTAGTAACAGTATTTTCTTCTACTGTTTCTGAAGCTTGAGATGCTATGCTTGAATTAGTTTCTTCAGTTGTTCTAAGTTCTGCTAAACCTCTTGAACTTATAGTTCCAATTGTTACAAGTTTTTTAGATATATAACCACTTACAGAACCAGCTTCAATTTCATACCATCCATCACTTTCTGATTTAATTGTTACTTCATCAAATTCATCTAATGTGCTTACTAGTTTTGAAGATGTGCTAGCTTTTTCTCTAACATTAGCTGTTTCAACATTTATATATCCTTTTTTATTTACATTTGAAGTTTCTTCACTTCTACTATTATCTGTATTTTCGCTAGATGAGTTAGAATTATTTTCTTCTGTTGGTTGTTCTTCTGTGCTTTCATTAGAAACATTACTTGTATTTTCATCAGATGTAACTAATGATTTTGGAATCCAACCTTGTTTTGAAAAACTTTCTACTTTTATCCAATTCTTTAAGTCATAAATAACTGTAATTTCTGTTCCAGAACTTAATTCTGATACATCATTTGAAGAAAATGTTGGTAAAATTTTCATTTTTGTATTACTTTTAATTTTTACTTTTGTACCCTCAATATTTTCTAAAGTTGAACTATTATTTTCACTTTCTGAATTATTTTCTTCATTTGTAGTATTATCATTCGTATTATTTGTAGTATTTGAGTTTTCTGCACTATTATCTGTATTTTCTGCAGTGTTAGTTTCAGTTGCACTATTACTTGTAGTATTAGTTGTGCTACTAGAATTATTTTCTTGATTTGTTATGTATTCTTTACTAGCATATCCAGTATTTCCATTAAATTTTACTTTATACCAATCACCAGATTCACCAATAATTTCAACTTTGTCATCTTCATAAGCAACATCTAATACTTCTGAAGTTTTGCTTGCTTGTGCTCTAATTCTTAAAGCTTCAATATTTACTTTTCCAGTAGCAGCAAAACATTTACTAAAACTTGCCAACAATAATAAGCTAACTCCAAAACTACATACAAACTTTTTACTTTTCTTCATTTGAACCTTCCTATTCTTTTTCATCTAATTTTAAAGCAATATGAACTTCTTCTAGTTGTTTGTCAAATACTTTTGATGGTGCATTCATCATCATATCTCTAGCTTTTTTATTCTTTGGGAAAGCAATAACTTCACGAATATTATCTTCTTTTGCAAGAAGCATAACAATTCTGTCTAATCCTGGAGCAGCACCAGCATGTGGTGGTGTACCATAACTGAAAGCATTAAATAATGCACCAAAACGATTTTTAACATCTTCAACTGTATATCCTGCAATTTCAAATGCTTTTATCATTATTTCTTGGTCATGATTTCTAACAGCTCCTGATGCTAATTCATATCCATTACATACTAAATCATATTGATATGCATAAATATCTAAAGGATCTTTTGTACATAAAGCTTCCATTCCACCTTGTGGCATTGAGAAAGGATTATGGTTAAAATCGATAGTTCCTTCATCAGATAATTCATACATTGGAAAATCAACTATAAAGCAGAATTTGAATATATTTTTTTCTAATAAATCAAGTTCTGTTCCTAATTTTATTCTAACTCCACCTGCAATTTTTTGTGCTTTTTCAAATTCATCTGCTATAAAGAATATTGCATCTCCTGATTTAATATTCATTTTTTCAAAGATTTTACTTTTTCTATCTTCATCTATAAATTTGCTTATTCCACCTGTTAAATTATTTGTTTCATCAACCTTAACCCAAGCTAAACCTTTTGCTCCTAATTCTTCTTGTGCATAAGCTCCCATACTATCAAAGAATTTTCTTGAATGTTCTTGCATATTTGAAGTTTTAATTGCTTTTATTGTTTTTCCTTTAAAAGCATTAAATTCTGTTCCCTCAAAAATATCTGTTAAATCTTCTATAATCAATGGATTTCTTAAATCTGGCTTATCAGAACCATATTTTTCCATTGCTTCTTTATAAGGTATTCTGATAAATTCTCCCTCTTCTACTTTATAATCTGTATTCTTTTTAAATACTGTTGGAATAACTTTTTCAATTACTTTTAATACATCTTCTTGAGTTGCAAAACTCATTTCAAAGTCTACTTGATAAAATTCTCCTGGTGAACGGTCAGCTCTTGGATCTTCATCTCTAAAGCATGGAGCAATTTGATAATATTTATCAAATCCAGATACCATCAATAATTGTTTAAATTGTTGTGGTGCTTGTGGAAGTGCATAAAATTCTCCTGGATGTAATCTACTTGGTACTAAAAAGTCTCTAGCTCCTTCAGGTGATGAATTTGCTAAAATTGGTGTTTGAATTTCAGTAAATCCAAGTTCATCCATAACATTTCTAAAATCTTTCATTATTTTAGAACGAAGTTTTAAATTTTGATGAATTTTATCATTTCTTAAATCTAAAAATCTATATTCTAGCCTCAAATCTTCTCTTACATTTTGACCATCAACATTTATTTCAAAAGGTAATGAACTTCTACATTTTCCTAGCACTGTAATCTTTTCAGCTACTACTTCTATATCTCCTGTAGGAATTTTATCGTTTTTACTGCTTCTTTCCACAACCTTTCCACTAATTGTGATTGTACATTCTTTTGTTACATCTTTTATTTGTTCTTCAAGTCCTGCTACATCTGATATAACAATTTGAGTAATTCCAAACTCATCTCTTAAATCAATAAACATCATTTTTCCAAGATTTCTGATTGTTTGAACAAAACCAGCTAATCTTACTTCTTTTCCTACATCTGTTATTCTTAGTTCTCCACAATTATTAGTTCTATATTCGTTAGACATTTTTGTTTTCCTTTCTGCTTTTACTATTTGTTTTATTATCTTGTTCTTTCTTGTCTTTCGTGTCCGCCTTTTTCTCTATCTTCAACTTTATCTGCTTTTCCAGAAGCATCAACAATCAAATCATCAAATTCATTTGGTAATTCTTGGTATTTCTGTTCACGTTTCTTTCTTTTTTTCTTTTTGGCGTCATCTATTATTGCCTCTGCTTCTTCTTTTGTTTTCGCATTTTTTAAAGCTTCAGAATCAACTTCTGGTTCATTTTCATCTCTGCCAAAAGTATATTTTGTACTTGTTGCCTTTTTCATTTCCAAATCTACAACTTTTTGTTGTTTTATTAAAATAGCAATCCTTTTCAAATCTGTTTCAATTTGCTTTTTTTCATTAGGATCTTGTGCTCTTGCAAGTTGCTTTCTTAAATCTATTTCTATATCTTCTAAAGTTTCACTATTATTTGTTTCCTGTTCTACATTCTTAGGCAAGCCAAAAAATGTTTCTCTTATCTCTGCAGGTGTTGGATTTTCACTATCAAAATTTCCCATAAATTTTTGTCTAATTAGACTTTCACCTCACCTTTCTCCTAAAACTCTAGAGTTATTATAACAAAAAAGACCTTACAAAGCAAGGTCTTTTATAATATTAAATCGTATAAAATTTACACAATATATAATAGTCATATTTGTATATTCTATGATATTAACTCATATAGTCTTTTAGGCGTTTGCTTCTGCTTGGATGTCTTAATTTTCTTAAAGCTTTTGCTTCAATTTGACGAATTCTTTCACGAGTTACTTGGAATTCTTTACCAACTTCTTCAAGTGTTCTAGCTTTTCCATCTTCTAACCCAAAACGAAGTTTTAAAACTTTTGCTTCTCTTGGAGTTAAAGTACTCATAACTTCTTCAAGTTGCTCTTTTAATAATGTATAAGCAGCTGAATCATGTGGTGCAGGTGACTCATCATCTGGAATGAAATCTCCTAAATGACTATCATCTTCTTCACCAATTGGTGTTTCCAAAGATACTGGATCTTGTGCTATTTTTTGAATTTCCATAACTTTTTCTACTGGAATTTCCATTTCTTCAGCAATTTCTTCTGGCGTTGGCTCTCTTCCTAAAATTTGAAGTAAGTGTCTTGATGTACGAATCAATTTGTTAATTGTTTCTACCATATGAACTGGAATACGAATTGTTCTTGCTTGGTCTGCAATAGCTCTTGTTATAGCTTGTCTAATCCACCATGTAGCATAAGTTGAAAATTTAAATCCCTTTGTATAATCAAATTTTTCAACAGCTTTAATTAGTCCCATATTTCCTTCTTGTATTAAGTCTAAGAAAAGCATTCCTCTACCAACATATTTTTTAGCAATACTTACAACTAATCTTAAATTTGATTCCGCAAGTTTTTGTTTAGCTTCTTCATCATTTTCAAGTATTCTTTTAGCTAAATCTAATTCTTCATCAAAAGAAAGTAATGGAATTCTTCCTATTTCTTTTAAGTACATTCTAACAGGGTCATCAACACTGATGCCATCCATGTTTCCTATATCAATATCATCAAGTTTGATATTTTCAACTTCTTCTAAATCTTCTATATCTGGCTCAAATAGGTCATCATCATCTTTTAAAACATTTACTCCAAGTTCTTCAAAAGCATCAAAAACCTTATCAATTTCTTCTGGATTTGTTTCACCTAATTCTGCTGCAAGTTCTCCATAAGTAATTTTGCCTTTTTCTTTTGCAGATTTTAATATTTTCATTACTTTTTCTTGTTCTTTACTATCTATTTTTTTGCCATCAACAATTATTTCAGGTTTTACTTCTTCAGCTTTTTTTGTCTTTTTTTCAGCTTTTACTTCTGTTTTTTCTAAATCAGCACTCTTTGTTTCTGATTTAGAAGATGCTTTTTCACTTTTGGTAGCCTTCTCTGTTGTATTTTTTTCATCAGTAACCTTCTTTGCTGTACTTTTCTTTTCAACTTTTTCTTTTGCTTCTTTAGCTTTGTTTTCTACTTTTGGAGTTTTCTTTGTTTTTTCTTTTAGTTCTTCTAATTCAACTTGTCCATCATTCTCTTTTTTCATTCTAATTAATAACCTCCTACTTCTTTTTAGCCAGCTCTATAATTATATTGTTTAATTCTTTTTCCAAATTCATTATATCTTCTTTTGAAAGATTTCCTGTATTATCCAATTGTTTTATAATTTCATTTTTTCTGTTATTTAATCTTTCTTTATTATAAATAATTATAATATCTTCTATACATTTTTCTGTTGAAGTAATTTCATAATCAGTAACCATTATTTCACTAATATGATTTTGAATTTCTTGATCTTCAATATTAGAAACAAGTGAAACAACTTTTTCTTGATTTAAGTTATTAGCTTCAGTAATGATTTTAAATATTTTTTTATTTATTTCTACTTTAAAATCACTTTCTAAAATATTTGCTTTTATTTTTTCAAAAGCTTCATCATAATTATTTATCAATAAATATAAAACTAATTTTTCTCTCTTAATAATTGCATCACTCACATCTTCAGTCTTTATAGTTTCACTATTTATTTTTCTATTTAAAACTTCTTTAGTTGGTGCACTTGTATATGTAAGTTTATTTACTTCTGCATAGATTGCTTCTTTTGAAATCTGATATTGTTTTGCTACATTTTCTATATAAATTTCTCTTTCAATTTTATTTTCAACTTTAGCTAACACTTTTGTTATTTCTTTCAAAAATTTAACTTTATCTGTTGCATTTTCTAAATTATATTTTTCCTTTAGCATTTTTATTCTAAATTCTACTAAAGATATAGCATTATCAACTAAAAGATTAAATCTACCACTTCCATATTTAATGATAAACTCATCAGGATCTTTTGCACCTTCCATTTGAAGAACTCTAGCATCACAACCAAGTTTTGTTAAAATTTCTAGTGCTCTGAGTATTGCCTCTTGTCCAGCACCATCTGAATCATAACTTAAAATTATTTGCTCTCCATATCTTGCTAAGAGCCTTGCTTGTTCTTCAGTAAGTGCTGTTCCTAAAGATGCCACAACATTGTGTATCCCTCTTTGATGAAGAGAGATTGCATCCATATATCCTTCTACTAAAATAAGTCTTTTATCATTTGTTTGTCTAGCTATATTTAAAGCAAATAAATGCTTCTTTTTTGAATATATTAAATTCTCATTCGAATTGATATATTTAGCCATTTTTTCATTATTGTCTAGTCTTCTACCACCAAAAGCAACAACTTTTCCATTCACTGTCATTATAGGAAACATCAATCTTTTCCTAAATCTATCTATGTACTCTCCTCTATCATTTTTATTTACTAGACCTGTTGCTAATATTTCTTCATCTTTAAAGCCTTTTGCCTTAAGCATTTTGTATAATTCGTTATACTCACCAGAATATCCGATTTTAAAAGCTTTTAAAGTAGCATTATCCATTTTTCTTTGTTTTACATAGTCTTGTGCAATTTTAGCTAGTGGTTTGTACAATCTTTCATGGTAAAACATGGCGGTTTCTATGTTTATTTTAAACATTCTATCTTTTAAATACTGTTTTTCATTAAATCCTTCATTTTCTAATGTAGGTAATTGAATTCTTGCTCTTTCAGCAAGGATTTCAATACTTTCTTTAAAAGATACTTTTTCAATTTCACTTATAAAATTGAATACATCTCCGCCTTTATGACATCCAAAGCAATGGAAATATTGTCTATCTGGAGAAACAGAAAAAGAAGGTGATTTTTCATTGTGAAAAGGACATAATCCGAAATAATTTCTTCCACTTCTTTTTAAAACAACATATTGAGATATGACTTCAACTATATCATTTGCTGATCGAATTTCTTCTTTTAATTCATTACTATATTGAACCATTACTTCATACCTTTCAAATATATTATTCGACAGATTGTTTTTAAATCCTTCATTTTTTCTAATAAAAGTGAACATAATTTATTTACTGTTTTGTATTCTGTCAAATTTTGTCTATTTTTAAAATAATTTTACGAATTTCTTCTATTTACAAGGTTGTTCAAATTTATGTCAACCCTATGTAAAGCAACAAAAAGATGATATACAAAGTATATCATCTTTAGTTTTTATGTATTCTTGTAACTACGCTTGAATAAATTTCTTCATTACCTTTGGGCTAGAAATTTCTTCCATTGGTGTAGTTTCTGGAACTACATTGTGCATTTCATAAGAAACATTGATTTTCTGCTCAACTAATTCTTCAACTTCATCTTTTTCTTTATCTTCAGCTAAAACTAATTCGCTTACAAGAATTTGTTTTGCATTTAATAACATTTTCTTTTCAGTTGTAGATAAACCTTTATCTTTTTGCTTAAAAGTTAAATTTCTTACAATGTCTGCAACTTCATAAATGTCTCCAGATTTCATCTTTTCAACATTTTCTCTATATCTTTTGTTCCATTTCATAGACATTTCTGTGCATTCTTGTCCTAATACACTGATTACTTTTCCGGCTGTTTCTTTGTCTATAATGTTTCTAACTCCGATTTGTTCAGCTTTTGCAGTAGGTACCATAACTTTTACTTCACCTGGCATTTTGATTATATAATAGCTTTGTTTTTCATCTCCAATAGCTTTTTCTTCTATTGATTGAATAACACCAGCTCCATGCATTGGGTATACTATTTTATCTCCTACTTTAAACATTTTTGTCACTCCTTCCAAGTAATTCTCTTAATTACTACATTTCTATTATACTACAAAATATACCAAAAGTCAAAGTTTTTTACCAAAATTTACATAAGAAATTTCAATATAGTAGAAAATAAAATTATTTTTTCATTCAAATTATAAATAAAAAAGCTACAAAGCTTCAATTTGCTTTCAGTAGCTCTTTTTTTCTTCAATTTACTTATTTGTTGAACCAAATCCACCTTTTCTAGTACCTTCTGCATTATCATTATCAACAGTTAAATACTTCATAAAAATAGCTTGCCCAATTGCATCACCTTTTTTTATTTCAACATCATGATCAAAGAAATTATAATAAGCAAACATAAAATGACCATCATTATCTTCATTCTCATAGTAATCGCTATCGATAATTCCAACACTATTAGCCATTACTAATCCTCTTTTTCCTGGATTAGAGCTTCTATTACAAAGCATATAAAATTCATCTGGTTCACAATATGCTTTTAATCCAGTTTTTACTAAAGTTGGTTTTTGTCCTGGTTTAAAAGCTGGAACTATTGTATCTTCAGCAGCTTCTATATCATATCCAGCAGAATGTTTTGTTTTTCTAACTGGTAAATTTATTCCTTTGTCTTCCCAACCTTTTGCTATTTCAAATCCTCTTTTTCTTTCCATATCATGCATTTCCTTTCTTATTTTTTCTTATTATATATTCTAAAATATCAATTTTCAAGATTTATTACGTTATTTTGTAATTAATTTTTGATAATGTCATAGTTTTATTACATTATTTTCCAAAATTCTATATATATTTATTCAATAAAAAACACTCTTTATCAATATATTTCAATCAATAAAGAGTGTTTTAAACTAAATTTCATTATATGTATAATCTAGATAATTATTTATATCAAAAGTTAAAATATCATCATCAGTAACTGTATTATATGAATATACATATTTTGCTATAGATTTTATTGCATCATTTTTATAAAATTCTGTTTTTTCAATATTTCCACTTTCAGAATTTATATAAAAATATTCTGTTTCATCATCTTTTGATAAACTAATTTTTATATTATTTTCAGATTTGCCTAAATATTTATATTTAGCATTTTCATCAACTAATTTGTTAAATTCATCTAATGCATTTATTGTAATTTCTGTATTATCTGTACTTGATTTTACTATTGCTTTTGCATTTTTTAAAATCATTATTGAAGTTTTGTCTTCTGTGTTAATCAAATTTTCTGCTTTTTCAGTAGAAGAATTATTTTGAATTATATAAATATAATTATCCTTTTTGTAAGATTCCATACTTCCATTCAAATTATTGCTTTCATCAAAAAATTCTGCTTTAACACTAACATTATTTGCATTCTTAACATCTTGTTTTATTATACTTTTAATACTTTCCAAAGAGTGTTTATTACTTAAATAAATAGCAACTATAGTCAAAATTACAACTACCAAAATAGCTAAAATAATTAAAAATTTTTTCTTCATAAACTATACCTCCAATACTGTAATTATAACAAAGTATTAAATTTCAGTCAATATTATTGTTTTTTTGACAATTTTAATTTTTTCTAAACTTTATTTAAAATAAAAAGTACCTTCATTTCTGAAAGTACTTTATATTTTATTATATGTTTATCAATTAGTCTTGAGCATAAGGAATAATAGCAATATGTCTTCCTCTTTTAACAGCTGTTGTGATAAATCTTTGATGTTTAGCACAAGCTCCTGTTGCTCTTCTAGGTAATATTTTACCTTTTTCATTGATGAATTTCTTTAATTGATCAGCATTTTTGTAATCTAATTCAAAGTTTTTGTCATTGCATAATGCACAAACTTTTTTTCTAGCTTTTCTAAACTTTGGGTTGAAATCATCATCTTGATTATTTCTATTGTTTCTTCTTGTTTGTTTTTTGTCTGCCATTTTATTATCCTCCAATCTTTCAAACTTATATTTCCATTAGAATGGTAGGTCATCATCTGAAGCATTAACTTGGAATTCAGCACTTTGTGATAAATTCTCGCCAAATGTGTTTTCAAAGTTTGCTCCTGCTCCCTCTCCATCTCTTCTACTATCTGCAAAATATGCTTCTTCAGCAACAACTTCTGTTACATAATGTTTTTGTCCTTGGTCATCATCCCATGTTCTTGTTTGTAATCTTCCAATAATGCCAACTTGTTGACCTTTTTTGAAATATTTACTACAAAATTCTCCTGTTTTGCTCCAAGCAACAATATTTATGAAATCAGCTTGTCTTTCTTCGCCTTGTCTTGCGAATCTTCTGTTTACTGCTAAACTGAAAGATGCTACTAAAGTATTGTTTGTTTGAGTATATCTTACTTCTGGATCTCTTGTTAAACGACCCATTAAAATTACTTTGTTCATTTACTCGTTTCCTTTCACTTTACAGATTATTCTTCGTCTTTTCTTATAGTGATAAATTTCATTACTTCGTCAGTAATTCTGTAAACTCTTTCAAGTTCTGCAACGATACTTGGATTAGCTTCAAAATTAAGAACTACATAATTTCCTTCTGTGTTTTTTTGAATTTCGTAAGCTAATTTTTTCTTTCCTAATTCATCAACACTTTCAACTTTTCCATCACCATTAATTAAGTCTGAAAATTTTTGGATTAAAGATTTAACTCCTGCATCTTCAACACTTGGATTAATAATGAATACAGATTCGTATTTATTCATTATTCTTTCACCTCCTTTTGGATATAAAACCCATAAATATATATGAGTAAGGATTTTAGGCTTTCACCTAAAATGCTTAATTATTTTACCATATTTTTTTGGTAAATTCAAGTTTATTTTTAACATTTTTTTGTTTTATTAAAAAAGCACGCAATTTCAGCTATTCAAAAATAACTATAATCACGTGCTTTTTTGCTGTGTTACATTAAAAATTTTATCTAATCCAAAAATATCCTAAAAATTTTATTCCATACTCTTCAAACTTTACCTTTTCTGGTAAGATTGGTATTCCTCTTGAATCTGTAACCTTTCTTACATCTCCATTGTATCCTAGTTTTTCAGACCATACATTACCTTTGTTTAGTCTCATAAAATGAAAATCTCCACCAACAATGTAAAACATAGCAACTTTAAAACCAGTTTTAGGCTCGATAGCATCTGACTCTTGAATCTTATATCCCATGCTCTCTACATCCAGTTTAAAATATTCTATAGCATTACTAGTTCCAAAGACCCGACATTCATTTCCAATAGAAAAACCAAGTGTTCCAAACAGCTCACAGTTTTCTACACTGAAATATGTTTGAAAAGCATAAGCATAACAATTAGTGTGTTTGATTTCTTCACTAGTTAACTTTTCATCATAGATTGGTAAATATTTTTTATGCCACATCAAAGTTTTAAGTTCCAAATAGAAACTCTTTTTGGTTATTAATTCTATATCCATATTAATGGCCTCCTTGTTGTCTCTTCAAGATGTGTATAGACCTACATTAAAATAGTAACTTTTACATTATATTCCACTTTATTACTTTTTTCAATCCCTCATGTTGTTTTTATTGATATTGTGTTAAATCAAAATTTGTATATTCTGAAAGATCTATTGTATATTTTTTTCCTTCTACTTCTGAAACTTGTACACCTTTTTCATAATATATCGTATGAGTAAGTTCATTAATGTAAAATTTATCTTCCGCTTTTGAATTACTTAAAGTAATTCCACCTAATTTTTGATAAGAATCTTCAGTTAAAAGATAATAAATGTCTCCATCATTTCCATTTCTTTCAGCAAGCCATTTATATGTTGAAGCAATATTTTCATTAGTCATTCCATTAACATTTATTTTATTTTCTTCGCCTGCTTTCACTGGTAAAGTGCCATTTTGCAAATAATATATATCTATTTTTTCTTGTAAATTACTTATATCCGCATACATATTATTTAATTGTTTTACATGTACACTTGATAATGAAGAAAAAGTAATCGTAGATAAAATCAACATAAATAACAAAATTGTAATTGTTAGTGCTACAAGTGTAATACCTTTATCATTTTTAAAATTAATCATTTGTTTTTCCTCTCAAATTTTCTAAATATAGTTTACTATTAATTACTTTTTTTTTCAATAAATTTTTCATTTTTTTCATTTGCAATAATATCATACATTCTAAGTAAAGTTCTTGATTTCTTTTCTTCAAGAATTTTCAAATACCATAAATAAATCAAAGTTAATAAAATTCCAATATTTTTTATTTTTAAAATCAGTAAACTATATATTACAGTTAGTATAGTTAAAGTATAACTTCCAATTTTATTAATTAATACATAGGATTTTTTATAATCATATTTTATTTTTAATATCTCTTTAAGAATTTTTCCACCATCTAATGGTAATATTGGTAATAAATTTGCAATTCCTAAAATTACATTAATAAAGAAACAATATACTACAATTCTTTCATTTGTTCTAATGCAAAAAAATACTAAAGCTAATATAAAATTTAAAACAGGTCCAGCTAAATATGTAATAATTTTCTTTTTATAATTTGCATCATTAAAATAATAAAATTTTATAGATAAGCCATATGGCATTATTTCAATTTTTTCTAACTTAAAACCTTGTATTATTCCAATAATTGTATGTGCAAGCTCATGTAATGAAATAAAAATCAAAAAAATGATATACATTTCAAATTGTTCCAAAATCAAATACGCAATGCATAAAAAGCATATTTTTAAATCTATTTTAATTTCCATATAACACCATATTAAAATTCAAAAATTTCTTGAGGATTAACATATCTATTTTGATATCTTACTTCAAAATGTAAATGTGGTCCTGTACTATTGCCTGTACTTCCTACTAAAGCAATTTTTTCACCTTTATTTACTTTTTGCCCTTCTTTTACTAGAATTTTTGAACAATGTGCATATAAAGTTATTAAATCACCATCTTGTATTTTTAAGTGTTTTCCATAATCTCCTTCACTTGATACCAATATTACTTCACCCGAATTTGCAGCTAATATCTCTGTACCACTATTAACAGCAATATCCGTTCCAGTATGATAACCATTAATCTTTTTATTAGTAGATTCTCTAGTTCCAAACCTCGAAGTAACTGTTCCAGATATTGGTCTTGTTAGATCATAATTATTTTTCACTTTTTCACTATCGTTTTCATTATTTTCTATAATTTCTTCTTTAGTTTCTTCTACTTCATTTCCTCCACCAATAGCAACCTGTTCTTCTAAATTATTCTCTATCGTCTTTGCCTCTGAAATGTTTTTAGTATTTGTATTAGTCACATTTTCAGTACTATTATTATTTTCAAAAATTGTTGCATCTTCTGGAACATTTATTATTGAATTAACAAAATTATCTAAATTTTGTTTTATATCAATTTGATATGATGCAATTCTTTGCAAAAAATTTTCACTAAATATTTCATCTTTATTCTGTACACAAAATACTATTATTGTAATGTTTATTAAAATTAAGCCTTCTAATAAAATCTTACTACCAAAATATGTTTTTTTCTCCTTGTCTACATTCTCAAATTTTTCATTTGGATATTGCCTTCTATATGCTATTTCTTCCGCTTTTTTTATCTTTTCCATTTCATTTAAAGCTCTTTCCATCATTAAAACTCCTTTCTACATTCAATTTACAATAAAATATATTCAATAAATTTTTAAGTAGAACAAGCAACAATAGCATTCATTTTTTCTAGTTATTCTATAAGGCTATCAATACAGTTAATGCAAATACTATAAATAAAAATATATTACAAATTTTCAATCTTTTATATTTGACTTTCATATCTTTTTCCATGCTATTTTTTTCCGCTTTGGCATTCATCTCGCTTACGTAATTATTAACTACATTTTCTGCTTCTTTTAAAATTGTTTCATTTTTTCTTTTATCAAATGTACCTTCTTCTATTTTTACATTAGGCTTTAAAATAACAAAAGCTTCTTCAATTATATTTGAAGGTAAATTATTTAAAACAATAATATTTTTCATTTTATTTGTTTGCATATCTAAACCTCTCTATACTTATTTGTTGTATATTTTTTCCAGTTGTTATTAAATTATTCACATATTATATTTTATTCAGCATATCATTGTTTAGGTGATAAAATGAATTCAAAAGGTCTAGATTTTAAACACAAAGAAGTTATCAATATAAAAACTGGTGAAAAATTAGGATATGTTTTAGATGTCAATGCTGACTTGGGAACTGGAAAAATTACGTCTATTGTTGTTCCTCGGCTCAACTAAAATTTTTAATATTTTCTCAAGTGGAAATGAACTAACAATACCTTGGACATCTATAAAATGTATTGGTCCAGAAATTATATTAGTAGAATTATAATTTTATCAACAACATTCACAAAAATAGACACTAATCACATAAATTAAAATGCCATTTAGTGTCTATTTTATATTACTTTTATATTATTTATATAATCTTCTGATATGGTCTATTGCACTTTTTTCTATTCTAGAAACTTGTGCTTGTGAAATACCAATTTCATCAGCAACTTCCATTTGCGTTCTTCCCATAAAAAATCTTTTATTTATTATCATTCTTTCTTTATCAGTAAGTTTTTTCATAGCCTCTGCAATTGTAATATTTTCAGTCCACTGCTCATCTGTATTTTTCTTATCTTTAACTTGATCCATTATATATATGCTATCTGCACCATCATTATACACTGGCTCTTGCAAAGAAACTGGGTCTTGAATTGCATCTAAACTCATAACAATATCTTCTTTTTCCACTTGCAGTTCTTTTGCAATTTCTTCAACTGTTGGTTCTTTGCCAGTTTCTTTCTGTAGTTTTTCCTTTGCCTGCAAAATCCTATATGCTAAATCTCTAACAGACCTACTAACTCTAACCATATTATTATCCCTTAAATACCTACGTATTTCCCCAATTATCATTGGCACAGCATAAGTACTTAATTGAATATCTAGTGATATATCAAAATTATCAATTGCTTTTATTAGTCCTACACAACCTATTTGAAATAAATCATCAGCATTTTCTCCTCTTCCGCCAAACCTTTGAATAACACTTAATACTAATCTTAAATTTCCATTTATAAGTTCATCTCTTGCAGTATTATCACCTTCCTGCATTTTTAAAAATAATTCTTTATTTTCTTTATTTGTTAATACTTTTAGTTTGGAGGTATTAGTATTTGCAATTTCAACTCTACTAATCAAAATAAGACCTCCTTCTAGAAATAATTTAATATAATTATTTCCAGAAAGAAGCCTATTTATACATTAAGAATTATTAGTATTTATTAATCTAAAAATTCTTGTTTTAATCTTAAATATCCAAGCTCTTCCCAAATATTATATGCTAAATTCAATCTAAATAAAACTGTTGGTTTTGCACCAGCTCTATTTTTATCTACTACGCAAGCATAGTATCTTACATCTGGATTTTTAGATGGTTCTATATCTTTATACTCATCCGCTAATTCATCTTCTGAATATTCATATTTATCATAAGTATGTGGATTTATTTGTTTTATTAAACATAAAGTATCTAATACTTCCTTTACAGTTTTACTAGCAGACATATCATTTATTGTTAAATTTACTGGCAATGTACTACTTTCCAAAAGTTGCAAAGATGAACCTATAAATACATGATATTTTTGTGCTATATTTGATAATATTGTAGCAGTCTTTTTTAGTTCCTCACCATTTCCAATATTATCAGTATCTGTTTTTAATGTATCATAAAAAATATATTCAATATCGTACTTATAAAAATAATTCAATATAATCTTTCTTAAATCATCATTTGAATGTTCTGTAATATGTATAAAATGTATTGACTCATCAACTTGTTTTTTTAACCACTCTGTAACTTGAATAGTTTGTTTAAATTCGGTTGAAGATTTAGCAAGTCTTTTAGCATAAGAATTGTTGCTTTCATTTTCTCTTTTCAAAATAAATCCATTTTCATCTACTTCAACATCTTTTGCATCTTTATCTGCTCTAAATTGTAGTTCTAGAAGTTCTCCTTCTGTTTTACAAAGTTTTTGTTTATGCAATTTTTGAATATATGGGCTATTTACAATAGTTGTTATTAAGCATAATCTCATTTTATCTTCTGACATTTCGTTTGAAATTATTAGAACTTTTTTATGCTCTACTAAAGATAAATATGTTGCAATATCTACTGTAAATCTACTCTTACCAGAGTTTGAAGGCATTGCATAAGCCATTGTTTCACCTTTTCTTAAGCCTTTAAAAACACTTGACAAAATTGGAAAAGGAAGTGGTACACCATTTACTAAATTATTTTCTCCACTTAATAAAAATTCTGTTGCACCATCATTTAAAACTGCTTGACTTAATCTATTAGTTACACCTATTTGTTCAATAGCACTTTCTACTTCTTCGATTGTCATTTCACTATATCTCTCATATTGAGAAATCTCAACAATCTTATTTTGAATATTAACTGTTGGTGCACTTTTATAATATTTTTTTAATATAAATAATTTCTTTAATTTTATATAAGTTTCTTCTATACTGTATCCTCTATTTTGAACAGCATTTTTTAATTGCATTTTAAAATCATAAGTTCCTAAATTTTCTTTTGGAAACTTAAATTTTTCTTTTGCAATTGCTGGTGCATAAGTTTCACCATCTTGGAATAAAATTATCTTATATATATTAGAAAGTTCTTCATCTGAAAATAAACACTCATCATATACAAAATAATACATTGATATTGCTTTCGGATTATTTAAAAGTAATCCAACAAAAATATACTCCAATTTTAAATCTGTAATTTCTGCTGGGAATTCTCCACTATCAACTAATTCAGCATTATCTTCTGGCTCATAAAATTCATCTTCTTCATATTCCTCATCATCATCCTCATCATTATCTTCGTCATCTATTTCATCATCTTCTACAAGCTCTTCTTCATTATCTTCGTTTTCATTTCCAGTATTATCAATTTCATTGTCTTCTTCAGAATCATCTATATCTTCACTATCATTTTCATCATCTTCATATTCCAAAGTATTTTCAAGTGGTTCGTTTACATTATACGAACTATATTCTTGATTATCTTCTTCATTTAAAGCTTCTTCTAATCTTTTACTTTTCTTCACTATTTTTCTAGCTTTTTTCACATTAGTATCAGCTGTTTCATCAGATACAAAATCATCATCTGATGGAACAAAATCTTCTATATCATCATTTTGATTTACATTTTTGTTAGAATCGTCCAAAATAGTTTCCTCCTATGTATTTATATTTCTACTAACTGTATTATACTTGTTACCATTTTAAATTTCAACATCTATTTGTTCTTTATTATTAATTTTTGCAAGTGAAATTTACAATTTAGTTGAAATTTCCTAAAAAGCATTGTATAATGTTTTATGTAAATTTTAGAAAAGAAGGTATTAAAATGTTGAACTTTATTGTCCGGAAACTCTTTTATTACAACCTGAATGAAGGCGAGCAAAAGACTGCATTCGAACTTTTAGCACCTCGTGACTTTATCGATTGGATAAGTGCAAAAATAATTCCACTAATTTTTGGTTTATCAGTCTGCACACCAATTTATATATTATTTCACTTTGATGCTAATGTAGTTGGCAAACTCTGTCTAATAGCCATTATATGCATATATGCTTATGCTCTCGTAGAAATTTATACAATATTTGAAACAATTTTTGAAAATCTTGCTAAAGATATTTCAGATTCCATTTATTTTGATGTTTTCACTAAAAAAGGAAAAGCAATTACAGAAGATGACTTCTGTAAAATTTGTGACTCATATCCAAACCTTTTTTACTGCTTGAGGCATGAAGAGTTATGTAATGGATACTGCTACGGAATTTGTTTTAATTTGTTAGATACTTTAAAATGCGGTGAACTATTACTTGTTGCAATTAGATATTATGGTGATACATTGCCATACACAATGCACGCAATATATGTAAAAGATAATTGGTGCTTTGACACTTATACTCAACGGCAATTTCCGCTTACTCGATTTTTTGAATTATACGAAGCAAAATTCTATAAAGAAATATCGTACTCTGAAATAGAGCATCTGACTTATGAAGAATTCATCTTGAAAGAAGCAAAGCTAATGAAAGAATGGTGTAAAGAAAATAAATGTAGTACAACTTTTGGATAAAATTAAAGTTTAACTTTTTCCCCAGACTGTGAACTTCAGTCTGGGGTTTTTCATTTATTCAGCATCCCAACCTAATGAACCCATATATTTTACATATTCTTTTTTTCCAGTATATTCTTTCATTATTGCTTTTACTTCATCTAATACTTTTGAATCAATTTCTTTATTATAATTATCTTCATAAAATTCTATCATCTCTCGTTGAACACACACTTTTTCTTTCATAGAAAGATTTTCTTTAAAATAAATCTTTGCTAAATCACTATACCATTTTTGCTTAATATCTGATATTTTACCATTTGAATTTTCTGCTTTTTCTTCAGTATTTACTAATATTGGTTCATTTGATTTTTTATAATCTTCTTGAATGTTGTTAATTTCTTTTTCAGCCTTTATAATTTTCTTTTTCATATCCCTTACATATTTCTTGCCATAATATTTTTCACTTAAATCCAAAGTATGGCGAACACCAACTATTGTAATCCAGTCACTTTCTCCTGTTGCAGTTTTCCACCAAGGTGTAATATATACTTCTTTATATCCAAACTCAACAACATTTTCCATTTTAACAACAGTAGCTTTATATCCTATACCATAATACTCTGAACGATTAGTTGAATATGAATTCCAATGTATAAAGCAAAATATAGGTTTCTTTTGATTAGATGCCATATTATAATCTATAGCAAAAATAAACATCCAAATCAAAACAATACAAACTAATATTTTTATTTTTTTGTTTAAAACTTTTTCTTTAATAAATTTCCCAAAATTACTCATTATTTCACCAACCTATTTTTCTAAATTTAAACTGTACACTTGAATTCTATCATACAGCATTTACATATTCAATAAGTTCTATATAAATAATTCTATTGATTTTTTTATAAATTATATATATAAATTAGTTAATAAATTTTGAGGAGGAAAAGCAAATGAAAAAATCAACAAAAATTATTATTTGTATTTTAGTAGTTATACTAGTTATTGCTGTTATCTTTGGAGTACGAATTTCAAAGAATCAAAAGCTCTTAAAAAATATGGAAAATGCCATATCAAATCTAATTTCAACTGGAAATTTTACTTACACAGTTAACTCTGATAATAACACTTATGTAAAAAAAGTTTTTAATAATCAAAAAACTTTAATAACAGATACAAATTTAGTTATGTACACAGATGTAGCATCTGATACTTCTTACATAGTAAATCCGAATAATACACAAAATAGTTACTCTAAATTAAAAGCTTCAGCTATACGAACTGGTTTACCTGAAGTATTTAACAATCCACCTGTAATTTTCAGCAATTTAGTGTCAAAAATTCACAATACTGAAAATGAATTTACAAAAATTTTATTTAGTATGAAAGTTTCTAATGATACTATAAATGGTATTGAATGTTATAAAATTACATGTTCTGCTTTAGGTTCTACTATAACAGAATGGGTAAATAAAGAAAATTTTTTACCAGTACAATATAAAGAAAATGATTCTGTTAAAACATACCGTATAGAAATGAATAATGTATCAGAAAATGAAGTAACTTTTTCAGATATTGATAATTATACAAAAATAGAAAATAAATAAAACATTTTTTTCAACAAAGCAAGATAAGACTATTGCAGTCTTATCCTGTTTTACTCATGATTTCTTTTTTCATTTTTTTCATTATCTTTTTTTCCAATCTAGAAATATAACTTTGTGATATGCCTAACATATCTGCAACTTCTTTCTGCGTTTTTTCTTTTTCAGTACCATTTATTCCAAATCTTAGTTGCATTATATACATTTCTCTTGGATTAAGCTTGCTTATAGCAATTTTCAATAACTTTCTATCAACTTCATCTTCAATTCCTTTTGATGTAACATCACTTTCTGTACCTAATATATCTGATAATAAAAGTTCATTTCCATCTCCATCCTTATTTAAAGGCTCATCAATTGATATTTCTGTTTTAATTTTAGTGGTTCTTCTCAGTTGCATTAAAATTTCATTTTCTATACATCTTGAAGCATAAGTGGCAAGTTTAATATTTTTATCTGTATTAAAGGTGTTAATTGCTTTCATTAAACCTATTGTTCCTATTGAAATTAAATCTTCTAAATCTAGCCCTGTATTTTCGAATTTCTTAGCTATATATACAACCAATCTCAAATTTCTTTCAACTAAAATCTGTTTTGCTTCTTCATCATTATTATTAAGTTTTTCCAATAATTTTTCTTCTTCTAATACATTCAGAGGTGGTGGTAAAGTTTGACTACCATTTATATAAAATATTGGTAGTTTTTCTATACTATCCCTTTTTGAATATTTTTTAAAAATTTCAAGTACTGTACTTTTAAGCATTTTTAACAAGTTTTTCACTTTGCCTTCCCTCCTTTAAAATATTCAAACCAACTAAACTAGTATATAAATTTGTTTTTGTAAGTTTACCAGGATATATACCGACAATTACATCATTTCTAACCTTTTCTACTTCATCATATACTTTTATATATTCAGGTTTAAAACCAATTATGAGTCCATTTTCATTTCCAAGTGAAGAAAATGGTATTAGCTTAAACTTATAATTATGAATTTTACTATCTTCTAGCCACTTTCCTTTTAATATATCTTCGATATGATTCAAAATTTCATCATCAACCAGCCCTCTTAAACTATTCTTTTCAACAATAATAACATCATTTTGTGTAATTGGGTCTTTTAATAAATTACCTGTATCTATCATTGTTTTTAATTTTATACTTTTATTATTATAGAAAATCTCCATATCACATAGCATTGATTTAATTTTTCGTCTATCTTTTATTATATTAGAAGTAATTGCTATTATTGAAAATCCGACTATTCCTCCAAGTAATGCTATTTTTATTGGATAAGTACCAACAAGATGTCCATTCTTAAAAATGATATCTTCTGGTTTTAAAAAGAATAGTAACATAAAAGCAGCTCCACCAAATGTAAATGATACTAAATAAAATAAAAACAACTGTTTTACTAAACTTTTTATATTGTGCGTTCCAAAAGTAATAATAATCATTAAAACAGAAACTGCAATTTTAAAAATCAAATTCTGTATAACTGAAAATTTAATCATATAATTTATAATTGCATATATCCCACCAACTGTACTTGCTATCATATTTCTAGCAATTTTTATATCATATTTTCCAATAAGTGCTGTTGCAATTAAAATGATATAATTCATTGCCAAATTTTCTAAAATAACTATATCAATATATACTGTCATTTCCTAACTCCTCTTTAGTTTATGTATATATTTTATACTTTCATATTTTAAAAATCTGTCAATTTCTAGGGCAGAAAAAAAGAAATAATCTACAAAATAGACTATTTCTTTTCTTTATTTTTTCTTTTATTCATTTATATGATTATTTGTTTCCTAAACCTTTATTTTTTCTTAAAAATGCTGGAATATCTAAGTCATTAGGATTGCTTTCTGCAGCTGGTGAAGATATTGAACTTGAACCCATATTGTTTCTTTTTCTCCAAGTATCTTCTACAATATTTTTATATCCTGCTAAACCTGTAGTTTTTTCATCTTCTTTTTCAAATCCTGTTGCAATAACTGTAATTTGAATTTCATCACCCATAGAATCATCTGTAACAGTACCAAAGATGATATTTGCTTCTGGGTCTGCACTTCTTTGTACAAGTTCTGCAGCTGTATTTGCTTCATGTAAGCCAATATCACTTCCACCAGTAATATTGATAATTACACCTCTTGCACCTTCGATTGAAGTTTCTAATAAAGGACTTTGTATAGCTTGTTTTGCAGCATCTTCTGCTCTATTTTCTCCACTTGCTCTACCAATACCCATATGAGCCATTCCTTGATTTAACATAATTGTTTTAACATCTGCAAAGTCTAAGTTAATTAAACCTGGTACAGCAATTAAATCAGATATACCTTGAACACCTTGTCTTAAAACATCATCAGCCATTCTAAAAGCTTCTACTATTGAAGTTTTTCTATCTATAACTTGTAATAGTTTATCGTTTGGAATTACAACCAATGTATCAACTTTACCTTTTAAATTAGCAATTCCTCTTTCAGCTTGTGCTAATCTCTTTTTACCTTCAAATGTAAATGGTTTTGTAACAACACCTATAGTTAATATTCCAAGTTCTTTTGCAGCAGCTGCTACAAATGGTGCAGCACCTGTTCCAGTTCCACCGCCCATACCAGCTGTTACGAATACCATATCTGCTCCTTTTAAAGCTTCAGCAATATCTGCCTTGCTTTCTTCAGCTGCTTGTGCTCCAATATCTGGATTTGCTCCTGCTCCTAAACCTCTTGTTAGTTTCTCACCTATTTGGATTTTTGTTCCTGCTTTTGATAAATTCAATGCTTGTCTATCTGTGTTTACAGCTATAAATTCAACACTTTTAATTCCAGCTTCAACCATTCTATTTACAGCATTGTTTCCAGCTCCTCCAACTCCTATTACTTTTATTGTTGCTGATCCATCCATCATAAAGTTTAAATCCTCATTATCCATAATCATAAGGTGTATCCTCCTTTATTATCTTTATCTATAATTTTTAAAATTAAAAACATTTTCGTATTTTAAGAATAAAAGAAATCTTTTATTTTTTCTATAATCGTTTTAATAAGATTTTTTTCTGTTTTTGCATCAATGCTACTAGAAACTGTTTTTGCATAAGGCCTTGCAGCTATATATCTAACTAGAGCATAACTTGCTCTATATGTAGATTTAATTGTACTTACCAATCTGCCTGTTGATATTTTTACTGGAATATTCAAAATAATTTTTCCAGCCATATCACTCTTATTTATATTAACAATTCCTTCTCCAGTAAGTATAACATTGTTGATATTTGGTTTTATAGCATGTGTTGTAATATCTTTATTTACCAAAGTAAATATTTCTTCTATTCTAGCTTCTATTATTTCTACAAGTTCAGAGCTTTTAATTGTTTTATTTTTTCCATCAATATCTTTACAAGTATTTAATACAATATTGTTGTCGTTATCTATAAAAGACTTTAGAGCTAATCCATATTGTCTTTTTAATTTATCTGCTTCTTCCCTAGAAATATTTAAAACATAAGCTATATCACTTGTGATATTATCTCCACCTAGATTTATTGTATTTGTATAAATAAATGAAGTTCCATTAAATACACCTATATCTGTATTTCCTGCCCCTATATCTAATAGCATAACATTATCATTTAGCTCATTTGTATCTAGCACCAAATTTCTTTCTGCAAGTGCTGTCGGTACAACACCATCTATTTCTATTCCTGCTTTTTTGAATATTGATGTTAATTGTTTTATATAATCTTTTTCTGCTAAAATAATTTGAGCTGTTAATGTAAAATGACTACTAAACTTTCCAACAGGATCTTCTACTGCTTTGCCATCTTCTAATATAAATTTGTCTGGTACTATATCTATTAGCACTTTATCTTCTGGAATCTCTATATCTCTTACTTGAATAATTGCTGAAGCAACATCTTTAATAGAAATGCCAGCAAGCTTATCTTTTGCATCTTTTACGATACTGTTCTGTACAATCGTTACATATTTACCTGGTATTGTTGTATAAGCTGAATTTATTTTTAAATTTGAAATTTCTTCTGCTTCTTGAATTGTTTTTGAAATTGAAAGACTTATTTCGTCTTCATCAATAAATTTGCCCTTTTGAATGCCAGTACATTTGCAATTTGTACTGCAAATAATTTCAATTTGATTAAAATTATTTACTTCACCAACAACTGTGCTTACCTTAGAGGTTCCAATATCGATACCAACAATTATATCTCCTATTGC
>CAKPBB010000016.1 GCA_934140005.1 uncultured Clostridia bacterium
TTAAAATTTCATTTGAACATAAATAATTTTGAATCTCAAACTCGTTCTAAAGTGTTTACATAGTAATACGATTTTTAATTATTGTCAACAAAAATCATTCTATTTTTCAAAAGATTCGTTCGACAAAATTTGCAATATTCGCAAAATAAACTTAGATACAAGCACTTTAAATGTAAAATTTAAAGTGCTTGTTATATCATTAATTACACTCACAACAAAATTGGTTGTATCTGTTCCTTATCTAATGCATATTCTATTGTTTTAGAAATATATTCAGAATCAAACACCAGTGATCTTGGCTTGGTAATAGGATTATCTTGCTTGAATGGAACAAAATAATAATGTTTCATATTTAATAATTTTCCAATATTCATTGCATTTCCAGATAGTGCATTATTAGTTGAAATCGCAATAACTACTGGATTTTCATTTCTAAGATGTGATTTTACAGCCATTGTTGCTGGTGTATCTATAATATCATTTGCAAGTTTAGATATCGTATTTCCAGAACAAGGTGCAACTACCAATATGTCAAACATTCTTTTCGGACCAATTGGCTCTGCATCCTGTATAGTATGAATAATACTATTACCTGTAATTTCCTCTATTTCTTTTATAAAATCATCTGATTTACCAAATTTAGTATCCATATAATAACTATTAAAACTCATTATTGGTGTTACTATAGCACCTTTATCTATAATCTTTTTTAATGCTTCAATGCTTTTTCTAAATGTACAAAACGAACCAGTAAAAGCATATCCTATTTTCACTTTTTCTAGGTTCAACTTAAATACCTCCTTTCATAATCTATCAATATTATTTTATGATGTTATGTAAATTATTGTCAAAATTATTTACTTTTTAATTAAATCGTGTTATAATATCGTTTGTCTCAATGACTGTTTATTTCTAAATGTTTCACATCTTTGGAATGACAGCAGTTAAATAACTTTAGAAAGGGGATTAATTCCTATGAAACGAGACAATTCTACTTTCGTCGCAGAAAACATTTCTGCAAAACATTTGGCTATTAGCCCACTCGATGGACGGTATGCTCAAATCGGTGAGGCACTTGCACCGTATTTCTCTGAATTTGCCCTGGTAAAGTATCGGGTTAAAGTCGAGATTTACTGGCTGAAGTACCTTATTGAAAACGTTGCTGGTAATTCTGGCAGTTCTACTTTGGATGACTTTAATCCCAAACTTCTTCCGGTGATTATGTCTATCTACGAGAACTTCTCTGACGAAGACTTTATGCGTATCAAAGAAATTGAGGCCAAGACAAACCATGATGTAAAGTCCGTTGAACTCTTCATTGCTGAACAGCTTGAAGCAAAAGGTCACGAACACCTCGGCTTGCGTGCTCTCAAGAGCTTTGTGCATATTGGTTGCACGTCTGAAGACATCACCAACTGCGCTTATGCACTGATGATTTCTTCTGCACTCAAAGAAGTCTGGCAACCCAAAGCAACTGAACTTCTGAATTTTGTTACCAAGATGGCAGGCAAATATGCAGATGTTCCTATGCTTGCACATACTCATGGTCAACCTGCCACTCCAACCACTGTTGGCAAAGAACTGGCTGTTTATGCCTATCGCTTTACACAAAGCTTGCGGCGCATTGCTCATGTTCCCATTACTGCCAAATTCAATGGTGCAACTGGAAACTATGCAGCAATTTCTGTCGCATTCCCCAACAATGCTTGGATGTTCCATTCTGAATGCTTTGTAGTTCAGTATTTGAGATTGACTTTTAATCCTGTTACTACTCAGATTGAAAGTCACGACAATGTCTGCCACTTGTTGGATGAAATTCGTCATTTCAACAATGTTCTGCGAGACTTTGATACAGACATGTGGCTCTACATCAGCATGGAATACTTTAAACAGATTCCTGTTAAAACAGAAGTTGGTAGTAGTACCATGCCTCACAAAGTCAACCCCATTCGTTTCGAAAACAGCGAAGCAAATATCAAGATTGGCAATGCAATTTGCGCTGCTCTTTCTGATGAGCTTCCTCGTTCTCGTATGCAGAGAGATCTTTCTGATTCTTCTCTGCAAAGAAACATTGGTCTTGCCTTTGGCTACTCTCTGCAAGCTATTGGACAAACCATCGGCGGTCTTAAGAAGGTCGAAGTTAACAAGGAGAAAATTGAGTCTGAACTCAATTCGAACTGGGCTGTTCTTGCAGAACCCATTCAGACCATGCTTCGCAAGTATGGCATTCCTGATGCTTACGACCATCTGAAAGAGCTTACCCGTGGCAAGGAAATTACCGAAAGCGATATCAAGAATTTCATCAAGTCTCTTGATGTACTGAGTGAGGAGGACCAGCAGATTCTGCTGAATCTCACCCCTGCTTCTTACATTGGTGATGCAGTTGATATTGCAAAAGCAGCCGCATCTGTCGGTTATTAAACCACAAACCTATCTGCTACGATTGCTCATGTAGCAATTCTGGCAGTAGATACCCAAAGTAAATTGTCTTAAAGCAAAGGAAAGAGCCGTTTCCACTATGGATTCGGCTCTTTCCCCTTTATATTATTTGTTTAAATCATATTCAAATTATTTTAATTTTGAATTTTATAAATCATAATCCCCCTCTATTATTTACTCAAATCATATCCAGCAACTAATTCTCCACTTTCACAATCAATAAGAACATGCAATACATATTTCTTATTTTGTTCTAAATATACATTTGCCTGCCAATATGTTGATACTTCTCCAGTTGGCTCTTGAAGGTCTCCTTTTGTTATAAAAAATTGATTTGGTTTTTCATTTACTAATTTTACATCTTTTATTAACATTGTTGCATTTGTTAAAGACTGATTATTAAAATACTTTCTTGAAAGATATTCTGTTAATACACTCCAACTATTATTTATTTTTTCTGTAACATCTTGTGGTGACGTAATAATTATTTTATCAGTTTTCTTAATTACCAAATTAACATTTTTTTGATTAACATCAGGTAATGCAACAATCAATACTGATTGATTTACATCATTACTTTCTGTAAAAACAATATTATCATAGTCAAATCCAGAATGTCTAGAATCCATTGTTAAATCCATGTTTTTTTTATATATTACTAATACATAAAATTTCTTAAAATCTTCATCCGTAAATTCTTTTATTCCTTGTTTATTTGACATTATTTTTTGATATTCTTTTTTACTTCTACATATAGCATACTGCAAATCATCATTTGTTTTATTAGAAAGTTGACTAACATCAAAATTTTCTAAATCAAATTTCTGTATAACAATGCTTCCCATTAACAAATCAGCTACAGTATTTGAATTATCATAATTTGAATCTTCTATATCATTACTTATATTATAAACTTGATATAGCTCCCAACTTATAAAAGAAACTAATAAAATAACAATAGCCACTATTATTATTTTAAAAAATTTAGGCATTTTACTTTTTTCTTTTTCTGGTTTTACTACCTTAAAATCTTCTGGGTTTTGATCTACTTTTTCTTTTTTCATAAACCTTCTCCTTGTTAATAAAGTCAATAAAATCTACATGATAATTAAAACAATTCTATTAACACTATAAAATAATTTAACTATCTTTATTATAACTAATTTTAACTATTTGTCAATTCAATTTATTCTTTATAACTTTTAATCTTGTAAATTCCTCTCTTTCTCTTTCCTCTAAAATGTCTTGTATTTCGCTAATACTACTTTGTGTTTGCGGAATAATCATATCACCTAAAGCATTTGACCTTTTTGATACTTTCTCAATATTTTTTTCTAATTTAATAATAGTGTTAAGTGTTTCAGCATAAGCTACAAGTTCAGATTTTATACTATTAAAATCAATAATTGTGCTATCTACGGCTGAAGTTGTATCATATAAACTATAATTTATACTAGCCTGTTTTGGTTCATACACAATAGATGGAATTTCCACACCCATGATAGTTTTATATTTAATATCTAGTATATCTTCAAAATTCATACCATTTGAAATATCAATCAAATTGTCAACACCTGTATCGATAGTTGCTTTAATATATGATGTATAGGCTTTTTTTAATAAAGCTTGCACATTTTCCAATTGTTCTTTCGCCTTTTTCTGATATTTAGTTTTTTCCATGCTTAAAATTATTTTCTTTTTTTCTAATAGTTCTCTTCCCTGTATTGAAAGCTTTAAATTTTCTTTTAATCTCATTAAATTATTTTTTGTAGGTAATGTAGAAGAATTCAAATTTATCTCCTCCCAAAAACTTTTTTATTTTTTAAGTGTATCAATTTTACTCCATTCACTCTCTGGTAAAATTTTCAATATTTCCCATGCTAAGTCTAAAGTTTGCTCAATAGTTCTACTTTCCATAACTTCTTGATTAAGCCATTTTTCTTCAAAGGCTTTTCCAAATTCTAAATATTTTTTATCAGTTTCAGACAAGTCTGCCTCACCTAAAACCTTTGCTAAAGCTCTTACTTCTTGTACTTTAGAATATGAAGTAAACAATTGGTCTGCAATTTCTCTATGATCTTTTCTTGTATATTTCTCACCTATACCGTCTTTCATCAATCTAGATAAAGAGTCTAATATATTGATTGGTGGGTCAATTCCTTTTTGTGAAAGCTCTTTTGATAATACAATTTGTCCTTCTGTAATATATCCTGTAATATCTGGAATAGGATGTGATATATCATCATTTGGCATTGTTAAAATTGGTATTTGTGTAATAGAGCCCTTCTTTCCCCTTATTTTTCCAGCTCTTTCATATATGCTTGCAAAATCACTATATAAATATCCTGGATATCCTTTTCTACTTGGAATTTCCCCTTTTAAGGTTGAAACTTCTCTTAAAGCTTCTGCATAAGCAGTCATATCTGTTAATATAACCAGTACTTGCATATCTAAATCAAAGGCCAAGTATTCAGCGCAAGTTAAAGCAACTTTAGGGGTTAAAATTCTTTCTATAGAAGGATCATTTGATAAATTTTGAAAAGTTACTACCTTATCCAAAATTCCGTTTTCTTCAAAGCTCTTTCTAAAAAATTCTGCTGTTTCATATTCTGCGCCAATAAGTCCAAAAACAATTGCAAAACCACTTTCATCTTTAATATTAGCTTGTCTAATTATTTTTTCTGTTAGTTTATTATGATTTATACCACTTCCAGAAAAAATTGGTAATTTTTGACCTCTAATTAAGGTCATAAGACCATCTATTGCTGATATTCCAGTTTCTATGAAATTCTTTGGATACTCTCTTGCAACAGGATTTATTGGTTCTCCACCAATTTCTCGTTCAGTTTGTACATTGATTTCACCCAGTCCATCAATTGGTCTACCAGCACCATCAAAAATTCTACCAAGCATATCTTTAGAAAGCTTTAATTTTAAAGGGCTACCTGTAAATTCAGTTTTCACACCTTTGCAACTCATTCCATTAGTTCCCTCATATACCTGTATAACCGTAAAATCTTCAGAAAGAGTAACAATATTTCCCAAACGAGTCTCACCATTTGGAAGTGCTAGTTCAACTTGTTCGTCAAAAATTGCATCTTGGGGTGTTTTTATATAAACCAATGGTCCATTTATTTTTTCAAGACCAATTCTTTGAATTTTCATTTCAACTTTTCCTTTCTTTTATTAACTATGCTTTTAAGATATATGTTGCTTATATGTTTCTTCTAATCTTCTTAAAGATTCTTTAGCCTTTAAATTGAATTTTTTAAATTCTTCTAATTTATCATTTGGAATCATCATTTTTAGTTTTACATATTCGTCTAAAATACCTAATTCTCTGATTTTAGATATTGGAATACCTTTTTCAATTAATTGATTGGAATTATCGTACAATTGTATAATTGTGTCCATCATTAAATACTGTTTTTCAAGTGGAACAAATCTATCAATTTCGCTCATTGCATTTTGTTGAAGAAATCCAATTCTAATATCTTTACAAATTTCCAAAACTAATTTTTTATCATCTGATAAAACATCTTGACCAACAACTTTAGATATTTCTAGAAGTTCATTTTCTTCTTCTAGTAATTTTATAATTCTTTGTCTGTAATCTAAAAACTTAATTGGCAATTTATTTTCGTACCAATCTTGAAGTTGATCTACATATTCGCTATAGCTTATATTCCAATTAACTGCTGGATAGTGTCTTGAATATGCAAGTTCTCTATTTAATCCCCAAAAACAATGAACAAATCTTTTTGTATTTTGAGTTACTGGTTCAGAAAAATCTGCACCTTGTGGCGAAACAGCTCCAATTATTGTAACAGAGCCTTTTGTTCCATTTGAATTTTTTACCATTCCTGCTCTTCCATAAAATTCAGATAGTCTAGATGGTAAATATGATGGATAACCTTCTTCAGCTGGCATTTCTTCTAACCTTCCAGAAATTTCTCTTAAAGCTTCTGCCCATCTTGAAGTAGAATCAGCCATAATTGCTACATCATATCCCATATCTCTATAATATTCTGCCATGGTTAAACCTGTATATATAGAAGCTTCACGTGCAGCAACTGGCATATTTGAAGTATTTGCAATTAAAATAGTTCTTTCTATAAGTGGTCTACCTGTTTTAGGGTCTATTAAATTTTGAAATTCATCTAAAACATCTGTCATTTCATTGCCACGTTCACCACATCCTATATAGACGATAATATCTGCGTTTGACCATTTTGCCAATTGATGTTGAAGCATTGTTTTTCCTGTACCGAAACCTCCCGGAATCATTGCAGTACCACCTTTTGCCATTGGAAACAATGAATCTAGTACTCTTTGTCCAGTTATAAAAAGTTCTGTATTAGAAAGTCTTTGTTCATATGGTCTACCTATTCTTATTGGCCATTCTTGTATCATTGTTATTTCATGTACATTGTTTTTATTGTCTTTTACTTTGCAAATAATATCATTAACTGCATATTCTCCATTTTCTACTATCTCAATTATTTCACCAAAAATATTATTTGGAATCATTATTTTATGTGATATTGCTGTAGTTTCTTGCACTTCTCCTATTATTGTTCCAGATTCTACTCTTTGATATAATTCTACACATTTTTTGAAATTCCATTTCTTCTCTAATGAAACCTTACTTGGAACAATACCTTTTTTTATAAAATCTCCTGAAAGATTTTTAAGTTCTTTAAGAGGTCTCTGAATACCATCAAAAATTTCTCCTAAAAGTCCTGGTGCTAGAGTTACAGATAATGATTTTCCATCTGATATAACTTTTTCACCAATTTTCAAACCATTTGTACTTTCATAAACTTGTATTACAGCAATATCTTCTTCTAATTTTATAACTTCTCCTAATAGTTTTTCTTCTCCTATGTAAACCATATCATGCATAGCAAAATCTGCATTTCCTTTTGCTAAAACAACTGGTCCATTTATAGAAATTACATTTTTAAATTCCAATTTTCAAGCCTCCAAATATACTTTTTAACTAATATTTTTTAAATTTATTTTACTAATTTCTTCTTTTAATAAGGTAGACAATGAATTATCTATCAATAAATTTTCATTTATGTTTTCTCCGATACAACCACCTATTATTTCTTTTTTAGTAATTTTCACATTACATCCAAATTCTTTATTTATAATAGTTAAATATTTGTCATAATCTTTTTGAGTTATATATATTGTTATCTCTTCATTTTCTTTTTTTTCTAATTTTTCTATTACATCAGATATATTATTTAATAAAAAAATTTCATATTCTTTTAAATCTGTAAAAAAATATAATCTTTTCACAAGCTCTTGCTCTAATGCTTCCATTAACTTTTTTTCCTTAGAAATAACTGCTATTTTGGAACTATTTTTAGCTTCATAAATATTTGAATTAAAATCTTTTTCAATTTTATAAATTTGTCTATCTAATTTATATTTTGCTTCTTTTCTATATCTATTTAATTCGTCTTCTGTTTCTAGTTTTATATTATCAGCTATTTTATTATCTAAATCTAAAGCTTCTGATTTGGCTAATTTTAAACAACTATCTTGAAATTTTTTAACTTTAGTAGTTAAATCATCCATATTACACCTCTATTTTTCAAGTTTTGGAATAGGAACTATCAAAGGTATTTTTTTATCTTCCATAATTTTTTTAAATGGCAAATTTTCTTTGTTAAATAGTTCTTCTGAAACCATTATGATACCTAAATCTTTTTCTTTAAGCAATTCGTCTACTTTTTCTATAATCTTGTTGTCATCTTTCATTACAACACTTGGTATTCCAGTTAATTTAAGTCCTATTGCTAAATCTTTACTATTACTTATACAAAAAATTTTCATTTAAAACCTCTTGTTAAATTTTACTTAAAATCATAATAGAAATAATTAAGCCATAAATTGCAATACCTTCTGCAAGTCCAGCAAAAATAATTGTTTTACCAAGTAATTTAGGATTTTCACTAATTGCACCAACAGCAGAAGAAGCAACAACTGCAACAGCTATACCAGCACCAATACAAGCAAGTCCTGTAGCTAAAGCTGCTGCTATAAGTCCTACTCCTGAAGATGTATTTTCTTCATCTGCTGAATTAACTCTATTTTCTAAATTTTTTTGTGAATTTATTAATGTTTCTTGTGCATCTTTTACAGTATTAACTTCGGTTAGAATTTCATCTTTAGTTTTATCTAAATCATCTTGCGTAATTGTTTTTCCAGCAGCTAAAACACTTGTATTTACTCCTATTAAAATAATAAATGCTAAAATTACTGTAATTTTTTTAATACTTTTTTTCATTTTTTTAATTTTCCTTCCTAATTTATTTCTGAGCGAATTGGTTTATATTCTTTTCCATCACCACTATAAAATCTACTAAATAATTCGTAATATTCTAGTCTTAACACTTGAATTGCAACAATAAGTCCTTCTAGTACTATTACAAGTGCATTTCCTATTATTGCTACTGCAAGATTTCCAGCCCCAGCAGTCATTCCAGCTAATATATAAATAGCCATACATAATCCAACATGATTTATTGCAAAAGCTGCTAATCTCACAAATGAAATTGTATTACTTGCAAATGATAATAGTGTTTCTATCAGTTCAAAAAATCTTTCTATAAAAGAATGCTTTTCTTGTGATTTTCTTTTCTCTAATTTATCTGCAAGTACATCTTTAAATAAAATACATATTAAAGCAATTCCTAATACTACAGCTAATATACTTGCTGAAATAATAAGTTTTCCTTTCAAATAAAAATACACTACACTAATTAAAATTGTACAATAGAAAACAAATCCAGCAACACCATTTTCACTAAAAAATATTTTTTGCTTGTCTTTAGTTCGTATTCCATTCTTGATATTTAATCCCATAGCAATTAGTATAAGAATTGTACCAAAAGCAATGCCTGCAATAAGCATTGTAGTAATATTTTCCATTGGAGATATAAGAATAGGTTTTAATATATCTTCTTTTCCAAAAATGCTTCCATATAAAAGTCCAAATAATATAGATGATATACCTCCAGCAACAAAAATTGGTCCTAAAGCAACTTTTTTCTTTTTTAATAATATGCCTATTAAAGCTATTACTGCACCTTGTCCAACATCACCAAACATGAATCCAAACATTAGAAAGGCTGTAATTGCAACAAACGCTGTAGGATCTAGCTCTGTATAATTTGGCACACCATACATTTGAACTATTGTTTCAAACGAACTAAATAATTTATTATTTTTTAAGTGTGTTGGTGGTACACTCGCAACTTCGTCATGATTCTTAACCGTAAATTTCAAATCTTTCTCTTTAGTAAGCTTTGGAACTAATATTTTAAGCTCTTCTAAAGGAATCCAACCAATTATATAAAAATATCCATTCTCATCATGAACAATATATTTTTTTACTTTATTTATTTTTTCATAATTTTGAAGTTGGCATAGATATGAAATCAAAGTTGCTTGAGATTTTATTTTTATTCTTTCAATTTCATGTTTTTCAGTTTCAATTATCTTTCTATTTTCTTGTATAAGATTATCAATATTTTTTATAAACTCTTTTGGTGTGCCAGTTACATCTTGTGGCAACCAAATTCTTTCAAATCTCATTACATTAAAATAGCTATCAATCTGCGTTGAAAACTCTTCTGTTGTTAAATAGATAATCCAAACATCATCTTCTGTTTGTTCAAGTTCTAATAAAACAACATCTAGCATTTTTGTGTCTTGCTTTATTTTCGCATAATTTTCTTTAGAAATTTTTCCAAATCTAAATTTCATATATCTTAATTTAAAAAAGTCTTTTAAATCAATATTTATATTTTCTAAATGATGTATTGGTCCTTTTGCCTTTTCTAAATTTTCAATATCATTTTCAGCTTTTTCAATTTTTTCATCTTTTTCCTTTAATTCTTTCATCAAAGCATTTAAATTTTGTTCAATGTTTTCAACTGAATCTTCTAATTCAACTTTGACAAAGTCATCTTTATATGCAACATCTAATTTATCTAATATAGACTTACATAATTTTATATTTTCTTTTGGTTTATTATCATAAGGATAATATGATAATTTCCACCCTTTTTCTAAAACCTTTAAAGCATCTTCTGGTTGCATACCACTTTCTAATAAGTATTTAATTATAAAAGAATTTATATTTTCGTCTTTACCAACAACACTTAAAAGTTTCATTCTTTCAATAGCCATTTTCTCACCTCCTAAATTATCAGCCTTTTTTCAATTTCTTGTTTATCAAAGTTATAATGTATTCCTCCTAATATATGAACTATATTGCTTTTTTGATATTCAGACAAATATATATATGCAAAAACAAAACTTAAATCAAATTTACTTTGTCTTAATACAGATAAGTATTGATGTTTCAACAAAATTTTTATTTCTTGTTCAATATCATTTTCATCACAATAACTTAGTTTTTGATAATATGTTTTTCTTAATATTGCTTGTATTTCTTCATAGTCTTCTGCTTCTATAATTTCTTTTATTTGACTTTTTTTAAGTTCATAGTTTACTGGAATAAGTAGTTTTTCAATTTCATTTACTGGCAAGCTATAAAATTTTTTTAATCTTAATATCCATAGTAAATTTAAAGTATCAATTCTAGTTCCTATTATTTTCTTTAGAGTTCCACTTTTACCCTGAACAGCTTTTGAAAGTATTTTAAAATATTCTTTATCCAAACTTGTTTCAAGTTCAAAAATTGGTATATTTTCTTTATTTACTAATTCACTAATTTTCAAATAATATCTAGAATACTTTATTGCATCTAAATATTCATCTACATTTTGTACATTGAGAATTTTTTCTATATTTTTAAATATTGTACTTGTCCATGCCTCAACATCAGTTATATTACTTTCTATTTTCGAAGAAGAAATCAGATTTTTTAAAACACTTTTTAAACATTTTATTTCATATTTAGAAATAAATATATCAAAAATTTTTTTCTCTTCTTCAGATAAATAAATTCTAATTTTCTTTATATCTTCTATCAAAACACTATCTAAAGCATCTTCAGTTTCTACTCTTGTTGCATCATCTTTTAAAAATTCAAGAGGCTTAAATTTAGTTTTTAAACTTGAAATTACACTGATTGAATCTGGTTGTCTAATAAGTTCTAGCAAATCAGTATTACTCAACTGCTTAGCATACATTCCTTTGAGTTTTGCATCAATAGCTGGATATTTAATTAAAGAGAATCCCATTTATTTTGCCTTTCTATCTAAAATATTTCTTAATATTTTCTCTTCAAGCATATATTTCTTTTCTTCATAATTTTTGTCTAATTCTTTTAATTTTTCCTTTTCTTCTGATGAAATCTGAACAACCATCTCATTATATCTATTTTGTAAAATCTGCTTTCTCAATTCTAAAATTCCTCGAAATTCATCGTCAATTTTTTCTTTTGCCTCATTTAATTGTTCTTCAATTATTTCATCTATTTTCTCATCTTTATTTTCAACTTTTTCAATAATTTTTTGTGCTTTACTATCTATCTTTAAAATTTCCTTTAAAAGTTCTTCCATATTGGTTCACATTCCTTCCTTTAAAGATACTATCTATTTTGTAATAAGCTTTTTAGCAATCATTCTAGCAACATCTTCTTCTACTTGAATAATTTCATTAACTTCCAATTTTTCTAAGACTTTTTTATGCGTATTATCTTTACATTTAGCTATGATATGGCTTACATTAGCTTCTTTTAAAGCTAAACAAGCTATAATGTTTGTTGCAATATCTTCACCAATTGCAACAACTCCCATATCAAAATCTTGAAGAGGAATATTTGAAAATGCATCTTCATCATATATATTTAAACACATACATTTACTTGCAAAATTACTAGCTCTTTCAACTAAATGCATATCTTTATCTATTGCTAATACTTCAATATCACTTTCTGCAAGTTCTTTTGCAAGTGTCATTCCAAATTTTCCAAGTCCTATTATAATACATTGTTTTTTCATTTTTCCTTATTCCTCCTATGTTTTATAAAATCAATTTTCCTTCTACGAATTCTATTTCACTATCTTTGCTTTTTCTTGACATTAGAGTAAAAAATGATAGTGGTCCAATTCTTCCTAAAAACATCAGTATTATTGTAATTGTTTTTCCAGCTGAACTTAATAGTGCATTATCAAAAAAAGGTATTCCTGTATCTGAAAAAGCTGAAATACATTGAAATGCTGTTTCTGTTAAATTAAAATTGTCTGTTTTACTTAATAATATTACACCTGTTAAAACAACAAATGCACTTAAAGTAACTATTGTATAAGCCATTTTTACTGTTTTGTCACTAATTCTTTTGTAAAAAATATTTACATTATCTTCACTAGAAAGTGTTGCTTTCAAAGATAATAATATTATGGTAAATGTTACTAATTTTATTCCACCTGAAGTAGAGCCAGGAGCAGCACCAATGAACATAAGTAGCATTGAAATAATTTGTATTGGCAAACTATATTGAGTAAAATCTCGTATATAAAATCCTGCTGTTCTTAATGTGATACTTGCAAAAATTGCTTCTTTAATAGACATTGTTGGCTCTAATAATTTCATTGTTACAATTGCAAAAATGGTTATTCCTAATGTTGCAACAATTACAATTTTTGATTGAAAAGATATTTTGTGTGGTTTGCCATGGCTTAAGCAGTTTACTAAATCTTCTAAAACAAAAAATCCTAATCCTCCTAACAATATTAGTCCCATGAAAATTGTTATTACATAAGTATCATTTTTGAAGTTTATTAAACTATTAGTACCTAATAAGTCAAAACCTGCATTACAAAAAGCCATAACAGAATGAAATATACTATACCATAGTCCTTTTTTTAATCCATATAATGGAATAAATCTAAATGAAAGTAGCCATGCCCCCAAGCCTTCAATTATAAAAGTATATCTCAAGATTTGTTTTATTTTTTTCTGAAATACACTATAATTATCATTATTTATATTCTCACTAAAAAATACAACACTTGAAAAATTCATTTTTTTATTTAATAAAATAAACAAAAAAGCAATAAAAATTACTATTCCTAATGCACCCATTTGTGTTATAGTTAAAATTACTAGTTGTCCAAAAAATGAAAATTGTTCTGATAATACAACTGTAGAAAGACCAGTTGTACATACACTAGATGCTGATACAAAAAAAGCATCTATGTATGCAATTGGTCTTAAATTGCTTATTGGTAAAACGAGCAATATTGCTCCTATTGAAATTAAAATTAAAAAACCTAATATTGGTATTAAAACAATTTTTTTATTTTTCAACATTTGTATATTTTATCCTTATCACTTGTATTTATATTTTTACAAAAAATATTATATATATAAAATTATTTTAATTCAATATTTTTATATTACGAATATATTACATTTTTCGTAAATTTTAATGTATACTTTATCCAAGCATTACATCTAAAATCATCATTATTGCAAATCCAATAAAAATTCCAATAATACCTGTTTTAGATTTTTCATCTTGGACTTCTGGCACTAGTTCTTCTACCACAACATATATCATTGCACCAGCAGCAAAAGCCAATAAATATGGCAATATTGGTGTTATTATTCCAGAAATTAATATTGTAATAACTGCTGAAATTGGTTCAACAATTCCAGATAAAAAACCTCCTATAAAAGCTTTAAATTTTGTTTTTCCATCACTTGCCATTGGAAGTGAAACTGCTGCTCCTTCTGGAAAGTTTTGAATAGCAATTCCTATTGACAAAGCCATTGCAGCACTGATTCCTAAGGCATAATTACCATTTAATAAACTTGCAAATGCAACTCCAACTGCCATTCCCTCTGGAAAATTATGAAGTGTTATTGCAAAAGTTAATTTTTTTGAAGATTCTTGCATCTTAGGTAAAAAATAATCTATACCAATAAAGAAGATTCCTCCTAATATAAGTCCTATGGTTGCAGGAATCCAACTAAGCTTCCCCATATTTTGTGACATATCTATTGCTGGCATAATCAAGGACCATATTGATGCAGCTAACATTAAACCAGCTGAAAAACCAAATAATAATCTTTTTATTCTAGGAGTAATACTATCTTTTAGAAAAAATACAGTTGTTGCACCTAAAGTTGTTCCTAAGAAAGGTATCATTATTCCTATAAACATAATTAAAAATTCTTGCATCTTAACCTCCTATATAGTTAGTTAATGCAAGAATTTTATTTTATGTGAACTATTATATTATTTTTTACAAATTATCTTTTTCTCTTTCTGTATGTTCCAACAAATATACCAATAATTATGATTAAAATTGGTACAGCATATACAATTGTTAATACAATAGCATTTTGTTGTTCAGTAGGTGTATAAGTTGCTGTTGACATATCTTTTCTAATTTTTATTACATCATTCTTTTTAGTTAAATTTGAAATAGAATCTAACATAAAGTCTTTATTGTTACCCATATATGAAATTGGATATGAACTACTTACACCTTCAACTGTGTAATCTGAAGCAAATACAGTATTTGCAACTACTATCAATTTTGAAGTTACTGCATCATTTTCACCTTCAGCAGTTGAAATTGTTTTTGTAGCTAATGCAGCTATTACATTTTCGCCTTGGTCTGCTGTTTTAGCTGAATCATAAATACTCTTTGTTAAATCTGTTATAAATAATGATGTTGAGCTTGAATTTACAAGTGTTTCTTTTTCAACTTTTAATTTTTCTAATTCTTCATCTGATTTGAATGTTACTCTACCAGCATAAGGAATCAATAAATATCCGTCTGAATAAATATCAGATGTTATAGAATTTGAACTTGATACATCTGGAATAATTATATTTGGATAATTTGATATCATTTTAGATGAGTCACTTTCCATTATATAACCATTATTTTCTAATGTTGCTCCATATAAATCTAAAATAGATTGAAGATTTTTTTTGCTTGAAAAAGCTTCAGTATCTATATCTGATGTAACTAAAATATTTCCACCTTTATTTATATAATCTTTAATTGCTTGTGCTTCTGTTTCAGTAATATCTGTAGTTGGATTAAATATAGCAATTAAATTACAATCTTCTGGAACACTACCTGTTGTTAATAAATTTAAACTATCAACTGTATAAGACTCATTTTGTAAATAAGTATTGATTGTTCCTAAATGAGTAGTATTATATTCATTATGACCAGTTAAGAAATATACCTTTGGTTTTTCATCTGAGGTAATTCCTACAATTGAATTTGTTAAAGTTTGTTCGGTTAAATCAACTTCTTGTCCTGTTGTGTAATCATAAGAATTAAATTCACTACTTGCATCTATAATCTTTTTACTTGCTGATGTTTCAACAATTACCACTTGGTATCCATCTTGTAATTCAAATTCTTCATATTTAGCAGGATTTGATTCTTGTGTCAAAATTTCGTAAGAAATATGACTATTAGCTTCTACATATTGTTTTACTAAACTAACTAAAGTATCATCATCTGTATATCCAAATAAATAAAGTTTTACATCTTCATCTATGCTTGAAATTATTTTTTTAGACTCATCTGATACTGTATATATTTTATTGGCAGTAACGTCAATGTTTGAAATATCAAGAGAATCTACATAAAGGTTAATTGCTATAAAAGCACCAACTAATATGCAAACTAATAAAGCTGTTTCAATTCCACTATTTAAACATCTCTTTCTCAAAAATAAAGATAATCTCTCTGAAAAAGTTTTTTTACCAGCAGCTTCTCTTTGTTTCTTTTTTTCTAATTTCTTGGCATTTTTTTCTGCTTTCTTTTTTGCTTTAAGCTCTTTTTTATCTTCTTTCAATTTTTTGCCCTCCTCTTACTTTACACTTTTTCTTCTTTGTAAAACTACTATTGTAAGTAGTATAAATAATACAGCAAATGAAATGAAAGTAACTATCTCTGAAATTGAGATTATTCCTTCTGGAAATTTATCAAACATTGTTATTAGTGAAAACATTGATAAATTTGAATTGAAGTTTGGTAAAAACCACATTACAATAAATGCACCAATTGTAAGTACACAAGCAACTATTTGATTTTCTGTTAAGCTTGATGCAAACATTCCAAATGAAATATATGCTAAACTTAATAAGAAGAATCCGAATAAAGTTGATAAAGCAACTTTTAAAGAAGGATCACCAAACTGTTTTAATATAAAGTAATACATAAGAGTAAATGCTTCTGTAATTAAAATCATTACTGTAGCTGCTAAAAATTTACCAAGTACAACTGATGTTATACTTCTTGGTGATGTTAAAATCAATTGTTCTGTTCCATTTCTTCTTTCTTCTGAAAACATTCTCATTGTAAGTACAGGAGTAATGAAAGTAAGTATTGTTGCTCCATTATAAAATAAATATTCAAAATTTAGTACTTTACTTTCAAAAATTGTTAAAAAGAAAAATGTACTAAACATTATTAAAAATAATCCTACAAAAATATATCCAATTGGAGATAATAAATAGCTCTTCAATTCTTTTTTTAATACTGCAAACATTATTTATTTCCTCCTTCTTTATTCTCTTCTGATGCAGCTTTTGGTTCTTCACTTGATTTTGCTACATCTTTTTTATTTTCTTTTTTTGTCTTAGACTTTTTTTCTATTTTAGAGGCTTGCTTTCTAGCTTTTTCTTCTTTAATAGCTTGCTTTCTAAATTCTTTTCTTTCTTTTTTCTCTATTTCTTCTTGTCTTAATTCTTCAATTTCTTTATCATATTGCATTTTAGCAATCTCTTTTTCACTATATTCTGGTCTATCTTCAACAATTTTAATAAACGCATCTTCTAGTGAATTCTCTTGTTTTTTCATTTCTAATATGATAATTCCAAGCTTTGCACACTCAGAGAATATATTTTTTCTAATATCAACATTTGTATCAGTTTCAACTTCATATTTTTTTGAATTATCTGATTTTGTCTCAACTAATTTTATATTTTTAATTTCTGTAATGCTTTCTTTTATTGTTTCAAATTTATTTTCTGTATCTTCTACATTGATTAAAAGCTTTTCAGTATCCTCTGTATTCTTTTCTAGATTTTGAGGTGTATCTACTGCTACAATCTCACCCTTATCTATAATAATTACTCTTTCACAGATTTGACTTACTTCTGACAAAATATGTGAACTTAATATAACAGTATGATTCTTTCTAAAAGATTTAATCAATTCACGAATTTCAATTACTTGTTTTGGGTCTAGACCAACTGTTGGTTCATCTAAAATTAGTATTTTAGGATCTCCTACAATAGCTCCTGCTAAACTAACTCTTTGTTTATAACCTCTTGATAAATTTTTAGTTAATTTGTTTTGAACTTTTTCTAGTCCAGTTTCTTCAATAGCTTTTTTTACAGCAGCTTTTTTATCCTTATGTTTTAATAATTTTAAATCTGCCATATAACTGATAAATTCTTTTACGGTTAAGTCACTATAAAGTGGCACTCCTTCTGGCATATAACCAATAAGTTCTTTTACTTTTTTTGGTTTTCTGTCTATGTCAAAGCCATTAACAATGATTTGACCTTCTGTTGGCTCAATGAAACCTGTTATCATATTCATTGTTGTAGATTTTCCAGCACCATTTCTACCAAGAAATCCAACAATTTCGCCTTCTTTGACTTCAAAGTTTATGTTTCTAACAGCATAAAACTTTCCGTAACGCTTTGTTACATTCTTTACTTCTATCAAAGTTTTTTCCCCCTTTTTGTTTTGATGTTTTGATTGTATATATCTAAACTTAAAATAACCTTAAAGTTATTTAATGTGTTTAGCAAAATTAGTTTTTTCTAGCTATCAAAGCTTTTATTTTTATTCCTTGCTCTGTAAACATTTTTTCATGTTCTGTTTCAATATTTCCATTGAATATATCATCAAAATGTAAATCTAATGTCTTATTTATAAGTTTAAATCCTTCTTCCTCAAAGTAATCTAAACTTGCCATAAATAGTTCATCATCATCCGTTTTGAAATATATTTCTCCATCTGGTTTTAAGAATTCTTCATATTGTTTTAACTGTCTTGGATGTGTTAATCTACGCTTATTATGTTTTGATTTTGGCCATGGATTGCAAAAATTTATATATATTCTTGAAATTTCATCTTCTTTTGAAAAAACATTTTCTATATTTTCTACATTTGCTCTGATTAACCATAAATTATCTGGTTTAAAATTTAATTCATCATCACAAAGATTTGCTTCAACATATGCTTCTTCTATATTTCTTTTGGTTAATCCCAACATAGCCTCTATCATATCAACAGCAATATAATTTATATTTTGATTCTGTGTTGCTAATTTCGAAATGAAAAGACCTTTTCCACAACCTAATTCTATATGAATAGGTTGCTCTTTTTTAAACATAGTTTTCCATTTTCCTTTGTACTCATCTGGTTTATCAATATAAAATTTCGACGCATCTAATTCATCTTTTGCCCATTTTTTTCTACGAATTCTCATTTAATAAAATATTTCCTTTCTGATATTTAGTTTTTTATATTACATAAAATCTTTTTGAACTGTCATAATATAAATAATGCATTTTTAATTTATTGTAAGTTTATTATTTTGCAATAATTTTATTTTGAGCACTATATGTGTCTCTTGTTATTTTTTCTCTTTTTACAACTTGTCCATTCTGCTTATATACTTTATATGTATCTATTACAGAGCCATTTTTTCCACCTTGTACTACAGTACCAGATTTATAATTTGAATAAGACTTATATACTGTCTTGTATGGAATTGACTTTATAAATTCTGTTTCTAGTGAAATATCATATTCATTATCAGTTTTAACACCATAAATAGATATTGTTGCTATTCCACCACTAACAGATGCCTCTATTTTAATTGGATAATCTCTATTATTTACAAATTTGAAATCTGTAGAACCCCATACTACGGTTGCATCTCTACCACCATCTACATAAGATGGTATAAACATATGATTTCTACGTTCTTTTATTTGTAAGTTTGCAAAAACTACACTATCATATAAAGTTGAAGAAATCTGGCATATTCCTCCACCTAGACCATTAGTTACTTGTCCATCAGAAAAAATTGCAGCTTCCTTATATCCTGCCTCTACAGTTCTTTTTCCTACAACTTTATTATAAGAAAAAGTTTCACCTGGCATAACTACTGTGCCATTGATTTTTGAAGCAGCTAATCTTAAATTAGTTGTTCTATCTGTATTGCTAGTTGGATATTTAGTTGAAAAAGTAGATAATCTATCTGGAAAAGCTTCGTAACCTATATCATTTGTTGTAATTTCAGGAGTTGTAAGTGTTAATTTTACACTATACTCTTCTGCATCTGGATTATTTTGAATTTTCTCAGCAACTTTTTGAATATCAAAATCAACACCAATTACATGAGCATAGACAGCATAAGGATTTGTTGTAAAATAAGCATTTTGAGGTGCTTTATATATATCATCATGAATAGCTGTTAAATTGATTTGCTCTGGATATTGGATATAAGTTGGAATCTCAATTGATTGATTATTATAACTTATATCTTGAATCCCAGCTAATATCATACTTGTTAACTCTTCTTTATAAATTCCAGCACCATTCTTTCCATTTGTAATAACCAATTCATCAGAATCTTCTAAATAATAACTACTTTGTTCTAATTGGTCTGGTAACTGTGATTGAATGGTATCTATATAGTCTGATAAAGCTTCCTCATTATACTTTAATACTGGATCTATATCAATTCCAACAAGTAATACTGCCACATAATCTTTTACATTTTGTAAGAAATTATCACTTCTTCCAATCTTATATGCATAATCAACTGATGCTTCTACATCAAACACTGCTTCAATTTGTTCTATCTCTACATAAAACTCATAATTTTTATATTTTAATATTACATTATCATTCATTTTGCCTTTTAAAGCTTCTGTTACAAGTTTTATAGCAGAATCTTTTGAAAGCCCTGATACATTAGTTCCTTTTATATATACACCTGGCTGTATGGTGTCACTGTTTTTATGTGAAAAATAAAACGATAAAAAAGCCGCAATTATAATTCCTAAAAAAATTGCAACCATTATTACATAAATCAAAATTGTATTATCTTTACTTAATTTCTTCATATATTATTTAATCTTCTCGTTATAAATTTTCTATGCATATTATATTTTAAAATAGTCTTTGTGTCAATGGAAAGTCTTTTACTTATTCTTTTTCAAACCCTTTAGAAGTTAATCTTATTGTTTGGTCACCTTCAAAAGCTACAAAATTTGTTGTGTTCATTTCTTCTAACCAACTTCTTACTTCAACTGTTTGCCATTTTCCAGAATTATATCCACTACCATTATCATTATTCCAAAGCCATTCTGGGCAATTAAAAAAACATATAGTTGGTTTTATTATATCATAAACTTCTTTCGTAACACCATATTGTCCATGATGTGCCATTTGAACAGCATAACTTGGTAAGTCATCTTTGCAATTTTCTAACAACTCTTTAGATGTATATACATAGCTATCTCCTAAAAATAGTATACTTTTTTTAACATCTTTTGCAGTAAGCTTAAATACCATACTTGATTCATTTCCATTATCTGAATGAGTGATTTCAGGATTAGCAATTCTTAGTATTTTGCACTCAACATTACCTATTTCAATAAATTGATTTGCTGTACAATCAATTCTGTTTTTAATTTTACTATTATTTAATTCTTCCAACATAGCAAGTTCTGTTTCCTTGCCTCTGCTATCATTTGCCTCATACCATTCAGCTGTGTTAAAATGATAACACAAATTTTCAATAGTAATATTATTATTTTCATTTTTTAATATTTCGAGTAATGCTCCTACATGGTCATCATGTGCATGAGTAACAAACCAATAGTCAACCTTTCCATTGCCATACTTATTTATATATGACAAAATCAAATCTGAATCTGTATTTTTGCCACCATCTACTATTATGAGCTTATTATTTCTAGTTCTAATTACATATCCTGCAGAATTTATATTTCCCTTATCTTCTTCGTTGCTTCCACCAATTAAAGTTATCTTTATACCTTCTACACTTTTATTATAATAATTAAAAAATAAGCAAATAATTATTCCGTACAATTACTAAAATACTTAATTTTAAAATTATTTTTTTCATATATTCCTTCTTTATTCAATATTACTATTTTTATATATCAAATAGTTATCTGTTTCGTAGAACACATTGTAATCATATTTTTCTAATTCTTCATTTTTCTGCATTCCTTTTCCCCAGATAATATAATTGCAATTTGCTGTTTTACAATTTCTTGTAACAAATTGTACATTTCCCAATTGTTGCTGTACAACAATTGTTACACTATCATAACTTTTTGGTTCACGTGCATACATTAGCACTATTTCTGGATTTACTTGTCTGATATATGACACTAGATCAGTAGTTGGCATTACTTTTTTAGTTCTAGTATTATCTTGCATAATTGCTGTAGCAATCTCATAAGCTTCATTTGGAACTTTATATAGATTATTTACTGCTACATAATTTTCCTTATTATAAATAAGCTTGCCACTTAATACAATTGCTACAACAGCAATTATTCCTAAAATTATTTGCTCTACTTTTCCTTTTCTTGACATGATAATTTTTGTAATTACATAAGATATAGTGATTCCAAGTGGAAACATCCAATACATTCGCCAATAAACAGAAACTGGAAAAAATGGTTCTACTATAGCACTAAAAATAGGATTTAATGTAATAATTCCAATACATGCAGTTAATCCTATAAAAAACAATTTAATTTTCTTATTTTCTTCTTTAAAAAAAATATATACTAATGCAATTATGTATAAAACAATATATGCCCCTGTTCCTTTATATTCAAAAAAAGTTGTTTTAATTGTATTTAATCCTTCTATTAACATTCTTTTTACTTATAATCAAATCTCGTTGATTAACACCTTTCTATTATTTTTCTGCTATCCTATTAAATTGTAATGTAAAATAACATACAATATAAAATATACAATACAAGGTATACAGCAAATTCCACTTTTCACTACATATGATATTTCTTTATCTTTAAAAGCAAAAATAACTGCTAAGCTTAATAAAGTTATAGCTGGTAAACCTATTCCCATTGATGTTGTTAATACCCCAGCAAAAATTATCATACCTAATAATATACAAGATATTATATCAAAATTATTCTTTAATGCTTTTATAAATAAAAGCCATACACATGGGATTATTATATTTCCTAATACTGCTTTTCCCTGCCAAATCCTAAATAATAGAAATGTAAAATTTGTCCTTTTCGAAAAATTTCCCCACATATACAAAAAGCATAACATTATAAGAAATATAATTGTAGCTTTTTTATTCTTGCTAAATAGTTCTTCTGCAATTAACCCATATATTAAATATACAATTGGAATTAAAACTGCTGGCAAAATTGTATGTGCAACAATTGCTGGACTTATGCAAATCAATTTTGATATTAGCGCTATATATATAGGAAATGGTCCTACTACATATCTTATCGGTAACTTTCCATATTCCAAGCCTGTTGAACCATCATATTTAAACATTGAATTAGTATAAACAGTTGTTGTTGCTGTTCCAACATAAAAAGCATCATCATCATCTATATGTGCATATTTTACAAGAGCAAATGATTGTACTCCTATCAAAATAACTAATATTATTGTTAAAATTTTAGGCATTTCTTTAATACTACTTTTTGTATCACTACATATATTATCTATATTTTCCTTATTTCTAGAAATTGATATTATGCTTAAAACTACAGAAATAACAATATATATAACAACAAAAGTCATAAAACTTGTTTTCAAAAAAATCAATGGTACTGCTATAATTTCAGAAATCGCAAAATTATATAAATATCCTAAAACAAATGCTAAGATTAAATTACTTTTTTCATTTTTTAAGAAACTCGTAAAAAACATACCAACTAATAAAGGAATAATAAACATTGTTAAAATAAATAGTATTAGTTTTACAAATATCATACAATTATCTCCTTATTCAACTTTTTTACAATTTGAATGTAATATTGGTAAAGTAACAAAAGTGATAATACAAATCAAATCTACAATACCTATTGAAAATCTTCCTATACTTTCAGAAAACATATATAGCATGCTTGAAATTTCAAATGATATATATAATCTTTTATACTTATTTTCCAAATTACTTTTTATAATAGTTTTAAATACATTTCCATATATAAAAACAATATATAATACTTCTATTATTCCTCCTGACACAAGTGCTTCAATAAAAGTATTATGAAATTGTGTAAATCTATCTCCTCTTGCTTTAATAGCTTTTATGCCATTAAATCTGCCATAACCAAGAAGCATTGTCAATAAACTAGTACTTGCAAGAGTAATTGCTAGACTCCACAAATTTGTTCTTCCTGAGAGTGTTTTTAGTGAAGCTGGTCTAATATATGTTTCTTTTAATGCAACTAAAATTTTACTACAAATATTAGGTGCAATTTTTGAAAATCCAATAAAAATAATCATACCAGCAATCATTATTAACATAGCAATTTCTATTTTATCAGATAACTTAATTTTATCTGTTGAAACCAAAAACATAAACATAAATAAAAACACAATTAACATTGCCGTTCTTGATAAAGCTATCACAACATTAAATATAAATATTCCTAAAAAAATCTTATATTTAATATCTTTATTTTTTAGAATAAGCAACATATCCATTGCAATTCCTATATAAATAAAAAATGAAAATTGATTTCTATTTGCAAAAAATCCTTTAAAAACTTGGAAATTTTTTCTAAATTCACCTTTAAAAAAGCTATTAAATAATTCTCTTGAATAGAAAATCATATTAAATAAACAAGCAACTAATATGATATATACAATTCCTTTTACTAAAATAAATATTTTTTCTTCTTTTACTTTTACATCTAGCATCAATATATAAAAAGAAAATATTGTTGCGAATTTACAAGCAATGTCCAAAATATCCATAAACATATTTTCTTTAAAAACTACAATTTCTAAAATTCTTATAGTAAATTGTACTAATGATATTATAGATAAAAGTAATAAATTTAACTTTCCTTTTTTAGTTACTTTTAATTCTTTATAAAAAATCAAAAACATTAAAATACATTGTACAGCAAAAGCACTTATTATAAATATTGTACTTGCACCACATGATTTTTTAGTTAGTGCATTTGGAATCGCAAGCGGAAGTAAGTTTATCACAACAATGACTAATAAATATATTGGTAAATTATCTATATTTATCTTATTCTTTAACTTTTCTAACATTTTTTTCCTCCATTTTTTTAGCTTGTACTAATAGAACATTAAATATAATCCATAACACCATTTTTGATGCTAAATTTGCTATTGTAAATCCAATTAGTCCATTTGTTTTACTAAGTCCATATCCTAAAATAATAAATACTATAAAATATCCAATATACGAATATAGAATTTTCTTAGTATTAGTAAATTTTAATAGCACAGATTTTATAAGTGTTGAAGCAGTTGCAAAACCTGAACTTAAAGCAATTGGTATTATTAAAATTTTTGAAGCATCTAAATATTGTGAATACAAAATTCTAAGTGCTATATAAGTAAGTGGTATAGATAATATTGTAACTCCCAATATAACTGGTATATTAGAAAGTAATGTCATTTTAAATATTTTTGATTTATTATCACCTTTTTTTATATTTGAAACCCATGAAAGAATTACACTTGACATTGGATTTGTAATTAGGCTAGTTATTTTTGCCATTGAATTAACTGCATAATAAACTGCTACTGATGCTGAACCAAGTATTGGATATATTAAAAATTTATCAAAATAATTCATTAAATTAGTAAGTAATGATACACTTCCAAGTTCAGAAAAACTTTTATATGTATTTTTTATTTCTTCTGTTTTTGCTAATTTCATTTTTAATAAATCACTGTTTTTCAATGCATATACAAGTGATAATAGTTCTGGAATTAGCATTATTAAATAGATATTGTTGAAAAATTTGAATAATATTAAGCTAATTACAATTCCAACAAAATAGCAGATATTTTGTAAAATAACTTTTCCAAATTTTTTTTGTAATCTGTAATAGCAAGTTGCATATAATCTAACATTTGCCATCAATATGGTTAAAACTAAAATAACACTTCCTAAAACAGAATATTTTAAATATATTAGTATTGGCATTGCAATTACAGCAATTATTGGAGAAATTGTTACTAAAATTCTAGTAAAATCACCTACTATATTTTTCTCTTTATATTCACTATCTCGAATTAGTCTAACATTGCCAAGTTCTCCACCAGTAACATTACAAATAACATTTAGTACAGATATATATAAAACAATGCTTGAATATACAGCATCATCAACTGATTTTGCAAGTATTGGTAATAATAATATTTGCTGAGCTACAATGTATATGCCAAATCCAATCATATTCAATACCATATCAGATAAAAAACTTTTGTATTTATTTATCAATTTTTTTATAAAATTCATATATTATTCCTCTATAATTTTAAAAATTTCTTTATATGTACTCTTTCTTTCAAATTTTTCTTGTGCTAATTTTCTATTATTATTTCCTTTTTGCTTTTTTAAATTTTCATCATTATATAAAATTTTTATTTTTTCTGCAATATCATCAACATTATCATTTGAGCAATTAAATCCAATATTATAATCTTCTACTATTTTTTTGTATTCTTCACATTCTTGAGTACTTATAACTGGTAGTCCAGCGGCTGCATAATCACCAACTTTATTTATAATGCTTCCAGCAGAACCTTTATTTATTGGGTTAACAGCAACATCACAATTGCACAATCTACCGACCATTACAGGATATTCTAATCTACCATAAAATTCTGCTTTTATATCTTTTTCTTTAGCATAATTTTCAAATTCATTTGCTAAAGGACCATTTCCCATAACTTCAAATTTGATATTATCTATTCCTTCATCTTTTAATTTTTTTATTGCATCTATAATAACTTTTATATTATAGCTATGACCTAATGTTCCTATATAAGCAATTCTAAATAAATCATCAAAATATACTATTTCATTTTCTTTTTTGCATTTATCAAAATATCCTAAATCTGTTCCTAAAAATATGCTCTTCTTATTTTTAACAATTTTATTTACTCTTGCTGCTCGATTTGCATAAGTTTCAGATACCGCAATAATTTCATTTGCATGTGAATAAATATAGTCAGCTTTCTTTTGCATTGGATAAAATATCAAATTACTTATAATAGGAATATTAAATACCATTTTAAAAGCTTCAGGCCATAAATCTTGAATATCTATTATAAATTTAATATTATTTTTCTTTGCAAATTTTGCAGTAACTTTTGCAACATCTAAAGAAGGAACTGCACAATAAATAATGTCTGGCTTTTCAACACTCTCTAAATACTTTTTTACATTTTTAGCAAATATATAATGGCTATAAAATCTCTTTAATGAAATATTTTTAGGGTATCCTGGTTCATCAATTAGAGTAATTTTATAATCTAATTTTTTAGCCCATTCTTCATCATATTTACGTTGCTTTTTTTCACTATGTAAGAAACTTGATGTAATGATTTCTAAGTCAACTTTTTCTTTGTTTAAGTTTTCTGCTATATATGTAAATCTACTATTACCATTCTCCCAAGGTAATTTCATAAAATTTGCTATTATAAATACTTTTTTCATAAATTTCTCCAATTTTTATTTTCTATATGCTGGGAAAAATGCTTCGTTTGAATCTACATTTTTGATTTTACATTCTTCATTATAAATCTCTTCATTCCAAATCTTTTTTCCTATATAAAAATCTACTTGTTCTAGCTTAGCAAAACTTCTCTTAAATAAATATAAAGTATCTTCTTCTGAGTTTGAACGACCTCCGCCATGATGAATAGTTTCGTAGCCATGCTCTTTTCCCCAAAGAGTTACAGCATATCTTAATATATACGCTGGTGACAAATACAAATATTCTGTAAGTGTTCCTGATAAATGAATATGGATTGTTTTATTATAAACAAAATATAAACCAGCAGCTATTGTTTTGCCTTCATAAATTGCTTCAACTAAAATTACATTATCTCTAAAATATTTCAAAATATTTTCAAAATATTCATCTTTAAAATAATAATAATCAGTAGCATTGTTTCTATCCATTGTTGAATAATATATTTCTTTAAATACACCTATATTCTCTGGCTTTTCTGTCACTTTAAATGTAATTCCTTTATTTATAGCTTGTCTAATATTTTTTCTACAGCTTTTGCTAAATTGTGATTGAACTGGGTCATCATAATCTTTTAAGTTTGTAACTAATGTATTTCTCATATATATTGAATTATAAATTTCTTTAAAATCTAAAGCATTTTGAACAAGTGGATGAAATCTAATGAATTCACTTATAATATCATGCTCTTTACAGAATTTACTAAATTCTTCTTCATAAGATTTTAATAGCTGTTCTTTATTATTACATTCTCTAATTACTGGCCCACCATATCCATAAGGTGTCACAATATCATAATAAGTTTTACCATTTACTTTTTCAGGCACTTCTCTTATTAAAAATAAATTTGTAATTTTTCCAAACTCATTTTCTAAAACAAATTCATAAGCTTTCCCATTTTCTATTTTTTCATATAATTTTGCATAATTTTTATCAAAATATATATCTAGTTCATCCATTTAAAGTTTTATCCTTTCTATATTTAAAAATCTAAATAAAAAAATTTACAATGATTTTTAAATACTCTTCTATTTCTTTTTTGGTATATCTTTGGTCACATATTAAAGATAGTTCCTTGTTAAAAATATTATTCAAATTTTGGTCTAATGGCCAATGTATTGGACAATAAACTTGATTTTCTATTAGTATTTTTCTTAGGTTATTTCTTAAATTTTCTTGTAAAATAATTGGTACAAACAAAGGACAATCTTCATTTAACAAATTATTTACTAAAAATCTAATTTCTTTAATATCCTTTAATTTTTCATATATAATTTTAGCATTTTCTCTGCGACTATTTTGAATTTTCTCAATATCAAGCCCCATAAGAATTTTATAAGAATTTTCATCTATTCTATAATTTTTATAATCTTCTGATAAAATTTCATTGCTTTTTGAAAATTCATTTAAAAAATTCTGTTTTATAGATGTATCAATATTTTCGATATAATCTTTTTTCTGTGACATAGCAGTTCTCTTTGAAGTAATCAAATTTTGGTTAGTTTCAATACATTCTTGTATTTTAAAATCTTTTTCCATAGAAATAGCTATTCCACCACTAGCAATAGGAAACCATTTTCTTAAACTTCCTACAAGATAGTCTGAATAAACACTATATTTTTTTTCAGAAAGTATACTGTGTGTTATATCCTCTATAACAGTTATTCCTCTATATTTGAATTTTTTAATGTAGTTTTCCATATTGGTAGCAGTATATCCAAAATAGTTCATTGCAAAAAATATGTCACAATCTTTCTCTGTATCAATATTATATTTTAAAGAATCCTCAAAAGCGACATCATAATATTCAACCTTTATATCTGATTCTAAAAATGGTTGTGCCATTGAATGACAACTATATGATGGTAAATACACCTTCTCTACTTTCTGTTTCTTTAATATTTCTTGTAATACGAAATATATTGCTGTTCTGCCAGATAATAAGAATTCTCTATCTTTTCCTATATTCCAAAATTTAGTATTATCAGAAAGTAATTCACCATCATATTGCCAAAATTCACTTCCTATTTCCATTAAGCTCTCCAATCTATTAAAGCTTCAATTATATTATTTGAAAAACAAGCTATATTCTTGTTTTTTCTAACTTTTTCTTTTAACTTTTCATCATTTGAAAGTAATATACAATTTCCTTTTAGTTCATCAATAAATTTTTCTCTAGAAATTTCTATAATATTCTCAAATATTTTAGGACATGTTGTATGTTGTTTTAGAAAAGCTACTGCTTTTTCTTTGTTCTCTGTTAATAAATTTTTAACAATATTTTTATTTGCTAATTGATAGATATACATCATTAGCATTGTATTTATTTTTTCTTTGCTTTCAAAACAAGTCTCAAAATCAATATATACATTATCATACTCGATTCCTAAACTATATTTACCAAAAAATTGTTTGTCAGCTTCTATACTAATATTATTAAAAGATACTTCAACATCTTGACCATCAAAATCTTTTAATGCTAGTAGTGGTAAATTAACATCTAAGCATCTGCTCAAGCTAAAAGCCCCTGGTAATCTAGTTGCAATTTCTAATAATTTAAATTTTCCATTAACATCTTTCTTAATTTGAAAGAACCAATATCCGCGAAATTCTATCTCTTTATTTATACCTTCTGCAATATTTTCAATTTCTTCTGATAACTCTATTCTACGAGCATGAACATCAATTCCAGCAAGTATTCTGTCTGCTACTCTTGGATTACAAAATAACAATTTCCCATTTTTATTTGTAAAGCAATCAACTGTAACTTCTTCGCCTGGTAAATACTCGCAAATAATCATATCTTCATCATGTACATGATTTGCTAGCTCTTCACTATTATCTATTTTATATGCATGTCTTGCGCCTTGGTCTGTATCTTTTTTCATAAAAACTGGAAATTCTTTTACTTCTTCAAATTTGAATGTTTTAGGTACAAAATCATATTTTTCTAATTTTTTATAAGTTTTTGACTTGTATCTACAAAGCAATGCTGTTTCATATTTTGAACAAACAATTGTAGCATTTATTTTATCACTATTTTTTTGTAAAAATACTGCCAAATCTTCATGTGGTGCTAATATAAATTTAAAATCATATTCCTTAATTTTTTTATTTAATATATCTATAAAATTTGGATCACTTATATTAGGAATATCATCAATATAATTTTTATAAACATATACACCATGATTTTTATTAGTTGAAGCGCCCCAGATTTCAAACTCTTTATTATCTCTTAAAGCCATATTTATATCTGTTGAAGCAAGTGTACCACAATTTAAAACTAAAACTCTTTTCATACTCTTTATTTGTCGACTTATAAAAATAAATCATACTCTCCTTTTAGTAATTTCTTTAACATTATTTTTCTATATTCTTGTTTTCTAACTGTTGTTTTCTATATTCATCAAAATCTATTGTTTTGCCTGTACCTCTAACGCTAATATCTTCTTTTTTGAATACTTTTATAAAAGTTTTGAAAAATATTTTTACATCATTTATAAATGTAATATTATTTACATATTCGATATCATAAGCAAATCTATCTTCCCAATTAAGATTATTTCTACCATTTATCTGTGCTAATCCTGTTAATCCAGGTCTAACATCATGTCTGTGCTTTTCCTTTTCGTTATAATATGGCAAATAAGAAACAGCAAGAGGTCTTGGACCAATTAAGCTCATTTCTCCTTTTAAAATATTTACAAGCTCTGGTAATTCATCTAAGCTTGTGCTTCTTAACACTTTTCCAAATTTTGTTAATCTGTCTTTATCTGGAAGTAAATTTCCATTCTCGTCTTTTTTATCTGACATTGATCTAAATTTATACAATGTAAATATTTTTCCATCTTTTCCAGGTCTTTTTTGCTTGAAAATTACTGGGCTTCCTAATTTAATCCTTACTAAAATTGCAACAATTAAATAGACTGGTGATAAAATTATTATTGCAATTAAGCTTATTAGAAAATCTAAAATTCTTTTAATATATTTAGCGTACATAATTCTCCTACTTATAATCATATACTAGAAGATTGTTTGGACCTTCTAGTATATTTTTCATTTCTATTCAAATAATTTTTTTATTGTTGATACGATTCTTTCGAAATCTTCTTCAGTTAATTTTGTATCAGAAGGTAAGCAAACACCTCTGTTAAATAAATCTTCTGAAACTGTTTTTTCTCCATCTTTCACTGTTGTAATAAAATCGTATTTTTCAAATACTGGTTGTAAATGCATTGGTTTCCAAACTGGTCTTGATTCAATATTTTCTTTCTCTAAAGCTTCCATTATATCTAATGGTTTTACTTTGCTATTTTCTTTTAAAGTTATTACTGAAAGCCAATGATTTGGAACTGTATCTTTTGGAATTGGTTTTATTTCAATATCTGAAATATCTTTAAAAGCTTCTTTATAAGCATTATAAATTTCTGTTTTCTTTGCAATTCTTTTATCTAATACTTTTAATTGTCCTCTTCCTATTCCGGCAAGAACATTACTCATTCTATAATTGTATCCAATTTCAGTATGTTGGTAATGGCGAGCTTTGTCTCTAGCTTGTGTAGCCCAAAAACGAACTTTTTGTATTCTTTCATCATCATCTGAAACAAGCATTCCACCACCACTAGTTGTAATTATTTTATTTCCATTAAATGAAAATACTCCATATTTTCCGAATGTTCCTGTTTCTTTTCCTTTATATGTTGCTCCTAAACTTTCAGCTGCATCTTCAATTAAAGTTGTATTGTGTTTTTTGCAAATTTCTACAATTTCATCTAATTTTGCAGGTGTTCCATATAAATGTACTACTATTACAGCTTTTGGATTTGGATATTTTTCAAAAGCCTTTTCTAGTGCCTTTGGAGACATATCCCAAGTATTTGGTTCACTATCTATAAATACAGGAGTTGCTCCTTGATAAATTATTGGATTAGCACTTGCTGAAAAAGTAAGTGATTGACAAAATACAATATCTCCTTTTTCAACTCCAGTTGCTTTTAAAGCCATGTGAATTGCGGCTGTTCCAGCTGAAAGTGCTGCTGCATGTTTAGCTCCAACATATTCTGCAAGTTCTTCTTCAAATTTGTTTACATTTTCTCCAAGTGGAGCTATCCAATTAGTATCAAAAGCTTCCTTAATAAATTCCTTTTCATAGCCTTCATCAGACATATGTGGTGAAGATAAATAAATTTTACTCATATTATTTTCCTCTTTTCTTTTAAAATTTTATATAATTTAAAATCATATTTTACAAACTAATATCAAAAGTATTACTTAAGTAATTTATTTTTCATCTTTTTTAGATTCTTCTAGTTTCTTTTTGTTTAAAACTTCTGGATCTCTAAATGTTGGAACAACTTTTTTTATTGTTTCTTTAATATCATCATATTGTAAATTTTCTTTTTTCAATTCTTCAGATAGTATATTTAATTTTTTATCTATATCTTTCATTGTAATGTCTAGTGGTTCTGCAATAAATATTTTATTATGACTTGTTTTGTCTAATCCTTCTTCACTCATTAGAACTTCTTCGTAAAGCTTTTCACCAGGTCTTAATCCAGTTACCTCAATTCTAATGTCTTTATTTGGAACTAATCCAGCAAGTCTTATTAAGCTTTCTGCCAAGTCATATATCTTAACAGGTTTTCCCATATCTAATACAAATATTTCTCCACCTTTTGCATAAGTCATAGCTTGTAAAACAAGCCCTACTGCTTCTGGAATTGTCATAAAAAATCTAGTTATCTCTTTGTGTGTTACTGTAACAGGTCCACCTCTCATAATTTGTTTTTTGAACAAAGGAACTACTGAACCATTGCTTCCTAAAACATTTCCAAATCTAACTGCTGCATATTCAGTTTCGCTCTCTTTGTTTTTTGCTTGAATTATCATCTCACAAATTCTTTTTGTAGCACCCATTATATTTGTAGGGTTTACAGCTTTATCTGTAGAAATTTGTATAAATTTCTTTACTTTATATTTATCTGCTGCATTTATTACATTTAGTGTTCCAAAAACATTATTTTTTATAGCTTCTTGTGGGCTATTTTCCATTAACGGCACATGTTTGTGAGCTGCTGCATGGAATACTAAAAATGGTTTGTATTTTTCAAAAATTTCATCTATTCTCTTTTTATCTCTAATACTTGCAATTATTGCATTTATTTTAGCATCTGGGTATCTTTCTTTTAATTCAAGTTCTATATCGTATAAACTATTTTCGTAAATATCAACCATAACAAGTCTTTCTGGTTCATAGCTCATTATCTGTCTACAAAGTTCAGAACCAATTGAACCTCCACCGCCAGTTACTAAAATAGTATGGTCTTTTATTAAACTTTTAATATTTCTATTATCTAGTTTGATTGGGTCTCTTCCTAAAACATCTTCGATTTCAATATCTCTTAAATTATCCATTAAGTTTTGATTTTTGTTTCTGATTATATTTTGTAAGCCTGGTAAAATTCTAACCTTTGCTTGTGTTTTTTGACAAATATTAAGAATTTCTTTTTTATTTTTATTATCTATTTTGGCTATTGAGAAAAATATTAAATTAACATCATTTTCTTCACAAATTCTTACTATATCATTTCTATTTCCTAAAACAGAAACACCTGAAATGGTATGTTTTAATTTATTTGGATTATCATCTATAATACCTACTATATTGTAGCATTCTTTCATAGTATCATTTATAGTCTTAATTATTTCATTGCTTGCGCTTCCAGCTCCAATAATTAGTAAATTACTTTTAGGCTCTGCATTCACTTCATCTACATGATTCTTTCTAAAAATCTCTGATGATGCAATAAATTTTATTGCTAATCTGTAAGCAATCATCATTATTGAAATAAATATACTAGCTAATATATTTAACTTAAAAGCTGAAATTACGATATTTAATTCTGCAAGTGGATATCTTAATAAAGAAATAATTATGGCAGATCCTATACACAATAAAATGTATAATATGTAATCTCTACCATTTTCATATCTTGTTATTTTTCTATATACTTTTGATACATGGAAAATAATTTGATATACTAAAATTGAAACAATTAAAGAATTTACTAATCTTGTTGAATAGTAATCTGTAAAATGTATTGTGTCTGATACGAATATCGTTCCTAAAATATAAGCAATTACAACTATTGCAATATCTATAAAAGACAATATCAAAGTTCTGTTTCTTGTTAAATGTCTTTTAATTTTTTCTATTTTTTCCACTTTATTTTCCCCCGAAATAATTATAGTATTTTGCTTTTCCTATTCTATCATTATAGAATTTTTTTTTCAACAAAAATAGCAAATTTTTTATATTTTTAGACAATAGTACTATAATTAAATATTTTTAATTATCTAATGCATCTTTGCACAAAAAAATCAGCATAGATTAATATGCTGATTTCTATAATTTAATATTTATTTTAATTTATTTGCTACAACAGAATGGTCACTATCATCACTTTCATCTTTTGTAACAATGAAAGCTGTTGAAATAGGTCTTGTTTTATGAGCGCCAGTACTATCAATTGGGTCATTTACTATTGTATCTCCTACAACTAATACACTTGATGTACCTCCATCAAGGTTTGCAGCATTATATGCTCCATATCTTTCCATAACTTCAATCAAATCGTCCATATCTGCTCCTGGTTTTGTTGCTGTTCTACCATCAAGAACTAAGAATAAGACAATTCCATCTTTTCTTTGACCGATTGCTGTTCTTGGAGCTGTTCCCCAGCCACCATTTCCTAAGACCTCTGATGATTTACCATTTACTATTAAAAATGGTCCAAATGTAACGGCATCTCTTATTTTCATTTTTTTAGCTTCAGTAATTGTCATTTTTCCTAAGACAAATTTATCATCTTCTGTAAATCCTATTATACCACCAGCACCTTTATATGAATCACTAGTAACATATTTTCCATTTACAACAGTAATTCCAAGTGGAGAACCTCCTGTACTATTATAATTTGGATCATTGAATCCACCACCATTTATTGCTATTAAAGCATCATTATTTCGAGCCATTGTTGTAACATATTGTCCAGTCACTCCGAGTTTTGAAGTTACAACAGTTTTTACTCTCGATGGATCATATACAGCAACTAAATAGCCTGAATAGCCTTTTCCAGTGATATTTATTATTTTATAATCATTATTTTTTTCATCTCTTTCTAAGATTTGTCTTTCATATTCATTTGCATATTCTGTTGTTTTATTATCATCAGTATCAATTTGAGATATATCTGTTGTTTCATTTGACTCAACTACTTTATTTTTACCAAGTACACTGTTTATTACCTCTTCATCATAAAACCATGTTGCAAAATATTGATGTGTCATAGTTGTCATTGCTGTTGTTACTAGCCAATCACGAAATCCATTATATGGTCCATATAGCAAAACTAAAACAGCTATTATTCCTATTATTCCTAATCTAAACAAATGTGTAAAAACTATCTTTACTTTATTGCCAGTTGTATATTTTTCTTTGTCTTCTTTTTTTCCATTTTTTCTTTCTCTTTTTGCTCTTTTTAATTCTTCTCTTTCTGATTTAATTTCTTTGTCAATTGTACTACTTCTCATATTTTTTCTTCGTATACTAATATACGATTTCTCCTCTCATATAATTAATTATATAATGTAATTGTATAAACATTTCTATTATTTATCGTTCATACAATACATATTATACATAAATTTATATGATGTGTCTAGTATTTCTCTAAATTTTTAATATTATATTAACTTTGGATTAATTTTTAGTTTTTCAAAATTGCATCTATTTTTTAATTAACCTTATATTAGATTTTTAATCACATATCTTCTTTACTTAAACAATGTAAAAATATAAAAAATAAAAGTTAGTAATAATAAATTTCCTTCAACTTTTCCTATTGAATGTTTCTTTTTCAAAACACTTATAGCCCAAATTATAAAACTTGAAACAAATAAAATTATTATATTTTCGTTAAATGAAATTGTATATTCTACTGGACTTATAATCGCTGTAGCCCCTAATACTAATAATAAATTAAATATATTTGAGCCTATTACATTTCCCATAGCAATTTCTTCATCTCCTTTAAAAGCCGCTACTATTCCAGTTACAAGCTCTGGCAGACTAGTTCCTATTGATATAATTGTAAGACCTATTACTTTCTCACTTAGTCCTAAAATTCTCGCAAATTCAGTTGAATAATCCACTACAAAATCTCCACCAAATTTCAAAAGTAGTATTCCTAAAATTATATATATTAGACTTCTTTTAGTTGAAATCAGTTCGTCACTTTCTTCTTTGTATTCCAACAACCCACTTTTCATTCTAATAAATAATTGTAGTAAAAATATTGTAAGAAATAATATTAAAAATGTTCCTTCAATGTTTGAAACTCTACCATTGAAATTTCCAAACACAGCAATTAAAAAAATTGAAATTAAATATATTGGGAAATCTGCTTTTCTAGTATCTTCATCTACCTTTATCTCTTTTACTAAACTAGTTGCTCCTAAAACTAACAGCAAATTACATATGCAACTTCCTATAACATTGCCAATAGAAACATCTGCCATTCCTTTTAGTGATGATTGTATACTTATAATCAGTTCTGGTAAACTGGTTCCAATAGAAACTAAAGTAAGTCCTATTACTATTTTAGGGATTTTCAGTTTAATAGCAATATTTTCTGAACCTTTTACTAATACATCTGCTCCTTTTACAAGCATTATAAATCCTAATATTATCATTGCAATTTTAAAAATCATATATAATTTCCTTTTCTTTGCTTTTAAATTTAGTTATTGTTCTTTATTATTCTTTGCAATAATAAGATTAGTATACAATATATGTAATTTTAATTATAATTTCTCAAAAAAACAAATGCAGATCAAGGTTAATTGGTCTGCATTTTGTCGATATTTCCTCTAAACTAAAAACAGTAAAGATTTCAAAACTGTTTATTTTAAATTTTCTATATTTATTATTTCTTCTTCTGTTAATTCTGTATATTCTTTTATTTTTTCTATACATTCTCCGTTTTTTAACATTTTTTTAGCCATTTCTATCTGTTTTTTTCTTTCACCTTCTGCTCTTCCTTCGGTTCTTCCTTTTGCTAAGCCTTCTGCTAAACCTGTTTCTCTCATTTCTTTTTTTATTGCTGCATCTTCCCATCTTTTTAATGCAAAATAAAATG
>CAKPBB010000017.1 GCA_934140005.1 uncultured Clostridia bacterium
ACTAATTCACCTTTATCTATTTTATAAATTAAAAGCCAATCAGGTTGTATATGACATTCCCTATATCCGTTTATATTCACCTGTCAAATAATGTTCTTTATACTTTTCAGGTAATGTTTGTTCGTTAGCAAGCATATCAACAACTTCTTGCAATAACTTTAAATTAAGACCTCTTTTTTTTATCAATTTATAATCTTTTTTAAATAAATTAGTATATTTTACTGTTAACAAATTTATCAATCCTCTTTCTCTAAGTCTTTCCACATTTCATCTAAATTAGTATATCCCTTACTTAATCCTATTCCCTTTTCTGCATCTTCAATAGCTTTTCTAGTTTCTGCATTTAATTTTGGTACTTTTATTTCAAATGGAATGCTTTCAGTTAGGATTATTTGTCTTAATAACATATTGATAACATTTGTAAAATTTGTTCCAAGATAATCAAGAGTCTCTTTAGCTTGTTCTTTTATTTTATCATCTACATTAACATTTATTGTAGCCATAATATCACCTCCATGCTATATTATACGTATATCATAACATATTATGTGTATATTTTCAATATATTGTGTATGTTTTTTCATTTTTTATACATAGCAATGAAAAATTTCCCAAAAATTCTTGACAATCAAAAATCGATATGTTATTATAGTTATTGTTGATAGCAATTGCGGTAGTGGCGGAACTGGCAGACGCGCTAGACTTAGGATCTAGTGGGAGACCGTGGGGGTTCAAGTCCTCTCTACCGCACCAATCATCTTAGAATCAATCAGAATAATCTGGTTGATTTTTTATTACCAAAAGAAGAAGATATGAGATTATCTCATATCCTCTTCTTTTTCTTTTACTTTAGGCAATACTATTACTTGACCTTCATTTGCAGCAATAACTCTAGGAAAAACTGATTTAGCTTCTTCTACATATCTTTCAGGTAATTCTTCTGGCCAAAAATGAGTCAACATCAACCCACCAACATTAGCTCCATTCGCAATTATTCCAGCTTGTTTAGCTGTTAAATGAGAATTAATTTCAGGGAAACCATAGGAAGTTAATAAACTCGATTCACTTATTAGTAAGTCAGCGCCTTTTGCAAACTCTACTAATCTATCTTTAGCAGAAAATGATGTATCTGCTGTATATACTATTGTTTTACCTCCACCACTCAATTTTACAGCATATGTTTCAACTGGATGATCTGTTGGACAAAAACTAATATCTATATCTCCAATTTTCAAACTATTTTTCGGTGTAATTGTATGATAATTAGCAAAACTATATTCTTCTTCAACAACATCTTTTTGCTTACTTTCAGGTGTTGATGGCAAATATATATCTATAGGTCTTTCTATTCTTTTTTGATTATGATATACAAAAGCCGAATACTGAATATTATAAATATCATTATAATGATCTCTATGTAAATGACTTATAATAACAGATAAATTATTTAAGTCTGTTGGAAATCTTAATAATTTATGTGTTCCACTTCCACAATCTAACAATATTTTAGTTTTACCTTCTGTTATCAAGAACCCCGGGCAATTATGCATTTCTGTCCCATGTGGTGATTCCACACCTAATACTTTTAATTTCATCATTCTCACCTCACAATATATTGCTCATTGCCAATACTTAAATCTCCTTATTCTCTTTTGCAATATTTTCCCAATATTCATTTATTTTATTTTCAAACCAAATAAATCTTTCCTTTGTAAATTTTGAAAAATCTTCCATAGACACTTTTTCAAACAATGAATTGTTCCTCAAGAATAAATTTTCAATTATCTCTTCTCTATATTTTAAATAAAACTCGTATGATTCGTTTTTAAATTTTCTTATTTCTAATTCTTTAAAATCATAAGTAAAATAATGTATTACATTTTCATCATTTTGTATTTTTTCCATTACTTCGTTTGAAATATATTCAAATACATCATTTAGAAATTTAATATATCCTTTACTTTGTAATTCTTCATTACTCATTTTATCTATTTCATTTTCTTCTTTTATAAAAATAAGATTTAAATTATATTTAGATATCATTTTTTTATAGCATAACCCATAATCTAGCTCATATTGATTTTCATTTAATTTTATAATTCTAGCACATAGCATTTTTAAAATGCTTGTTATAAATCCTACAATATCATAATTTCTTTTAATAAATGGTACTATATATAAATACTTAACAGGTTTTAGCTTATCATCTATCTTACTTAAATTATATTCTATATAATATGCATCTAAATATTTTCTCTTTTCAGTTTTCGCCATAAAAATTTTATAATCAAATTTCGGATCAATTATTACATTATCATTATCTCTTTTTTCTTTAATTATACTGAAACTGCTTGAATTTTTTCCAAATTCCAAATCTGCTAAATCATGATAATTTTCATGATTTGATTCATAAAATTCATTAAGTAATTTCATATGATATTCAATAGAATTTTCGATATATTTTTTTACTTTTTCATTATAAATGTAGTTTTTTTCATAATCGTCATTTCCAAATAACTTAGCCAATTCCAAGCTAAATCCTTGGTATTCATCCTCTATTTCATTATTTTTGCCAACAAATTTTGGCTTAAATTTTGCTTTATCATCAGTCCAAAAAATGTTTTTCATATTATAATGTTCAAAAATTATTAGTGGTTCTATATTGTTTTTTTCATTTTCAACTACTGTTCTATATTTTTCTCCAATTGTTTCTATAATCTTATCACAAATATAGTCTAGCAAATTTTTGACTTCTTTTTCAAATTCTTTATATATTTCTTTTTTTAGCTCACTATTTTCATATAAAAATATTTTTGTACTATCTTGCATATTTTGTATCCTTTCAGATTTATCTTTCGTTATCGATACATTTACTTATTAAAAATTTCATAAAAATTTTTGAAAACATAGCCTTGTTCTTTAAAATATTTAATAATATCTGGTAGTGCTTCTAAAGTGTAAGACTTATCCCCTGCATCATGCATTAGCAAAATAACACTATTGCTATTTCCTTTAGTTGTAATCATTCTATTTATTAATTTTTCTTTATTTGTAATACCTTCAGCATCACCAGTTAAAGAATTCCAATTAGTTGATGCTATTCCTCTAGCTGTTAAATTCTTTTTAGCCTTTGCTTTTAAATCGTTATACTTGCCACCACTTGAGCCACCTGGAAATCTAAATAGTCTAGTATGATATTCTGTATTATTCAAAGCAGTTTGAACAGCTTTTTCACACTTTATATATTCATCATATACACTTTCAATACTTGAATATATTTGAGAATATTTATGAGAATATCCATGGTTTGCAATAAAATGCCCCTCATTAAATTCTCTTTGAACTAAACTTGGATTTAATTCAACTCTACTACCTAATACAAAGAAAGTTGCTGTAACATCCTCTGCTTTTAGTACATCTAATATCTTAGGTGTAATTTCTTTAGATGGTCCATCATCAAAAGTTAAATATACTTGTTTTTCATTTGAAGAATATATTTGTTTTATTTCTTCTTGTGCATTTGGATTTTCACCAGGTACAAAGCCCTTTTTTATGTTTTCTTCCAAATGAACTGGTATTTGCATATGAGTTCCTATATATACTCGTGCATTTTTATCTAAATTTTTAGTTGGTTCAGTTATAATAACACTATTATTAGCTGTACTATAATTATTTTCATTATTATTATTTTCCGAATCATTCTTTATTTCAGAATTATTTCCTGATACATTTTTTTGACTTTCTTCGACATTGTTCTCTATCGTATTATCAGATTGCTCATTTTGATTATCTTTTTGTTTATTTTTAAAGTAATTATGTGTTAATAAAAAACTTCCTAGTAAAACAATTACAACAATTGTTAATGTTGATATCAGTTTAATTTTCCTTTTTATTCTTTTTCGCTCATATTCTTCATAAGTTTCTAATTCTTCATCTTCTCCATTTTCATAATTGTATAGCATTTTATCACTCCTGAATTGACATTATTCAACATATTTCTTCTACATTGCCTTTATTATACCTTATTTTAATCTTTTTTCAAGCTTTTATTTATTATAAAGTAATATTTCTATACATAAAAAAGCCATTTGCAAAACATTTAACCTTTTGCAAACAGCTTTCTTTTGAATCAAAAAATAAATTTATTCATCTTTACTTGTATTTATTTTAAATAATTTCATAATCTCTACTATAACAATTGGTGAGAAAATCAATATTAATGTTTCTGCTAGTTTATCAACTGGTAATAATACAATACTAAATATTGTTCTCAAAGCTGGAACTAGCAATACCAAAAACATTAAGGCAGCTGAAACTAAAATTGCTAATAATAAATATTTATTATTGAATGGATTTGATTTGAATATTGATTTTTTATTGTTTCTAACATTAAATACATGTACAAGTTCTGAAAAAGCTAAAACAGCAAATGCCATTGTCTGAGCTGTATCAATTTTCATCATTGGATCTGGTGAGTTTGTAGCTAATCCTAATATAAATGCAATTAAAGTTAATAAACCAATCATAATTCCTTGATATATAATTCTGAAAGATAATCCCTTTGTAAATACACCTTTAGAATTTTTTGAAGGTTTTCTATTCATAATATCTTTTTCTGCTGGGTCATAAGCTAATGCTAATGCTGGTAATGAATCAGTTACCAAATTTATCCATAAAATTTGAATTGGTAATAATGGTTCTAAATAATTTATATATTCTTGAGGTATACCAAATTTTGCTGCAAGCCATGGTGTTATCAATATTGCTATAAACAATACTACAATTTCTCCAACATTGCTTGAAAGTAAAAATGCAATTGCTTTTATGATATTATCATATATTCTTCTTCCTTCTTCAACTGCTGAAACAACTGTTGCAAAGTTATCATCTGTCAATATTACATCTGCGGCTTCTTTAGCAACATCAGTACCTACAACTCCCATAGCACAACCTATATCTGCTTTTTTTAGAGCTGGTGCATCATTTACACCATCACCTGTCATAGCAACAATTTCGCCATTTGCTTGCCAAGCTCTAACTATACGAACTTTATGCTCTGGTGATACTCTTGCATATACTGAAATATTACGAACTCTTTTTTCTAACTCTTCATCAGACATAGCTTCTAATTCTGTTCCTGTAACAGCTTCATCATCTTCTTTTAAAATTCCTAATTCTTTTGCAATAGCAGTTGCTGTAATTTTATGGTCACCCGTAATCATTACAGTTTTTATTCCTGCAGAATTACACTTTTTAACAGCTTCTTTAACTTCTTCTCTTGGTGGATCAATCATTCCTACCATACCAACAAATATTAAATCAGATTCTAAATTTTGCATATCTTTTTCTGTTAAAGGATGATTAAATTCCTTGTATGCCATTGCTAAAACTCTTAACGCATTTTCTGCCATCTCTTTATTGCTTTTTTGTATATCTGGAATATAATTTTCTAAGTCTTTTCTTATTTCTCCATTTTTTGAATATGCTATACAACATTTCAAAAGTTCATCTACACCACCTTTAGTGTATACAATAAATTTCTCACCAACTTTATGAACTGTTGTCATAAGTTTTCTATCAGAATCAAATGGAATTTCTGCAACTCTTGGATTTTCTTTATAAATATTTTTTGAGAAATTCAACTTAAGTCCCATATCTACTAAAGCTGTTTCTGTTGGATCACCTGTTAAAGTTCCATCATTTGCAATCTTTGTATCATTACAAAGCATACTTGCTTCAACTGCTGTTTCTGCTTCAATGCTTAAAGTTCCCTGTTCTTCTATTCCAGTCAATTTTCCATTTGCAAAAATCTTTTGAACTGTCATTTTATTTTGTGTTAGTGTTCCTGTTTTATCTGAACAAATTACACTCGCACTTCCTAAAGTTTCAACAGCTGGTAATTTCTTTACTATTGCATTTCTTTTTACCATTCTTTGTACACCAATTGCCAATACAATAGTTGAAATTGCTGCTAAACCTTCTGGAATTGCGGCAACAGCTAATGAAACTGCTGTCATAAACATATGAATTGGTTCTTTTCCATATAAAGTACCCACTATAAAAATTATTGCACAAATTACTAAAGCAACTATTCCTAATGTTTTTCCTAAATTGTTTAATTTAACTTGAAGTGGAGTTTCCTCATCTTCTGTTTCGTTAATCATTTCTGCAATTTTTCCAACTTCTGTTTCCATTCCTGTTTCAACTACAATGCCTTTTCCTCTACCATAAGTAATTAAGCTAGACGAAAATAAAATATTTTTTCTATCTCCTAAAGGTGCTTCACCTTCTATTGTATCTGCTTTTTTCTCTACCGGAACAGATTCTCCTGTTAATGCTGATTCCTGTGACTTTAAATTTACAGCTTCTATAATTCTTAAATCAGCAGGTATAAAATCACCTGTTTCAAGAACTACAATATCACCTGGCACAAGGTCTTTTGATTGTACTACTTGTAATTTTCCATTTCTAATAACTTTAGCTACATGGCTACTCATTTTTTGTAAAGCTTCCAAAGATTTTTCTGCTTTATTTTCTTGTGCCACACCAATAATTGCATTTACAATTACAACAATCATTATAATTATAGTATCTGTGATTCCCTCACCTTCTTTTACACCAATGATTCCAGAAACTATTGCAGCAATAATTAAAACAATTATCATGAAGTCTTTAAACTGTTCTAAGAACTTCTGAAACAAACTTTTCTTTTTCTTTGCTTTCAATTCATTAAAACCATATTGTGATTGTCTTCTTGTTACCTCTTCTTGTTTTAAACCTGCATCAACATCTGTGTTCAATTTTCTTTGAACTTCATCAACACTTAAATTAAACCAATTTTGATTCATGTCTACCTCCATTATATTTATTATTTTTACTTTACCATAAAATATTCTTCCACAGTAAAATATAAATTTCATCTTTTATTAAGCATACCTTACAAATATAAAAAGAGACTTCTAAAGAAACTAAACATTTCTTTAAAAGTCTCACTTCTCTTACGAGTTTACTAACCAGATTTAAAATCGAGATTGTTGATTAGTAAATTTATAAGCTACTCCCTCTTAAACATATTTGTATTATACTAAAAAGTATTTTTCTTTTCAAGTATTTTATCAAAAATTTATTATATATCGTGTCTTGCAAGAATCTCTGCTGGACGTTTTCTTAATACTTTATAAATTGGAATAACTCCAATAATTAAATTAAATGAATATACAAGCAATAATCCTAGTAAAAATGTATTCGTATTTACAACAAACATTCCTTTAAAATAACTAATTTTAGATACATTATATAATATGTAATTCATTAAGAATATACCTGGTAAATTTCCTAAAGTCGTTATTGCAAATATTTCGCCAATAAACATTCTGTAAATATCATTTTTCTTAACACCAATAGCTCTAAGTACACCTATTTCTTTTATTCGAGATAAGAATGAACTTCTAATCATTAAGAATATTTCTACTAATGATATTGCTAAAATTATGGTTGCTAAGATAATACTACTCTTAATTGAATCTTTTCTTCTTTCCTGATATTCATCAAAGTCTCTTGCATATTTATCATAAATATTTATATGATAATTTGCTTGGAATTCATTTAGTATAGCTTGCTTATCTCCATTGCAATACACCATAAGTCCACTAGCTTTTGATATAATATCATACATTATTGTATCATTGTTTACTAAATAGTCTTGTCTATCTGTCTGACTTCTATAATATCCAACAACAGTAAGTTCTTCTCCATTAACCTTTTCAGAAATCTTTTTATTTAGTTTCATAGTTTCTTTATTACTTTCATTTACAATAACTTCATAATCATTTTCTGGTAATCTGCCTTTTACTAAAGTAATATCATCCATATATAATTCATAATTTTTAACTTCTGCTGTTTCTTCTTGTTCTGAATCGTCAATTCTATAAATACCACCAAAATCGCTACTAGTTTGATTTGCTAAAATATCTGTAAATAAATTTCTACTAACATAAATTGATGGACTACCTGTATTTACAAATCCAACTATTGTAAATTTTTCCAAATTATCTATGCTAACATTTTTATTTAATAGTTCATTTTCATTTTTTAATCCCATATATCTAAGCATTGTATTATTATCGTTTACAATTTTATCTAGTACCATTTTATCTAATAAAATTTCATAATCATTCTGTGCCATTCTACCTGCATAAATATTTTCTTCTTTAATTTTGTCTAAACTTACCATTGATCCTGATATTTCAAGTGTATATTTTGCAGTTTGAATATAATCATCTGCTGTATATTGGAAACTTACATTTCCATCTCCTGGTAAAATATAATCAACACCTTCTACATTTTCATAATTTGAAAATTCGTCTACATCAATTTTAGGCATCTCTGCTTTTAAGTAATTTTTATCTACTTCAATAAAATCTTTTTCATCTATTTGTGAAACTCCATAAATATTACTTATTGCATATACAATAAATAAGCTTGAAGCAAAAAATCCTAGCATCAATATTTTCTTTAAAATACTATAATCAAATACCTTTTGAAAACCTTTAACTAATGATTTTATAATTCCATAAATAGATTTATATTTTAACTTATACTTTTTCTCACCTATTTCATCTAAATTATAGTCATATTGTTCATATATACTTTTATCAATTTTTTTATAATGGTCATCAACAAATTCAATAGCTGAATTTTCATCAATTACTTCTATTTGCTTATCTTTTGCTTCTATATATACATTGCCATCTTTAATAACTACATTTACATTTATTTTATTTTTTTCTTCATTTGAATAAATATTTACATTTAAATTTTCATTTTCACTATGAATATTTTCTATGTTTTTGAAATCTTTTAAATATATCTTATTATCTAATCTATATTCTAGTGATTCAGTAACATTATTTTCATAATCATTAACTATTTTACCATCTTTTATTTCTAAAATTCTACTAGCATAGAATTTTGCAAGATCAACTTCATGTGTAACTAATATAACTAATTTTTCTTTTGAAATAGCTTTTATGATATTCATTACTTCTAATGAGTTTTTGCTATCAAGATTTCCAGTAGGTTCATCAGCTATAACAATGCTTGGGGTTTTAGCCAAAGCTCTAGCAATTGAAACTCTTTGTTTTTCACCACCAGATAACATTAGAGCTGGTCTTTTTTTGTATCTTTCCATCTTTACAGCTTCAAGTACATAATTAACTCTTTTGTCAATTTCTTTTTTATTAGTAATTCCTATCATTCTCAAAGCCATTGCAATATTTTCATAAACAGATAAATTTTCAATCAATTTATAATCTTGAAAAATGTAGCCTATATTTAAGTTTCTTATCCTATCAACTGTATTTACTGTTCTTCTAGTTATTTTCTTTCCATTTATATATATTTTTCCACGATTTACTTTATCTAGTCCACCTATTGCATTTAATAAAGTGGTTTTACCACTACCAGATTGTCCTAAAATTGCAACTAATCCTGTATCTCCAAGTTCTAAAGAGGTATTATTTATGATATGTATTTGATTTCTTTTATGTCTATTAAAATATTTATTTACTTTTTCTAACTTTATCATATTTACACCTCCTCATTGTATGTTGAAATGGCAGTCTTTTTGAATATCTTTCTTGATACTTTTCTTGAAAGTAATATAGCCATTACAGCAAGGCACAAATAAATTATTGTAAATTCTTTTATGCTCAAATATTTCAAGATTTTCATTGCTACTTGTATTTCAATTATATTTTCATTTAACATATAGCAAAATCCCATTAGTAAAGCATATGCAATAGTGTAAATATTAAACAATTCTATATCTAATACAGCTCTAATTGTTCTAACATTTGCTCCCAACATCCTCAATGTTGTAAAATATACATTTCTTGATTTTAAGATTACTCTTATTATAAAGTATGAAATAAAGAACAATACAATAAGTACAACTATTGTTACAACAGTTCTAATAATTTTTATAAACTTATAAGATTCAGCATTGTAGTTTACTTCAAAATCACTTGCTTTTTTAGTAGTTAATCCCATATTATTTAATTCTTGCATTGTTTGATCAATTGTATTTTTATCTTTTACATATACACTGATTTGGTATGAAGGCTCATCAAACATAGAATAATAATCTTCTGTATTTATAAATAAAGAATTATAGTTTCTGTAATAGTCTTTTAAACCTGTTAATCTCTTAAAATTATATTCTGTAAATGTATTAGTAATTGTTAGTTCTAGGTCTTTTTCATAGTAAATATTACTTGCTGTTATATTTAATTTAGTTCCTCTAATTCTATCATTTTTATAATTATATTTTTCTGCATCATTTACATATGCACAACCTGATTCAACTTTGTCAGTTGGCACAATCTCATAATTTTTATATTTATCATTTGCTAAAATTTTTAATTTACTATAATATTGATTTAAATATACTCTTAATGAATCTAATATTCCTTTATCAACATATATTGTAGAATTGTAGTCATATTTCTTTTCATTAAATACTATTCCTACAACAGTAACTGTTTTAATATCAGTTCTACCTGTTGGATCATATATTGTATATTGTTGATTCAATACATTATCAATTCCTTGACTCAATTCATAATCATCTTTATTCATAGAAATTATTACTTCTGAATCATTTTCTGGCATTCTTCCATATTCTAGGTTACCACTGAAATTACTTATATCCTTACAAGAACCTGAATAAGAATAATATACCATACTATCATTCTCTTGCTTTTGCAAACTAATATATGAATCGATAAACATATCATTTTCAACAACAGTACCTATATTTGAAAGTGCTTTTATATTTTCTAAGTCACTATCTATAAAAGCTGTTTTGTCTTGCTTTCTAACAAGTATTCTCTCTTTAGCTGTATCTCTTAACACCCAACTCGATACACCTTCATCAAGCGAATCTTCTTCTGCAGCTTTAAAACTTCCATATTCTGCAACTAAAGCCGTACTCATAAAAGCAAAAACAACTAATAACAATACAAATTTTGATTTTATATTAAATGTATTTCTTATTCCTAGTCTGAATTTATTAAATAATGTTAAATTTTTATATTTACTTGCTTCAATTTTGGGCTCTTCTTCAATCTTCTTTATTTCATTATTTTCTATAATTCTTCCATCATGCATTTTTATTACTCTAGTAGCATATTGTTCCACTTGCTCTATATTATGCGTTACCATAACTACTAATTTGTTTTTTGCAACTCTTTTTAGAATTTCCAATACATCTTTTGCAGACTCTGTATCTAAATTTCCAGTTGGTTCATCTGCAACAATGATTGGTGTATCTTTTACCATAGCTCTTGCGATAGCCACTCTTTGTTTTTGACCACCTGATAATTTTGAAACTTTTGTATTTTTGAATTTCGTAAGCCCTACTTCATCTATAATTTTTAAAATTTGTTTTTTGACTTTATATTTTTTATATCCATTCAATAACATAACAAGTTCTATGTTTTGGTAAACAGTATAACTATTTACTAAATTGAAACTTTGAAAAATATTTGCTATGTATTTTCTTCTATAATCTTCAAAATCTTTTTCTGTATAATGGCTAGTTTCTTTTCCATTTATAAACATTTCTCCATCTTCATAAGAATCTAAACCAGAAATTACATTTAATAAAGTTGACTTACCACTTCCAGATTCACCTGTTATTACAACAAATTCACCTAGCTTTAATTCCAAATTAACTTTTGAAAATCCTACTGCTATTATTCCATTATTATAATAATATTTGGAAACATTTTCTAATTTTAGCATTTGTATATCCCCTTTTTCTCCTTTATTTGTAAAAATGCTATCATAAAAGAAATTTTTTTTCAATATAAAAAATATAAATTATTTCTTAAGATAATTATTTGTATAAAGCCGAACCCCGGTTGATGATTTTATCAAACGGGGTTAATGTATTTCTATGTTATAAACTTTTTATTTATCTAATAATTTTTTCGAATTTAACTTTTCTATTCTATTTATTCCAGCATTATCTTGCAAAATGTCAAATTGCTTTCTGGCTATTTGATTAAGTCTATCCAATCGTTTTGATTGTTCAATTCCCTGCTCAATCATTTCTGCATTTAAATTTTCAAGGTTTACTAAAATAACTAACTGAAGAATATTTGCATAATCTCTCATATTTCCTTCTTGATTTGGATTTTTATCTTTCCATTCTTTCGCAGTCATTCCAAATAATGCTACATTTAATATATCTGCCTCATTTGCATATATATATTGTTTTTGTTTTTCAGTTAATGTTGGAATAATATTTTCTTTTATACTATCAGTATGTATTCTATAATTAGTTTTTGCTAGCTCTCTTCGAACAGACCATTCAATTTTATTTTGATAACTTTCATTTTGCTTTAATCGTTCAAATTCTTTAATCAAATACAATTTAAATTCTACATTTAACCAGCTTGCAAATTCAAAGGCTAAATCTGGATGAGCATATGTTCCAATACTATATTTTCCTCCTTTAGATATCATTCCAATTGCATTTGTCCTTTGAATCCATTGTTTTGGACTCATAGTATATGATGATGTTCCTATCTCATTGATTTTAATTTCACGATATTCCGTGAAATTAAAATTTTTATTATTAAGTTCTTCCCATAAGCCAACATATAAAGCTGTATCTTTATTGCTCAACCAATGAATAATAACATTAGCAGGATTTGTGTTATTTTTAAACTTTGCCAAATCTGTTAGAGAAATATAATCAACATTACCTACTCTCATCACTCCAACTAAATTGTCTTTTACTTTTAGTTCTGTTTTTATTATTTCTTTTTTTATTTTAATCACATCCTTACTTAAATTATTATAAAATATTTATTCTGTATTATCAAATAAAAAATAGAAAAACCGTTCGACAAAATTCATCAAACGGTTTTATTTTGGTGGAGGTGCGGAGAGTCGAACTCCGGTCCAATAATTCTTCCACATAAACTTCTCCGAGTGCAGTTTGTTCTTTATTTTCCCTTTTCTAACATAAACAAACATATTTTAGAAAAAGTAACTCGTGTAAAATACCCACAAATCGCAAGAGTATCAATTTGCTTTGTTTCCTACTAATTCGACGCCCTTTTTCTAGCCGTAGGTTCTAGAAAAGAACGACACTGCAATTAGGCAGCGTAAGCTAATTCTTCGTTATTAGCGTTTATTATTAAATTGCGCCTTTTTAAGTGGCCAGGCACCTCCACTACTCGCTATTTATCCTTCTAAATTACTGTCGAAACCAAATACACCCCCATAATAGATTACATTATATTTAATAATGCCTTTTCACATAAAATATTATAACATTAAAAACCAGTCATTACAACTGGTTTTTATTTATAAATATGATTATTATTTTTTATAAGTTCGTTACTTCTTCTATTCAACAATCCTTCATAACAAGTTATACTATTAATAAAACTACTTAGTGGTATTTTTCCTATATGATATTGATATCGTTTAGCTTTCAATTTTCTTTTTACATTTCTATATCTTACATATCGGCATTTTAAATTTCTTCCTAGAAAGATATAATTGTCTGAGCTTTTATATATTCTTGTTTTATTATTAAATCTTAATCCTTCATTTTCTATAAATTCTTTTAATTTTTCAAAACAATAATTTAAATATTCTTTTGATTCATGAAATAACAAAAAATCATCTTGATATCTTACATAATATTTTATTTTTAGTTCTTCTTTTATATAATGATCCATATCATTTAAATAAAATATAGCTAATACTTGACTTGTCATGCTTCCTATAAAAAGTCCTGGTTTATTACTGTCTATTATCTTATCAATTATTTCTAAAGACTCTTTTTCCTTTATCCTTTTTCTTATCTTTTCCTTTAATCTATCATGATTAATACTTGAAAAAAACTTTGATATATCACATTTCAAGATATAATAAGTTCCATATTTCACTTTACATTTTCTACGAAATTCTTGAACCAATTTCAATCCTGCTGATGTTCCTAATCCTTTTCTACTTGCCACATTAATATCTAACAAACATGGTAGTATTGCAGGATATAAAATATGTCTTGCTACTAAATGATTTACAATTTTATCAATTATATTTTGGCTTACAATCAATCGTTCCTTGGGTTCATGTATAATAAATTTGTTATATTTTCCTACATGATAATTATTTGTACTAAGCATATTATAAACACTAGCAATATAATATGATTTATATTGCTTCATATTAAATACTCTTCTTTCATTTCTAGTATTCTTTCTAACTTCTTTAAATGATTCTTCTATATTTTTCAAATCATAAATATCTTTATATAAATTTGTATATCTCTTCATTATCTTTTATTCTCTTTTAAAAATATAAAACGAAATAAGATTTACTCTCATTTCGTTTTTTATAAATATCATAATTAAAATTCATAAAAAAAAAGACAGCTTAATTATGATATTTATCCAAAAATAGCACATAACTTAATATGTTCTATAAAATAGTTCCAAATTAAACTCCTTTTCAATTTCCAATATTGGTAATATATATAAGATTTCTATATATTATAATTTACTAACAAATTTAACTATCTATTTTTGTTTTATAACATAATAATGCTAAAGGAGATGGTTTGTTTCTCTAAAGCTTCTCACAATAATAATTACTTATATTATTATATATCCACAGTAATTTTAGAGAATCTAGCGGACAAAACGCATTGTTGTTGTTATAGTTGTTATTGTTAACACGACTGTTGTTACCGTTCACATTCATCACATTGTTGCTGTTATTAGACGAAGGCGAAGCCAACCACATTCAACCATACCCTAATGAAATTTAAATATTACTGTCTTTATTTATATATAAATTACATTCATTTATTCATTCCATAATGAAAGTTGTTCTAAACTTTTCTTAGACTTTTCTGACAATATTGCAATATCATTTTCCTTATAGCTCCTTAAATTTCTATTTTTAACTCCACTATCACTTTTTGTAATTGTATCTTCTATGTTCTTTGAACTTTTGGAAAAAAATATATTCATATCCTTTTTTATACTTTCCATCCAACCTCTAGAATATTTTTCTATATCACCAAGCCTTATTGAAAGTTTTAAATATTTTTTAGAAGATAATAAATTCATATCAACAGCCAAATCTAATAGATAATCTACTAACTTTATTTTTGCCAGCATTTTATTTATTAAATTCAACTTTAGTTCTATAAATTCACTACTATTTGCTTCATAAGCAATTTCTAATATATCATATGAATTTTTCTTAATTCTATCTTTTAATTCATATTCTTTCTTTGGAAAATTATCTAAGTTTGCAGATAATGCTTTTATAAACATTCTAATATAGTCTACAACCTTAAATTTCTCCGTTTTCATCTATTATATCTTCTACCTTTCTTATGGTATCTTTAAAATATGTTTTATCTATTATTAGCATTAGTTCTTCTACTATTCTATCTATCATTTTCTTGTGTTTAACTTTAGTATAAGCACTTTTAAATTCTTCCTCATATTTATTCAAATTTCTAAAGTCTTCTGATAAATCAATATCATAATTGTTTCTTTGATCTATTAACATATAATTAATGTTTCTTTCTTCTAGTTTTGAACGAACTTTAGTTATTGAATTTAATGGGAAACCACATGTCGCAATGTTTTGTTCTATGAATTTTATATTATAATCAAAGATTGAACTTAATAAATACGCATCTTTTCCAAAAACTTTATAAAAAGAGCCTGATTTATATAATATTAAGTAATTTGGATGGACTTCTTTTATTTTTTTCGCCATTGCTGTCATTCCCATATCACATATTTTCCTTTCATTTTATTCAAAATATTATTGATATTTTGAGTTTTATTTTATAGCTTTATCCTAAAGCATAATTTACGCATGCCCAAAAGGACATGCATAAATTGTTCTGATTTATTTTTTGCTAAATTTTATATTTATCCTACTCATTAACTATAGTTAATTGGACTGCAGATTTTAGAGAAACTAGCGGACAAAACGCATAGTAGTTGTTACAGGTGATAAGGCTAACACGACTGTAGTCACCGCCCACAAACATCACATTGCCGCTGCCATAAGACGAAGGCGAAGCCAACCAGTAGTATCTGCTACTACCAGGGTTATACATCTTATCAGCTATTGTTGAAGCTTGTATTAATGAATTTTCTGCTTGATAATATCCTGTATTTGCCCAATTTGCTTTATCTGTACTTAAGAAACCTATTCTATATCCTTTTGCATTATATCCACTTGTTACATACTCACAAGCTAACTTTTCAGCTGGATTTGTTCCTCCATTTTTCATTAACCCTGTATGTGAATCTAAATATGCATTATATGAATCTACATACATTTCTAAGCTTGGTGAACCTACTACATAATTTATATTATCTTTTACACTAGTAGTTGTTGTATCTTGCCATGCTGTCCACTTATTTGGATCGCAAATCCATGATACACATTTATCATTTGTTTGAAGAGTATCTGGCTTTACCCAAGATGGATTTAATTTTTCCATTGCTACATAATTATCTGTTGATGAATATCCAGTATAACTACTTAAAGAAACATTCTTGCCATCTTCATCTGCTTTCAAATATATTGTACCAGCTCCATCTCCATATTTATTATCAAAGTCTATATAAAATATTCTATATGTTGCTGATGTTCCATAGCTTGTATTTGTTCCTGTATTAGATGGAACATAGCTTACTTTTTTTCCTAAATATTGTCCAAAATTATCTTTTGTAATACTTGTTCCATTTATATTTATTGTTGGTGTTGATGGTGTTACAGTTGTTGTTCCTGTTCCTGTTGTTACCTCTCCTGTTGCACTTATTTTCATTGTGTAAGTTGTTCCTGATTTTGTCTGATATGTTACTTCACTTTCTCCATTTTCATTATAATTCAATGATGTTACTGTTCCACTATCTGCTAAATCTTTATTCATTGCCTCTTTAGTATAATATGAACTTCTTTCTACTCCTGTATCCATTGCCCATGCTGTTCTATATGCTGTTTCACAACTTGCCCAAGCCATATTAATATCTTCTTTTGCTTTAGCTTCTGTATTTTTTTCTACTGCCATTTTTGCTTTTGATAAAACTCCATTTTCTCCAGTAACAAGTGAAATTGAAACTCCTGCCAGTATTAATAAAACTATTATTGTTATTACTAATGCTATTAGTGTTATTCCTTTCTGTTTCATATTTTTTCCCCTTTCTTTTTTTCTTTGGTAATATAAAATAAAACGCAAAAAGAGAGAAAAAAATATATTTCTATACTTCTTTCTCTCTTATATTTTCTATACCACAAATAACATTACTATTGCTAGTAATGTTTTCTAATTTTCTATCTTGTAAGAAGATACATGTGTGTGTGTGTGTGTGTGTGTGTGTGTACAGCCACAAGGATTTGGGGTATTTTCCATTTTGTTTATTTTATAACCTTTCTTTTTTATATATTTTATTGTACATATATTATAAAAAAAAATCAATATCATTTTTTAAATTTTCTTAATTCAATATATAAAAATGAAACCAGTCATTACAACTGGTTTTTATTTTCATTTTCTATATCTTATGCTTTTGGTACTGCTAAAGTAATTTTACCATCTTTAATATCAATTCCTATTTGAGTATTTTCTGATAAAATTAAAACTATAGTTTTAATAAATTCTTTTGTATATGTTGTTGAATTTAGTATTTTAATATAGCATTTTTCTTCATCTTGTTCAAATGCAATTTCTACATTTTTTATATCTTTTGTTAAGAAATAATTTACTGTTTCAACTATTATATAAATTAAACTATCAACACCATCTGAAAATACTATTTTATCAACGTCATCTGCGTCTATTTTATAATCAATAAGAATTCCTTCTGAACTCTTTTTACTCTTCAATAAAATATTAATTGCGTTAATGATTTCTCCTGCTGTTGCATGTTCGATACTTTCAAAATTGATTGTTTCAAATAATTCGCCTAATTTATTATTTGCTCTAGAAATTACACCATTTTCATCTTTGAATAAAGTTGATTCTTCTTCTATTGATTTGTTAGCAATACTAATTGAAAATAATTGATCTTTTGCTTCATTTACCAAGCCAACTATTAAATCACCTAAAAATTGTTTTTTGTAGTTTAATAAATCAATTTTAATTTCTTGCTTTTGGCTTAATTTCATCAATTTAATTGTTTTTATTGCAGATAATGTCAACAATAAAAGTTCATCAATTTCTTTTGTTTTGTCATAATATCCTTGAATATCAAGATTTGTAAGCATTTCAATAGGTGGTTTTTTCTCTGCAAAACCTGTTTGTAAAATTACTAAAGTTTTGTTATTTACAGTTCTCAAATCTTTTACAAATTCTTCTCCTGTCATTTGTGGCATAAAATAATCTAACAAAACAATATCAATTTTATTCTTTTTGCATACCTCTAATGCCTCAATCGGATTTGAATAAGTAGTAATTTTCATACCATTATCCTCTAAATACATTTTTGTCATTTCTAAGTAGTTTTCATCATCATCAACTAACAAAATGTTGACATTTGCTGCTTCATTTTCAATACTCATTATCTTTTCTCCTCCATTTTCATTGGTATTCTTATAATAAACTTTGTTCCTTTACCTGGCTCTGTTTCAAAATCAATAGTGCCTTCATAAACACCTTTTATAACAGTTGAAGCCAAATATAAACCTAAACCTGTTCCTTTAGAACCTTTTGTTGTCATTATATTATTAAAAATATATGGCTGTACTTTTTCAGGAATTCCTCCAGCCTCATCAATTATTTCTATTAAACATATATCATTATTTTCTTTTTTAGCTCTTAATGTTACATTTCCTTTTTTCTCATTTGAGCTATAAGCTTGTATTCCATTTACAACCAAATTTGTTAAAACTTGTCCAAGTTTTGTTCTTTCCCCATATATGCTTATTTCTTCCTTTATATCTTGTGTAAATGTACAACCTGATTTTTTCAATTCATTTTGAATTATAATATTTAGGTCAGTCACCATCATATTCAAGCTAAAAATTTCTTTTTCATTACTTCCCATATTTCTAACTTGATTTCTCATACTTGTAACTATATTAATTATTCTATCTGTTGATATTTGCATATTCTTTAAAATAGTTTGTTCTCTTTCATCTGTTGTTTTTCTTGCAAGCATTGTTATTGCTGTATTTATAGAAGAAATCGGTGTATTTATATCATGTGCCATACCACCAGCCATTTCACCTAAAACAGAAAGTTGTTCCTGCTTTAACATAATATCTTGTTGTCTAGCCATTTTCATTTGTATATGATTGTAGTTATATGCAACATCTCCAAATTCATCATTTGACAAAATAGGTAAGTAATTTTCTTTTGATAAATCTTCTTTTTGTAAAATTTGTTCCATATTGTCTGCAATTCTTTTCGCATTTAAAGAATTATTTTTAGCCCATATATATACAATTATCGCATATGCTATAAACATAACACTTATACAAGTTATGTAAAAATACATTGAATCTCTATCTGAAATAGAAAATTTATATCCTATATACCATGGTAAGCCATTTTCATCAAAAATCTTCTGGCAATACAATTGTTCATCTATTCCAAAGCTTTCATAAAGAATTCCATCAACTTCTGTAAAATCTACAACAGTATTTTTTTTATCACCTTTTCTACCAAAAAAGTAATCTCTATATTTAATTGTAAAATCACTAATATTACTATTATAGTTGGCTGTATATGAGTTATTCTCTGGATCTATAACAAATGCTGTATCACCATTTTGAAGTAGTGGAATAGTATTTAATTTATTTAAAAGACTATCTTTGGTAATTTTATTTTCTTCTTTGAAATCTATTAAATCCATATATAATTTATAGTAATTAGATAAAGAATTTGCTTTTACTTGTATTGTTTTAGCATAAGCCAAAACTGCAAATAATATTAACAATGAAAAGATTAAAGGCAATAATTGTAAAAGCAATGATCTAGTATTTTCTATTCTATGCCCAATTTTTTCAAATTTATTTGTTTGTTTATATGTTAATCTTAAAACTTTTTGCATATAATTTTGTATAATCTCTAGTATTGCTATAGATAGGACAAGCCAAAATGCTAAAATAATAGTTCCAAACCTAACTAAAGCAAATGATATTCTATCAAAATTAATTATGAAACTTTTTCCAAATATAATACAAAATGTAATTACACTAAAAGCAAAAAAAGCCATTATCCCCCATTGAATTTCTAAAAATCTATATGGTACATTTAAGCAATCATTTCTTACTCTTAAAATTATATTATAGTCTATTTCTTCTCTATGAAAATATTCTTCCAGATATAAATTGATATTTCTTGATAAATGCCTTAATACAAATAATTGTACAATAACAATTAAAGTAAATATTGCCAAGTAAATTTCTAAAAAAGTATGTCCTATTGTTGCTTTTTGAAATTTTAAATTCATTGAATTAACCGGAAAATTTAATAATTTTGGTGTTAAAAAGTAAATAAAAATGAAAGCAATAATGTCTAAAACAATAATGCTAAAATTTAATTTTTTTCTTGAAACAGAATTTATACTATTGTTTTTTTTGCTCTCCACCTTTTTCTCCATTTCTCTTTTGTATTTATAGATTTAATCTATTTTAATTATATAAAAATTATATATGTTAATAAAATTTTTTTCAATATATTTTTATAAAAATAAAAAATTTTATATATTTTAGTAATGTAAATTTTAATTTTTATATAAAAAGATAGCAACTCAATTAAGAATCGCTATCAAATTTAAATCAAATCATACTTTTGTTATTTACAAATATTATCACAAAATTTGTTAACTGCATTACAGAAAAATAAATAATATTTTTATTTTAACATTTCTTTCATTTTAGCAAGAGTATTTAAAGCATCTATTGGTGTTAATTCATTTAAGTTAACCTTATCTAATTCAGTAGCAATATTAGCTAAAGTTATATTAAAGAAATCAAATTGACCTTCAACTTGCTTTTTATCTTCTTTTTCCTCTTTAACCTTAACACCACCTTTTTCAAGTGATTGTAAAATCTTATTAGCTCTTGTTACTACTTGTTTTGGAACACCTGCAAGTTTGGCGACATGTATACCATAGCTTTCATCTGTTCCACCTTCTATAATCTTTCTCAAAAAGATTACATCTTCACCTTTTTCTTTTACAGCTACAGAATAATTTTTAATTCCATCTATTTTATCTTCAAGTTCTATAAGTTCATGGTAATGTGTTGCAAATAAAGTTTTACAGCCAACTTTTTCTTTATCTGCAATATATTCTGCAACAGCCCATGCTATTGATAGTCCATCATAAGTTGATGTTCCTCTACCAATTTCATCTAATATAACTAAACTATTTGGAGTTGCCTCTTTTAATATATTAGCTACTTCTGACATTTCAACCATAAATGTACTTTGTCCACTACTTAAATCATCGGAAGCTCCTACTCTTGTAAAAATTTTATCTACAATTCCTATTTTTGCTTCAGTTGCTGGTACAAAGCTACCTATTTGAGCCATTAGAGTAATTAAAGCAACCTGTCTCATAAATGTTGATTTACCAGCCATATTAGGACCTGTAATAATTGCTACTCTATTTTCTTCTTTGTTTAAGTATGTATCATTTTGAACAAAACTTCCACTATCAATCATTTGTTCAATTACAGGATGTCTACCTTCTTTTATTATAATCTCACCAGATTCATCAACTTCTGGGCAAACATAATTATTATCTTCTGCTACAATAGCTAAACTATTTAATACATCTGCCATCGCAATAGCTGAAGCTGAAGTTTGAAGTCTTGCTATATTTTTTCCAATTTCATCTCTAATTTTAGTAAATTCATTATATTCTAATGCAACAACTTTTTCTTCTGCACCTAATATTTTGCCTTCAATTTGTTTTAATTCTTCTGTTATAAATCTTTCTCCACCAGTTAAAGTTTGCTTTCTTACATATCTGTCTTCTGGAACTTGATTCAAGAAAGATTTTGTAACTTCTATATAATATCCAAATACTCTAGTATATCCAACTTTTAAATTTTTTATACCAGTTTCTTCTCTTTCCTTTGCTTCTAGTTCAACAATCCATCTCTTTCCATCTGTTGAAGCTTCTCTATATTCATCAATATCTTGTGAATATCCACTTTTTATAATTCCACCCTCTTTTATACTTATTGGAGGATCTTCAACAATAGCTTCATCTATAAGCTCAAATATATCTTTTAATTCATCTAAATTTGAATATATTTTTCTAAGTAAATCTGATTCTGCCATTGACAAAAGTTCTTTCAATTCTGGTAAATGTGAAAGTGAATTTTTAAGAGATATTAAATCTCTTGCATTAGCATTGCCATAAGATATTTTTCCTGCTAATCTTTCAATATCATAAACTTTTTTTAGAATTTCAGCAAGTTCACCTCGTAACATTACATTATTCTTAAATTCTTTAACAGCTCCAAGTCTATCGTTAATTTCTTTTACATCTAATAAAGGATCATTTATCCATCTTCTTAAAAGTCTTCCACCCATTGATGTTGAAGTTTTATCTAAAACCCATATTAAAGTCCCTCTTTTAGACTTATCTCTCATTCTTTCAGTAAGTTCCAAGCTTCTTCTTGCATTTATATCTAGTGCCATGAACTTCTTTACTTCATATAATCTAATTTTATTTATATGTTCAAGTTTAACTTTTTGAGTTTCTGAAAAATAATTTAATAATCCATTTATAGCTTGTACTGCAAGTTTATCATTTTTCAAATCAGTTTTCTCTTTACCAAAGTCATCTTCCATTTTGTATAATCTTAAAAGTATTGTATCATCTTCATTAAAAATTTTATCTTCTCTAATAGTAACAAAAGTATTGTTTCTATCTTTCATTATTTCTAATTCTTTTGTTGACATTCCCATTGCTTCATTTACAACAATTTCAGCTGGAACATATCTAGCATATTCATCTAATAGTTTTTCAAAATTATTGTCTGCAAGTTTAATTTGAGTAGCATAAAAATCACCTGTACTAATATCACAAATAGCAACACCATAATATAATCCTTTTTTTACAATTCCCATTATATAGTTGTTCTTTTTTTCTTCTAGCATATTTGTTTCTATAACAGTACCTGGTGTAACAACTCTTATAACATCTCTTTTCACAAGTCCTTTAGCCTGTTTTGGATCTTCAAGTTGCTCACAAATTGCTACTTTATATCCCTTTGATATAAGTCTTGAAATATATAATTCTGCTGCATGAAACGGAACACCACACATTGGTGCTTTTTCCTCTGTTCCACAAGCTTTTCCAGTTAATGTAATTTCTAGTTCTCTTGATGCGACTAAAGCATCATCATAGAACATTTCATAAAAATCTCCTATTCTATAAAACAAGATGCAATCTTTGTATTGTTCCTTTGTTGCTAAATAACTTTGCATCATTGGTGATAATTGTTCTGGCATTTTCTTTGCTCCATTTCTTTAAACCATTATTTATTTCAATATTACCCGATTTAATTTATTTTTTATTTCCTCCACTTGTTTTTTTATTTGTTGCTTTTTTTACATTTCCACCTTTATTATTTCCTTTTTTATTTGCAGTATTATTTGTCTTTTTATTAGTCTTCTTATGAAATGCATTTGCTTCTTTTTTTATTTTGTTTTGTGAAGGATTTTTATATTCTTTATATCTTTTTAATTTATCTTCGTTATTTGCTAATGTAGATAAAATCTTTTTATCTAACTCCTTTTCTGTGATTCCTAGTTCTTTTGCTGCTTCATTCATTGGTATATTATCAAAAAGCATTTTGTTAATTACAATTACTAATTTTAATTGTTGCAAATTTTCTTCATCACCAGCTAAAGCCTCTTCCATTCTTCTTATTAAATCATCTCTTCTTAATCCGAATTGCTTTGCAGTTTTTCTAATTGTCAACTCAGTATTTAGTATCTTGTTAATAAAAATCATTTCATTTTTATTTGTCATAATTAACCTCTTTCAACTTTTCCTATTATTTTTCTTGTTTTGTATCTATGATTTCAGCTTTTAAGTACCATTTATGTGCACTTATTATTTTAACTGTTACAATATCTCCAATTTTTTGACCTTCTATTGGTTTAAATACTACTACCTTATTTGTATCAGTTCTTGCTGTATACATTTCGTTATTATTTTTGCTATAACCTTCTATCATTACTTTTTGGTTAGTACCAATATATTTTTCATTATTTTCATCTACATGACTATCATATAAGTCTTTTAATTTATCAAATCTAATGTGCTTTATATCCTCTGGAACTTGGTCATCTCTCTTTTCAGCTGGTGTACCAATTCTTGGAGAATATATAAACATAAATATTTGTTCAAAATTTACTTTTCTAACAACATCTAATGTATCTTCAAATTCTTCATCAGTTTCGCCTGGAAAACCAACTATAATATCAGTTGAAAAAACAATATTTGGGATTCTGTCTTTCATTTTTTCAACTAAAGCTAAATATTGCTCTTTAGTATATCTTCTATTCATTTCTTTCAATACTTTTGAATTTCCAGATTGTAATGGCAAATGAATAATTTTACATATTTTTTCATTGTTAGCAATAGCCTCTATTACATCATCTGTAAAATCCTTTGGATGTGGTGAAATAAATCTAACTCTCTCTATTCCATCTATTTTACAAACTTCATTTAGTAAATCTGCAAAGTTTCTTATTTTTTCATTTCCTTTATATGAGTTTACATTTTGACCTAATAAAGTTATTTCTTTATAGCCTTCTTTTGCCAAAATTTTTACTTCTTCTAAAATTTTCTCTGGCTCTCTGCTTCTTTCTCTACCTCTTACATAAGGAACTATACAATATGTACAAAAATTATTACAGCCATACATAATAGTTACAGAAGCTTTAAATTTATCGTTTCTTTTTATAGGTAAGCCTTCATAAATTTCGCCATCTATATCTATAACATCCTTTACTTTTTCACGTCTAATAAGTGCTTTATACACATCTTCTGGAAGATTTTGCATTGTATGAGTACCAAATACAATATCAACATAATGATAACTTTGTTTGATTTTATCTAACATTGCTTTTTCTTGCATCATACATCCGCCAATAGCAAGTAAAACATCTTTATTCTCTTTTAATTTTTTTACTTCTCCTACTTTGCCAAATAATCTTTCTTCTGCATTTTCTCTAACACAACAAGTATTAAATATCACAATATCAGCATCTTGCATTTCTTTTGTTTCTGTATAATTCATCTCGCATAACATTCCAGCCAATTTTTCTGAATCATTTTCGTTTAATTGGCAACCCATTGTTAGAATATAATATTTCTTATTTTTTAATGAATTTATTTCTTTTACTTTTTGTATATAATCTTCTTGTTTTACCTGCACTTTTAATTCCTCCTAATTCTGTTATATTCTATAACAAATGCATGTGTTTTGCAAGGGTTAAAATAATTTGTTTTTATACAAATTCTTCAAAAACTATATTGGCTAAATCTAACCCTTCTTTCGTAAGTTTTATATTATCTAAGTCAACTTCTAACAAGTTCATTTGCTCTAATTTACTAATTTCAAATCTAAAATAAAATAATGGATTTAATTCAAATTTTCTTTGAAATTCTGAAATTGATACTCCATCTATTTTTCTAAGTCCAAGCATCATATATTCTTTTGCAATATCTTCTTTTGTTCTATTTTCTTCTTCAATAATTTGATTTTGTTTAAAATTATTTTTTTCAATATTCCTAATATAATCATTGATTTTTTCTATATTACAAAATCTTTTTTCATTAAAATAAGAATGTGCTGCTATTCCAAAACCTAGATATTCTTTTTGTTTCCAACAATTGCTATTGTGTTTAGATTCATAACCCTTTTTCGCATAATTAGAAATTTCATAATGCTTATATCCAGCATTTTCAAATGCTTTTTTACTTTGCCAATACATTTCTCTTTCAAGTTCATCTGACAAAGTGCTTTCTTCTCCACTTTGAACTTTTTTCCACAGTTCTGTATTTTCTTCTAAAATTAAAGAATAAATTGAAATATGTTCAGGATTTAAGTTAATTACTTTTTTGACACTTGTCATCAAATCATCTAAAGTTTGTTCTGGTAAGGCTAACATTAAATCTATATTTATATTTTCGAATCCCATTTTTCTAGCAATTATATATGTTTCAATAAAGTCTTCATATGTATGTATTCTGCCAATTTTTTTTAACAAATAATTATTAGTTGACTGAAGTCCAATACTAAGTCTATTGATACCCATTAATTTATATGAGTTCAAATTATCCTTTGTAACTGTTCCCGGATTGACTTCTATTGTTATTTCAACATCTGATTTTATTTGCCATTTTTTATAAATTGCATCTAATATTTCCTTTATATAATCTGTTTTTATAAAAGAAGGTGTGCCACCACCAATATATATTGTTGTAACAATATGCTTATTATCATCATTACAATTTTTTATTTCTTTTATAAGGGCTTCTACATATTTTTTTTGCATATCTTCTTCTATATTAGCAAAAGATTTAAAATCACAATAACTACATTTCTTTTTACAAAATGGTATATGTACATATATTCCTAATTCTTCCATTTTTTATTCCTTTACATATTCTATTATTGTTCTCTTTTGTACATCTTTATCTCTTTAATTCTTCTGCAAATTCGTGTATTTTCTTAAGTCTATGACTTATTCCAGATTTTCCAATCGGTTGACTAAGCTTTGTTCCTAATTCTTTTAAAGTATCTTCTGGGTTTTCTAATCTTAGTAATGCTAATTCCTTTAAGTCTTCAGACATTTCATCAAATTTATTTTTACTTTGAATATATTTAATATCATTTATTTGATCAACTGCTGCATTAACAGTTTTATTAATATTAGCTGTTTCACAATTTACTAAACGATTAACATTATTTTTCATTTCTCGCATAATTCTAATTTCTTCAAATTTTAAAACAGCCTTATTAGCTCCTACTAAAGCTAAAAATCTTGATATTTCTTCACTTTCTTTTAAATATACTATAAATTTCTTTCGTTCTAATGATTTCAAATTAATACCAAAAAATTTACAAATATTTATTACATAATTAGCATTTTCTTTGTTTTCAAATGAAATTTCTAAATGATATTTATTTTTAGGATCATTTATTGACCCAGCACCTAAAAAAGCACCTTTTACAATAGCTTTTAAAATTTCTTCTTTTTTAGAATTAATTAATTTTAAATATTCATTAAATTTTTCATCAATTAAAATTACTGCAACATAATATTTGCCTTTTACAGCTGGTTCATATTCTATATTTAAATTAAATAAAATTTTATAAAAAGCTTCTATATTAAATTCATTTTCAGTAATATATTCAATTTTATTATCAACCATATTTGTATTTCCAGTTAAAATATATCCTAAAAATTCAGCCTCTAATATTTCTTTATCTTTAAAATTGATTATCTTACTTAATTCTTCTTTTATTTCATAAGAAAAAGTCATTTTTATCTACCTTATAATAAATTTAGATTTTTATAAATCTATAAAACTTGTGCCACTATAACTCTATCATTATTAGAAAAATCTTTAACTTTTTTTAATATTTTAAAATTGTTTTTTTCTAAAATTTCACATACACTATCCATCTGATTATAGCCTATTTCTAAAGCTAAATATCCATTTTCTTTTAAATAATCCTTAGATTTCTTTGCTATTTTTCTATAAAATTCTAAACCATCTTTTCCACCATCTAAAGCAATTTTAGGTTCATTTTTCACTTCTATTGATAGATTTTCAATTGTTGCTGTTTCTATATATGGAGGATTAGAAATAATAATATCAAATTTTAAATTATTATCAATTTTTTCAAATAAATCACTTTGTATAAAATTTATTTCAACTTCATTTTGCTTTGCATTTTTCTTTGCAACATCTAAAGCCTTTTCACTTATATCACTTGCCCAAAATGTAATTTTTTTTGATGCTTCTGATAATTCTTTTGCTATAGAAATAACAATTGCTCCACTCCCAGTGCATAGATCTAAAACATTAGAACTTTGCTCTTCTAAAATTATTTTTATAGACTCTTCAACTAAAATTTCTGTATCTGGTTGTGGAATTAAAACATTGTTATCCACATAAAATTCACAATTTCTGAAAAATTGTGAATTAGTAATATATTGAATAGGATATCCTTTTTTTAATTTTTCTAATTTTTCAAAAAATTCTTCTTCTTTTTCTTTTGATACATCTTCATCACTATTTATAATTAAATATTCTTTATTTTTATCTAATATATGAGCCAATAAAATCCTTACTTTCAAATAAGAATCTTCTATTCCATTTAGCTCATTCGTTCCATATTTTATCAACTGTTTTATATTCATATACATACCAAATTTCTCTTAATATTACTGTTATATTATAGTATTTTTAGCTATAAATTTCAACTCTTTTTTCTTGTTATAAATAACAAAAAGCCCCACGTCTAAGCCGTAAGATGAAGATTTTTTATGGACCTGTATATATACAGGTGGGTGTCCTCCTAAATACTCCTGGGTTTCTTACATAAATGCAAGCATACACGCCATATCTAGAGCTCAGACTCCCTTATCCAAACTTGTAGGTTCTAAAAAATCAGTTCTACACGCACTACGCAGGGAAGATTATTAACTATTTTTAACTTGAATTTATTATACAGTCTTTTTAAGTTTTTATCAACTCATTTTTTCATTATTTTTATATAATTTTAATTATTTATCTAATTTAATCTTTATTATAAACACTATTTCCTAATTTATTCTCTATTTTTAAAATTTGTTTTAGTAATTATTTTTTTGTTATAATATATTGTGCATTTAAAATTTTGGAACATATTTTTCTTCATCATCTTCAACATATTGCATATATCCATTTTTTAGTCCCAATTTATACACATAATTTTCTATTTCATCATATTCTTCTACGCTTAATTTTCTATTAATATCTTCTTTTTCCAAAGCCTTATATGTTGGAAAATATTGTGCCATTATACTACAATATGTGTCTTTTCCTAAATTATTTTTTATCCATTTTAAAATACCTTTTGTATTTTGCAAATGATTTGGTAATACCAAATGTCTAACAATTATTCCTTTTTGTATAATTCCTTCCTCATCAAATATTGGATTTCCTACTTGCTTTTTCATTTCCCAAATAGCTTTTGATGCTTTTTCAAAATAATCATTTACATTAGATAAATCTTTAGAAAGTTCATTATAATAGTATTTTAAATCTGGTAAATATACATCTACATATCCAGCAAGCATTTTTATTGTTTCTATACTTTCATAGCCACTACTATTATATACTATTGGCAAATTAAGACCTTGTTTTTTAGCAATATCAATTGCTTCTATTATTTGTGGTACAAAGCTAAACGCAGTAACTAAATTTATATTATTAGCTCCTTTATTTTGAAGTTCAATCATCTTATCAGCTAATTCTTGAATAGAGATTTCATATCCTTTCTTTTCTTGACTAATTTCATAATTTTGGCAATAAACACAGTTTAAATTGCATCCAGAAAAGAATATTGCACCAGAACCACTTAATCCACTAATGCAAGGTTCTTCATAAAAATGTAAATCTGCTAAAGCAATTTTTATATTTGCTGTCATTCCACATCTTCCAATTTTTTCATATCTATTAACTTTGCAATTTCTTGGGCATAATGTACATTCTCTTAATATATCTTTTTCCATTTCTTCACCATTCTTATCCTCAATAAAGCTCTTTTTTATCATAGAATTTTTCTATTCGATTTCCAATATTGCAATACCTCCATCAAGTTTTATTGATATATAACTCAAATTTTTAATATCTTCTGGTGCTTCTTCTACTTTTCCAGAATATACAAGTTCTCCACCTCTATTGATTTTTACTTCTAGTCTTCTCATATCTTTGATTTTTCCGTACATTTTAATTCCTCCAATCAAATATTATAAATTCTATCACTTTTATTTCTAATCGTCAAACTTCTTTAATTATTAGTATTCTTATAAATTCATGCAATTTAATTTATATTGGTCAGGCACACTTTTATTTTTTCGTTCATATATTTTAGTATGCTTTTAAACGGGAGGTATTAAATGCTTGTCTTTACATTAGAGACTTTTTTTAGTTTTCTTAGCAAAATGATTTTTGGCTTTGGATATATTCAAAGCAGTAGTTTATTTCCAGAGCCTTTAAGTGCTGAAGATGAAAAAAAGTATTTAGAAGAAATGTTATCTGGTAGTGAATCTGCTAGAAATATTTTAATTGAACATAATTTAAGATTAGTTGCTCATATAGCAAAAAAATATAATAATACAAATATTGATTCAGATGACTTGATCTCCATTGGTACTATTGGCTTAATAAAAGGAATCAATAGTTTTAATACAGAAAAAAATATAAAATTAGCTACATATACTGCAAGATGTATTGAAAATGAAATTTTAATGTTTCTTAGAAGTAATAAAAAAAGAAATTCTGAAGTATTTTTAAATGAACCAGTTGGAAAAGATAAAGATGATAATGTTGTTACACTTCAAGAGATTCTTGAAGTAAATGAAAAGAATGTTGAAGATGAAGTTGATTTAAAACTTAAGGTAAAAAATTTATATCAAAAGATAAAAACGGTTTTGAAAAACAGAGAAAAAACAATTATTGAGTTAAGATTTGGTTTAAGTGGAGATAAGCCTAAAACTCAAAAAGAAATAGCTGAAATGCTTGATATCAGTCGTTCATATGTTTCTAGGATTGAAACTAAAGCAATTGGAAAACTAGCAAAAGAAATTAAAGAATAATAAAAGAAAGTTATTACTAAAAGTTATAATAAATAATTCAAATTTTGATTAGAGTTTGAACTAAATACTTTTAGCTAATAGCTTTCTTTATTTTTAAACTATCGTTGATATAATAACTGCCAGTAAAAACATACAAACTGGTAAAATGTATATAGCATTTTCAATTTCATAAATTGCATATATAATTAACCCCATTATTGCACCAATTGAGAAAAATGCTACTAAAAGAGTTACTCTGTTTTCTCTTTTTCTATACTCTTGTTCTTTTCTCATTTCTATTTTTTTGTCATTTATTATATCTTGTTCATATTTATTATCCATATATTATTTACCTTTATATAAAGTTTTATGAAAGTAGTATATTGCATACTACTTTCATAATATTTAATTAAACATTTTAATATCATCTTCTGATGTACCAATATCTTCTACATTATTTTCTAACATATCAGAATTATATTGACTATTATTTCTTGCCTCTTCTTCAATTCTTAATTGTTCATTTTCTTTTGCTATATTTTCAGCAATTTTTTTCTTCTTACTAACTTTTCCTATTGATAATACTATAATTATTAAAATTAATAATATTATCAATATTTTTTTGTTATCTTTAATAAAATTAATTACTTTTTTCATAATTTCACCTTAATTATCATTATTTATTTCAGTAACTTCATATTTTGATACCCAATAGCCTGATAATTCCTTTCCATCCCAAGTAAATGCTGATGGTATTGTATATCCACTGTCTGCTGTTTTTTTACTACTTGAAATGAATACTATATCTGTTGAATCAGAATTTTTATCAACCTTATATTCATATCTAGGAACCCATACAAACATTGCCATTTTTGAATATGTTGTATTAATAGAACTAATTTCCATACCTTTAGTTAAGTTCAATGTTTTTCCTTCATTTACTGTAATTGTAACAATATTCGCCCAACTCTTAGCACCATAGTCATACCAATCAGCTGGTGCATTTGTTGGATTTCCATTTGCATCATATTCAACTTTATCACCTAATAAAGCTTTTTGCTTATTGCTACTATATACAACATAATATGTATTTTCTTTACTAAATCCATCTAGGTTCGGTACATTAGCTGTTCCATCACCACTTCCAACTGTTGATACAGTTCTACTTAATTTTTTATATTGCGTACTTCCTGTTGCATCTTTATATACCATTGGAGCAGTTAATTCAATATCATAAGTATGTCCAGCAGACAAACCTGTAATATTATATCCATTTGCTCCAATACTTATAGTTGCATTATTTATAATTTTACTATTTGAAGCTTTGTCTGTAACGTTTAATATATATCCATCTGTTGGTAAATTTCCACCAGAACCAGTATATGAAACACTTGTTATTTTTATTTCATTAGTACCTGCTTGTACAACAAAACTTGTAGGTTCTTTTGCAAGTGTAACTTCATATTTTAAAACCCACATTCCTGAAAGTTCTTTTCCATTCCATGTAAATGCTGATGGTATTACATATTTATCTGTTATTGAACTTAAGAATGAATTAGTTTTATTTCTAGTTACAAAAATACAATCAACCGTATCATCAGATTCAATTACTTTATATTTATATCGTGGTACCCATGTCCAATATGCAATTTTTCCATCTGATGTCATTGTTGCAACATTTGCCCATCTTTTCTTTGTATAATCATACCAATTTGCTGGTGCATTTGAAGCAACTAATTTAGAAGTATCAATTGTATCTACTGTTGTTTGAACTTTATCTGATAGTTTTGCTGTTTTATTATCTTCTTCATATTCTACAAAATATGTTGTATCTGTATTGAATCCTGTAAAATCTGGATTTGCAATTTCATTTACTGTACCTTCTGGAGTTGTTAGTTCTCTTGATAAAGTCATTCTAGTTTCATAAAAAGTTGGTGTTTCAACTTCAACTTTATATGTTTTGTCTGGTGACAATCCTTCAATTTTATATGGTAAATTGACACTTGAAATTGTTTTATCAATTCCATTTCCACTTATATGTATGTCTACATTTTTTCCAATTGGATTATCTCCACCAGGTGTGCTTGATCCAATTGTAGTAATGCTTTGAATTGTTATACTGTCTTTATCTGTTGTAGCAGAAAATCCTGTTGGATGTACTGGTTCTGATATTTCATATTTACTTACCCAAATTCCTGAAAGTTCTTTTCCATCAAAAGTAAACGCACTTGGTAAAATATAGTCTGAAACATCAACTTCTAGCCCGTTTGTATCAATACATACATTAGATGTATTTACAAACTTGCAATCAATTGTGTCACCACTTTGATCTACTTTATAAACATATCTTGGTATCCATGTCCAATATGTCATTTGGCAGTCATTTACTGTTGCTATATTTGCCCATTTTTGATTACCATAATCATACCAATTGTCTGGTACGTTTAGATATATTGGATTACCTGAATTACTGCTTTGATTATCTGATTCATATTCAATATAATATGTTGCTGCTGTATTAAAGCCTGTTAAATCTGGTTCTGAACAATATGTACCAGAAGTTCCCATTGAATTTGTATACTCTCCCTTTGAGTATATTTGATAACTTCCATCTGGTAGGACTTTTCCCACACCTTCAATAAACACAGATATTCCCAAATCTAAAGCCCATTGTACTTCCACATCATCTCTTTTTTCAGCAAACCACATCATTGTTCCAATTTCTATGCCAATATGTTTTTTATAGTAATTTTCCATATCTGGAATTACTTCATCAATGCTAGTATTCGAAATTGTACCTGTACTAGAACCCTCTGACAACTTCTTCAAATCTTTAAAATGTTTTGTATATATATCATTATATATTCCAATTGTATCATTTTCTTTACCAGCTTCTCTTAATGCACCTGAATATAAAGTAGACTCTTCACCAATTCCAATGTCATTATCCATATTATATTCTAATGCATAAGCATCTGCTTGTTCTTTATATGATGACAAAGCTTGTTTAAATTTTGCTTCTCTTGCTTTGCTAATAATTCCATTATCTCCTATCGTTGCATTTAAGCTTATTCCTGCTAATATCAACATAATTATTATTGTAATAACTAAAGCGATGAGAGTGATTCCTTGATGATTGCTTAATTTAGCCTTCTTTCCTTTCATTTTATATCTCCTTTGTAATACCAATCACATTTGTTTTTTATCTTATTTATATATTCATAAGAATCTGCTGCACTTGCATGTCCAATCCAAGCAATTAAGCTTTGTGCGGCTTCAAACATATCTAATTCACCCTTCGCATATAAATCATTCCAATGCTTTACTCTTTTGTAAATTTTCTTTTTGTTTTGGTTTAGTAAAACAATTTTGTGAACATAAATATGATACCCACAAAAACTTACTCCTTGTTTATTCTTAAAATAATTTGTCTTTTTATTTAATGCTAACTTTAATCTTTTCTCTAAAAAAGTTTCTATTTCTTTTCTTATTTCAATAGCTTTTTCTTTATTTGGAAGCAATAATATAAAATCATCCATATATCTTACATAATATTTTATTTTTAATTTTTCTTTTACAAAATGATCTAATTCATTTAAATATATATTTGCAAAAAATTGTGATGTATAATTTCCTATTGGAATTCCAACTTTATAAGTTCCATCAAATAGTATATGCTTTGTACATTCTAAAAAATATTTATCCTTAATTTTTCTTTTTATTATTTCAAATAAAATATCTTTATGTATATTATTAAAAAATTTTGCAACATCACATTTTAAAATATAAAAATCTTCATTTTCCTTTTTCATTTTTTGCATATAATATTGCAATTTATGAATTGCATGATGTAATCCTCTTCCAGGAATACACGCATATGTATCAACTATTAATTTGGGAATAAAGATTGGTCTTATAAATTCCTCAACATACCATTGCTGTACCACTCTATCTCTAAATGGAAGTGACATTATTTCTCTTCTTTTAGGTTCATATACAACAAATTTTCGATATATCCCTGGTTTATATCTTTGAAAATATAAATCTTTTAAAATATCATATAAATTTTGAGCTAAATCCATTTCAAAAAGTATTACTTCTCTATTCTTATGTTTTAAAATTGATGCTCTTTTATATGCTGCATATACGTTTTTAAATTTTATCTTTTGTAAGAATATATTATTTACCCTTTTTGACATGTTTTTATCCACCCACCTAACATCTTTCCTATTTCAGAAAGGTGATTATTCCATGTCATATAATTTTGTTCTGTAATATATCTATCCATATAAGATAATCTAGTTAATGTTTTTAATACATAAATTTCTATATCTGCTTCTTTTAAATTTTGATATCTTTGTTCTATATCTTTTTCTTTCCAAGAATACATTACTAATCTTAATACTTTGTATAAAGTTTGTTTTATGTCTGCACATAGATCAAATCTTTCAGACTTTGGAAATTTTTTTAATAAATTTTTAGAATAAAAAATTAAATCTACTAATCTTTCGTATATTATCAATCTTGTATCTTGTTTAGCCATTTTATTTAATTATGTGTACATCACTTTCAAGTTTCCTTTACTTGCATTGTACTACTCCTTTCAAATTTTTACCAAAAAGGAAGGAATTACACTTCTTTTGTGTGTGAAAAATCTAATCAGTAAAGTCCTTAAACTTTGCTCCACCTAAATCTTTTATTTTCATAATCAAATAATTTTATAGCTACTAATTTTTCTATATATATTATTAAATATTAAATTGCGAATTTTAAAATTTATATTATTATTGAAAATTACTATAATTATTTTTTAAAAATTTTACTTATAAATAAGTAAAATTTTTAGAAAACAAAATCTTCACACAAGAGTCCAGCTCCGCACACAGCCACCGCACGCGAAGTATTGTTGCTGTTGCTATTACCATTGTTCCTATTGAAAGCAAAAACACCATTGTTACCACGTTTGAATACGGGATTGTCCGTAGTCGCAAGGTTCATATTGCCGCTTCAGTGTAACACCTAATTTGAATTCCTACACGCCTCTCAAATCACAAGGTGCAGTGTTTAAAGTCCAGCTCCGCACACAGCCACCGCACGCGAAGTACTGTCGCTGTAGCTACCACCACCGCCCCTATTGAAAGCAAAAACACCACTGTAACCACGTCCGAATACGGGACTGTACGTAGTCGCAAGGTACATATTGCCGCTATGTAAGCCCATGACTTCAACTAGCGCATCACCTTTGATGTGATTGTTCTTACTAGCAAAAGTATCATAATCTGCCGTTACCTGGTTATTTGGATTTCTATATACATCTACATACTTTGAATTACTATTAGCATAACTATGTAATATGCTTCTAACATTTGCATTTCCTGTAGTTGTAGAACCACCTTGTACACAATAACTAGCTGTATATTCCCAGTTGCCATTTCCCATACCGTAAATTCCTGTATAATTGCTTGGTCCTGTTGTATATGTTCCAGCATCATCATCTCTTCCTGCTCCATATCCAGATGCTGCAAGAAGAACTGCTGCACCCCATTCAGAATTTTTTATCATATGGACATCTATATTATTTGATGCTGTTGTTTCTTTTACTTCTGTATCAGTAACTGTAAATTCTGCACTTAATCCCATAGGACCATCTTTAGATTCCATTTTTCTTATATTTTCAAAAAAGCTATTTGATGTTGTATCTACTAAAGCTGAAAAACCTGGTCTTGATTGATAAGCTGCTTCACTGTTTATTGTTAAAACCGCTATCACTACTAAAAAGATAAATAAAGTAATTTCTAATTTTCTTTTCATCATTTTTCCTCCTCTGTATAATTTAATTTGGAGAAAGGGGTAGGCCTTTCTCCACAAATCCATAAAAACAAAACACAATAAATTGTATGCACAATTTATTCGGAAAGTCTTGCTTGCTAGAGGGAAAACCACCTCTATCATTCGTTAAGTTCTGTACTT
>CAKPBB010000018.1 GCA_934140005.1 uncultured Clostridia bacterium
TAAAAAAATGGAGCGGGAAACGGGGCTCAAACCCGCGACCTTCGCCTTGGCAAGGCGACGCTCTATCAACTGAGCTACTCCCGCATTTTCTATGTGCTTTCGTGAAAGCATTATTATGATACCAAAAAAAAATGCAAAAGTCAATAGGTAAATAAACAATTTTTACAAAAATTTGAGAATGCTAATTTTATTGTTGATAATAAAATTATTCAAATATTTACATATAAAAATCTTCTTTATACATACTATGTTGTTATAATAAAAAAATTACTAAAATTTAAATTAAAACAAATGTAGAATATACTTTTATTTTTAGTTATGCTATAATCAAATTGCATTTATAGTATATAATGTAAATTTTAGGAAAAAATATATATGATTTTTTATAGGAGAAGACAATGAGCGATAAAAAAATAGAAATAAAGCAAGGAATAAATTTACATTTTATTCCAACAAATCTTTTCAAAACAAATTTAGTATGTGTATTATTAACAACACCACTTATTAAAGAAACAGTTACCCAAAATGCTTTAATACCGTTTTTATTAAAAAGAGGAAGCAAAAATTATAAAACACAAGAAGAAATTAGCAAGAAATTAGATGATTTATACGGAACTTCTTTTGAATGTGGTGTTGATAAAATTGGCGATAATCAAGTATTAAAATTTTATGTGGAAAGTATAAGAGATGAATATGTAGCTGATAAAAGTTTAATTGATGAATCAATTAAATTATTATTAGATATAGTATTTAATCCTAATTTGGAAAATGGGTTTTTCAAAGAAGAATTTTTAAAAACTGAAAAAGAAAAATTAAAAAAGATTATTGAAAGCAAAATTGATGATAAAGATTTTTATGCATTAGAAAATTGTATAAGTACAATGTATAATAATGAGGGCTTTGGATTGTTTAAATTTGGAAATATTGAAGATGTAGATAAAATAAATCAAGAAAATATAACAGAACAATATTTTAAATTATTAAAAACAGCTAAAATAGACATTTTTGTTTCAGGTAACTTGAACGAAAACTATGTTAAAAATGTTTTTATAGAAAATGAAAATATAAAGAACTTAATTCCAAGGGCAGAGAATTATATATTAAATAATGAATTCACAGAAATTAAACAAATTGTGGATAATCCTAAAGAAATTACTGAAAAAATGAATATTACTCAAGGCAAATTAGTAATAGGAATGGATATACTTAGTAAACAAGAAAATTTACAATGTATAGCTTTAGTATATAATTCTATATTAGGTGATGGTGCAAATTCAATGCTTTTCCAAAATGTTAGAGAAAAAGCTAGTTTAGCTTATAGTACAAAATCTAATTTGGTTAAACAGAAAATGAATATTTTTATTCGTTGTGGTATAGAAATAGAAAATTATGAAAAAGCATTAAATATAATAAAAGAACAATTAGAAAATATTAAGAGTGGTAATTTTTCAGATGAAGATATAAATAATGCTAAAAAATATTTAATATCTGGAATTAAATCTGTTAGTGAAGAACAAGACACTGAAGTTGTATATTATATTGGTCAAGAAATATCTAAGACAAATGTTGATTTAGATACTTATTTAAAAAATATAGAAAAAGTTACAAAGCAAGAAATAATAGATTTCGCAAATCAAATTCAAATAAATACAATTTATTTTTTAAGAGATTAGGAGGTTTGAATTTATGCAAATTATAGAAAATAACAAAATACAAGAAAAAGTATATATAGAAAAAATGGAAAATGGATTAACTGTACTTGTTTTTCCAAGAAAAAATATTCAAAAGAAATATATAATATGGGGCACAAGATTTGGTTCTATAGATAATCATTTTATTAGCCCAGGAGATAATGAAGAAACTGTTGTACCAGATGGAATTGCACATTATTTGGAACATAAGTTATTTGAACAAGAAAATGGAAAAAATAGTTTAGATGTATTGTCTAGCTTGGGTGTTGATGCTAATGCATATACAGGAAATAATATGACAGCATATTTATATGAATGTTCAGATAATTTTTATAAAGCATTAGATGAGTTTATGAATTATGTACAAAATCCTTATTTTACAGATGAAAATGTTGAAAAAGAACGTGGAATTATTGGACAAGAGATAATGATGTATAACGATTATCCAGATTGGCAACTATACATGAATGCAATAAAGTGTATGTATTCAAAAAATGCTATAAGAATTGATGTTGCTGGTACCAAAGAAACAATCGCAAAAATTGATAAAGAAAAATTATATAAGATTTATAATACATTTTATAGACTAGATAATATGGTAATGGCAGTATGTGGAGATTTTGAGGTAAAAGAAATTATTGAAGAAATTTCAAAAAGAATCACGTTGCCAAGAAATAATACTGAAATTAAAAGATTATATGAAAAAGAACCAGATGAAATTTTTCAAAAACAAGCTGAAACAGAAATGCAAATTAGTTTACCATTATTCATGATTGGATATAAAGATAAAGTTGAAATAGAAAAATTTACTAAAAAAGATTTAGCAATGGATATTATATTTTATTTGATTTTAGGAAAAAGCTCAAAACTATATCAAGAATTATATAATGAGGGATTGCTATACACAGAGCTTAGCTATGACTATGAATTCTCCAGAAATTATGCACATTTTTTAATTCAAGGACAATCAGATAATCCAGAATTAGTAATAGAAAGAATTAAAAGTGAAATAGAAGAATTTAAAAATACTGGTTTTGATGAAAAAGAATTTACAAGAATTAAAAAGAAACTTTATGGTGAATATGTAAAAGAATATAATGATATAGGTGCTGTTGCAAACAGTTTAATAACAGATTACATGAAGGGAATAGAGCCTTTTGCATATTTTGAGGAATTTAATACTCTTACTAAAGAAAATGCAGAAGAAATATTAAAAGAAGTATTTTTAGAAGATAAAAGTGTTGTGTCAGTAGTTAAACCTTTGAAAGAAGAAAGATAAATTGTTATCTTTAAAGGAAGGAATGTGATTAAAGATGAAAATAGTTACTTTTCCAGAATTAGGTATAAATTTACAAGTACCACAAATAGCTTTCAGCATATTTAATATGAATGTGTATTGGTATGCTGTTTGCATTGTGTTTGGAATTATAGTTGCTTTAATTTTAGCAAAATTAAGCAAAGAGAAGTTTTATATAGACTATAATCAAATGCTTGAAATAATGTTAATTACTCTAGTATTTGGAGTAATTGGTGCAAGGATATATTATATAATTTTTAATTTTGAATATTATTCTCAAAATATAGTTGAAATTTTAAATATAAAAAATGGTGGACTTGCGATTTATGGTGGAATTATTGCTGGAATGATTACCATTGTGAAGATGTGCAAAAAATATGACATTAAAGTGTTGGATTTTTTAGACTACATAGTACCATTTGTAAGTATTGCTCAAAGTATTGGAAGATGGGGAAACTTTTTCAACGTGGAAGCTTATGGAAGCCAAACACAAAGCTTTTTGAGAATGGGAATAATAACAGAAATTGGGTATACTGAAGTACATCCAGTATTTCTATATGAAAGTATAATCTGTTTACTAATATTTTTTGTTTTAAGATGGTTACAAAAAAATAGAAAATTTTCTGGTGAAATATGTTTTACTTATTTATTATTATATTCATTTGCTAGATTTTTCTTGGAAGAATTAAGACAGGATAGTCTTATGTTTTTAGGCTTTAGAGTTTCACAAATTGTATCTTTGATTATATTTATATATTCGATTATTTCTTTATGTAAAAATAAAATAAATTGATAATTATGCAATATTTGGTAAAAGAAATTTTTATGATGTATTGAAAATACATAGATATTGTAAGAAATAAAAGTAGATTTTTACAGAAAAATAGTAAATAAGTAGAAAAAATGTCATAATTTGTAGAATAAATCGAATTTTGTCATACGAAAAAGACAGCAGAAACTGTTATTTTATTGACTTTGCTGGAACAATATGGTATTTTAAAACTGTACTAAGGAAAAAATGTTTTTAAGGAGAGTGATTGTATGTTAAATGATGAAATTTGTAAATTAAGAGATCGTCTTAATGAAAGCATTAGCGAAGGAAAAGATTATGCAATCATATACAATATTAGTGTAGAATTAGATGATTTGATTGCAAAATTCTACGAACAAAAGATATATAAAATGAATTAATCACAAACTGAAACAATATATATTATAATAAATGGATATTTAATTTAGCAAAAAATAATTCAATAAAATACTATAAATAAAAATGCAAAAAGAGATATACTTTTTGCATTTTTTAATATATAATATAAAAATAATAAATGAACGAAAAAATAAATGGAGGAAGTATGGAAGCTTTAAAAGCTAAATTAACCAGTATAGATATAAAAAACTTAATAGCAATATTTGATATTCAAATAGCAATAGCGGTTGCAATAGTATTTTTCTTATTAAGAGGATTGTTTGCAAGGATAATTTTAAAAATTATAAACAAAATAAAAAGGGAAAAGGAAGATGTAAAAGAAAATTCTATGTATAAACCACTTAGAACTTTTTTTGCACTAGTTGGTTTATATTTATCAATAAGAATTTTACCAGTAAATTCACAAATTATGGTAATAGCTAATGATATATTTAAAATAATCGTAATGATTTTTATTACAAAATGTATTACATCTGCTATTTCTCCGAAATCAATTATTTTTAAATCTCTTACAAATTATTCATCAAATAAAATGGTTAACAATTTTATTTGTAAAATCATTAGAGGATTTATATGGATTGTGTCTTTCTTCATAATTTTATATATGAATAAAATCGACTTGAATGGTTTAGCAGCTGGTTTAGGAATTGGTAGTGCTGTGATTGCTTTAGCTGCCCAAGATTTAGTAAAAAGTCTACTTAGTGGAATTGCAATATTAACAGATAAACCATTCAATATTGGTGATTGGATTGAAGTTGGTGACTTTGCTGGTACAGTTACAGATATAACTTTTAGAAGTACAAGAATAAAAACAGTTAGTAATTCTATAATTAATATCCCAAATGCAACAATAGCTTCATCTTATGTTACAAATTGGAATAAATTAGCAACAAGAAGATTTGATTTAACTTTAGGAGTAAGTTTACAAACAACCTCAGAACAAATTAAAAAAATAGTAAAAGAAATTACTTTTGTTTTAGAAAATAATTCAAATGTTGTTCCAGAAAGTGTTATGGTAAATTTTAATGATATTACAGCTTGTAGTAATGACATTAAAATATATTTATATGTAAAAGAAAAAAATTATGAGAAATTTTTAAAAATAAAACAAGAAATATTATGTGATTTGTTAACTTTAATAGAAAAAGAAAATATAGATTTAGCATATCCAACACAAACTATTTATTTGAATAATCAGGAGGAAACAAAAGCATGAGTTTAGGTGTAGCACTAGCTGGCGGTGGATTAAAAGGAATAGCACATATTGGAGCTTTAAAAGCTTTAAAAGATTTAGGAATTAAAATTGATTATTTATCAGGCACAAGTTCAGGAGCTTTAATAGGAACAATTTATGCTTTAGGCTATAATACAGACGAAATATTAGAAAGATTTTTAAGCTACTATAAGGCAATGACTAAAATTCCTAAAAAGCCATTATTCAAGGCTGGAGTTACATATCTTGGAAGTGGAGTAGCAAAAGTTGAAGGACTTATAAATGGTGAAGATATTGGAAATATAATAAAAGAATGTGCAAAAGAAAAAAATATATCAAATATGAATGACTTACCAATACCTTATGCAGTAGCAACAGTAGATACAATATCAACTAAAGAGTGTATATTTTTATCAAGACACTACAATTTAAAAAATGATAAAATTGATTATTTATATGATGCACCAGTTGACATTGCTACAAGAGCAAGTATTGCATTTCCAGCAGTATTTACTCCTTGCAATTATAAAGGTTATAATTTTATAGATGGTGGTACAAAAGATAATTTACCAGTACATATTTTAAAAGATATGGGAGCAACAAAAACTTTAGGATTAAGTTTTAAAATAGATGAGTATAAACCAGAACCAGATTTATTTGCTATACTATTAAGAACTGTTGATATATTTTCATTAAAAGATGTTAGAAAAGCTCAAGCTGAAGCTGATTTAGCAATTGAAATTGATGCGGCTGGAACAAGTTTATTAGTTGTTGATGATGTTGATAAAGTATTTAAAGTTGGATATGATACAATTATGAATAATAAAGAAAAAATATTAGAATTAACAAAATAATTTATTAGGAGAATATATGAAAGCTTTAATAACAGGTGCTTCTTCAGGAATAGGTAAAGATATTGCTAGATATTTATCAAATTTAGGCTATGATTTAGTAATAGTAGCTAGAAGAAAAGATAGATTAGAAGAATTAAAAAAAGAGTTGCATACAAATGTTGAAATAGTATGTTCAGATGTTAGTATAAGAGAAAATTGCTATAATTTATTTTTAGAACATAAAGATATTGATTTATTGATAAATAATGCTGGATTTGGATTGTTTGGACATTTTGATACAACTGATTTAGATAAAGAACTAAATATGATTGATACAAATATTGTTGCAGTTCATATTCTTACAAAATTATATTTACAGGAGATGAAGAAAAGAAATTCAGGACACATTTTGAATGTAGCATCAATTGCAGGATTTATGCCAGGACCACTTATGGCAACTTATTATGCTACAAAAAATTATGTTGTTTCATTAACAAGAGCAATTAGAAAAGAACTTAAAAAGGAAAAATTAAATGTTCAAATTTCAGTTCTTTGTCCAGGACCAGTAAGAACTGAATTTAATGAAGTAGCAGGTGTTAAATTTTGTATCAGAGGTGTAACAAGTGAATATGTAGCTAAATATGCAATAGACAAAATGCTAAAGGGCAAAGAGATTATATTACCTAGTTTTACAATAAAATGTGTGAAGTTTTTAACGAAAATTGGACCAGATAAATTAGTTGAAGAGGCTTCATATCATGCACAAAAATCAAAAGATAAACAATAACTTGATATTTTAACTAGTTAGTGGGATAATTAAGTTATTAAAAATAGGAGTGATAGATTTGGCTAGTAATGATACTTTAATGCAATTTTTTGAATGGTATTTATCTAGTGATTCTACACTTTGGAATAAAGTTACAAAAGATGCAAAACACTTAAGCGAATTAGGAATTACAAAATTATGGCTTCCACCAGCTTATAAAGGGGCTAGTGGAAAAGATGATGTAGGATATGGTGTTTATGATTTATATGATTTAGGTGAATTTGACCAAAAAGGCTCTATTCAAACAAAGTATGGAACAAAAGATGAATATTTAATGGCAATAAAAACATTGCAAGAAAATAATATAGATGTAATAGCAGATATAGTTTTAAACCATAAACTTGGAGCTGATGAAACAGAAGAAGTTTTAGCAGTTCAAGATGATGCTTCAGATAGAAATGTTAGTTTAACTGATGCAAAACCAATTAAAGCTTGGACAAAGTATACATTTCCAGGTAGAGAAAATAAATATTCTGATTTTAAATGGAATTGGACACATTTTCATGGTGTTGATTGGGATGAAGCAACATCAACGACTTCAATATATAAATTTTACGGAAAACATTGGGATGATAATGTTGACAAGGAAAAAGGAAATTTTGACTATTTAATGGGTGCTGACATTGATTTGAACAATTTTGATGTTGTAGCAGAATTGAAAAAATGGGGTAGATGGTATTTAAATTTTACTGGAATAAATGGTTTCAGATTAGATGCAGTAAAACATATAAGAACCGAATTTTTTCCGGAATGGTTAGGATTTTTAAGACACGAAAGTGGTAAAGCACTATTTTCAGTTGGAGAATATTGGAGTGCTAATGTAGACACTTTATTAAAATATTTAGAAAAAGTTGATAATTGTATGACTTTATTTGATGTTCCACTTCACTATAATTTTTATAGAGCATCAATTAGTAATGGCGAATTTAATATGAATGAAATCTTTGATGGAACACTTGTTGAGGCCAAACCAGAAAGTGCTGTTACTTTTGTTGATAATCATGATACAGAACCAGGACAAGCTTTAGAGTCATTTATTCTAGATTGGTTTAAACCTTTAGCTTATAGTTTGATTTTACTTAGAAAAGATGGATTACCAACAGTTTTTTATGGAGATTATTTTGGAATACCTACAAAACAAATTGATAGTAAAAGTGAAATTTTAGATATAATATTAAATGTAAGAAAAAACTATGCGTATGGTGAGCAATACGATTATTTTGATGATAAAAATGTTATTGGATTTACGAGAATAGGTGATACTGAGCATATCAATTCAGGTGTTGCTGTAATAATGTCAGATGGTGTTGGTGGAAGTAAAGTAATGAATGTTGGAAAAAAATTAGCTGGTTGTACATTTTATGACTGTACTAAAAATGTATCAGATATAGTAAGTGTTGATACAGAAGGTAATGGTACATTTTTTTGCAAAGATGGTAGTGTTTCTATCTGGATAAAAAAATAAAGAAAAATCAAAATTGTTAAAATAAAATTTAGCAATTTTGATTTTTTTGTTTATACGAATTCACAAAGAATTCATAAAGTTTTAATAAAATTTTAATGAAGTATGAATAAAATTATAACATAAAATAACAAATTGATAGGAGGAATGAATTATAGAAAAAGTAATGATAAAAAAAGATTTTAAAAAAGGAAATGTTGAAGAAATTGAAAATCAGTTAATAAGAATAGATGAAAGTATAAATATAAAAGATAATTTATTTGAAAAGGTAATGTCAATTTATGAAATTGCAATGAAGAAAGTTGAAGAAATTGTCAAGGGAATAAATGATGATTATAAGGAAATTTATGGATACAATATTGTTGACCATACAATGAAAAGAATTAAAAGTCCACAAAGTATAGTAGATAAAATGAAAAAGAAAAATTACAATTTAAGCTATAAGGAACTTATAGAAAATGTTAATGATATTGCTGGTGTTAGAGTAATTTGTCCACTTAGAAAAGATGTATATGATGTAAGAAATATTATTGCTGAAATGGAAGATGTTAAAATTTTAAATGAAAAAGACTACATAAAGAAGCCTAAAAAGAGTGGGTATACAAGCTACCATTTAATTGTAGAAATTCCAGTAGAATTTGAAGGTACAAATATATTTGTAAAAGTAGAAATTCAGATTCGAACAATGGCCATGGATTTTTGGGCAACAATTGAACATCATGCTAAATATAAGACTTCTAATAAATTGTCTAAAAGAAGTTCAAGAAAATTAGTTGCTTATGCAAAAATAATAAATAAATTAGACCAAAAAATGTTAGAATTATTAGATGAGTAAAATGTCTTCAAATATTTTTATACTCTTTACAAATATATAATTTTTTTGATACAATTAAAAAAATTATTAAAGGAGCATAAGTATATTATGAAACATTTAATTGATATTAAAGATTTATCCGTAGAAGAAATTGATGAGTTAATCAAAGTAGCTAAAGATATTATCGCACAACCTGAGAAATATTCTCATAAATGTGATGGTAAAAAATTAGCTACTTTATTTTTTGAACCAAGTACAAGAACAAGACTAAGTTTTGAATCAGCAATGTTAAGTCTAGGAGGTAATGTTTTAGGATTTTCAGAAGCATCTTCTAGTTCTGTATCAAAAGGAGAAACTGTATCAGATACAATTCAAGTAGTAGGCTGTTATAGTGATATTATTGCAATGAGACATCCAAAAGAGGGTGCACCATTAGTTGCAAGTTTAAAATCTCCTGTCCCAATTATAAATGCAGGTGATGGAGGACATAATCATCCAACTCAGACTTTAACAGATTTATTAACAATAAATTCAGAAAAAGGTAGATTGAATAATCTTACAATAGGTTTATGTGGTGATTTAAAGTTTGGAAGAACAGTTCATTCTTTGATTACTGCAATGTCAAGATATAATGGTATAAAATTCGTGTTAATAGCACCTGATGAATTAAAGCTTCCAGAGTATGTAAAAAGAGATGTTTTAGAAAAATATAATATTGAGTATGTAGAAACTAATAATATTGAAGAATATATGAGCGAGTTAGACATTTTATATATGACAAGAGTACAAAAAGAAAGATTTTTTAATGAAGCTGATTATATAAGATTAAAAGATTACTACATTTTAAATAAAGAAAAGTTAAAAAATGCAAAATCTGATTTATGTATAATGCACCCATTACCTAGAGTAAATGAAATTTCTACAGATGTTGATGACGACCCAAGAGCTTGCTATTTTAAACAAGCAAACTATGGAAGATATATTAGAATGGCTTTAATTATGAAAATGTTGGAGGTGAAATAATGAATATTGATAGTATAAAAAATGGATATGTAATAGACCATATTCAAGCTGGAAAAGGAATGGAGATCTATGAACTATTACATTTAAATGAACTTGATTGCCAAGTTGCAATTATTACTAATGCTAAAAGTAAAAAAACAGGAAAAAAAGACATTATAAAAATAGATAAAGAAATACCAATAAATTTAGATACACTAGGATTTATAGATCATAACATTACTGTAAATGTAGTTAAAGATGATAAAATTATTGAAAAAAGAAAGCTTAATTTACCAGATAAAATAGTAAATGTTGCTAAATGTCAAAATCCAAGATGTATTACATCAATAGAAAAAAATTTAGAACAAATTTTTATTTTAACAGATAAAGAAAAAGAAGTTTATAGATGCAGATATTGTGATATGAGCTTAAAGAAAAGATAAATATACATAGAGATGCGAGGCGTAAAATGGGCAGAAAAAGAAAACAAAAGCAAAATATATATGAGCTAATATTATCATTATTTATAATGATTTGCATAATTATTTCAGGATATGTAAGTCAAAATAATGGTGAAAATACTAAAAATGCTATTACTAATAATTCTTCAATTGCTACAATAAATGCTACTGGTAGCACTACAAGTTCAACCAATAGTAAAACAGAAAAGTTTGATTTGTCAACAATTCCAGAATATACGGATAAAGCTTATGTCGAAATAAATAATAATGAACCATATTTTACAGAAGAAGATTATACAACAGAAGTCTTTGAAAAATATAGTGAATGGGATGAACTTGGAAGAAGTGGAGTTGCTTTTGCAAATGTATGTAAAGAAACAATGCCAAAAACAGGTGAAAAAAGAGAAGATATTAGTAGTATAAGAAATTTGTCTGGTTGGAAACAAAAAAGATATGACAACTTAATAAAGGATAAATATTTATATAATAGATGTCATTTGATTGGTTGGCAGCTTTCAGCAGAGAATGCAAATAAAAATAATCTTATTACAGGAACGAGATATTTAAATACAGAGGGAATGTTACCATTTGAAAATGATGTTACAAAATATATCAATAAAAATGATAAAAATCATGTATTATACAGAGTAACTCCAATATATGATGGAGATAATTTATTAGCTAGTGGTGTTGAAATGGAAGCTTGGTCTGTAGAAGATGAAGGAATAGGAATAAAATTTAATATTTATTGTTATAATGTTCAGCCAGAAATTGTTATAGACTATGCAACAGGAGATAGTCATGCAAAATAAAATAGTTAGAACTGCAAAATAAGTCGAAAAATGATATACGAAAAATAATGAAATTGTTATAAAAGAATTGAAAAATCACTTATGTTGTTATATACTGTATAAAATTTAATTCTAATACTATTTGTCAATAGTATTTTTCCAGTAAAAATAAACAATATAGGAGTGATGAACAATTTGAATTTAGATTTAATAAATGATGTATTAAATAGTGTAAGGGAGAACAAAGTAGTGCAAAATTTTATAGATGAATTGGCTAGTTATTTAGAAAATACAATGAAAAACAATAAAGAAAATAAACAAACTGCAGATTCGCAATGGAATGATTTATTAGCAGAGGATTTAACTTTATATGGCACGAAAATCATCAATAAGTATAAAGATGAAATGCTTGTAGAAAGAAAAAATATTATAAAAGAAAATTTATTAAATAATATAGAAAATGGTGAAAAATACTATGTATATGAAAAAAATAGCAGAGATGAAAATGTATATAATGCATATAATTGTTCAACTGATGAGAATATTAGCATAAATAAAAATGAACTTCCAGAAGGCACAGAGCTTGGCTATGTCATTATAAAAAATGGAGAGAATAAAGTAATAGATAGAGATACAACCAATAAAATTTCAAGTGAAATAAATAAAATGATAAAGCAAAAAATATCAGAACAAAATGAATATTTAGAAAAAAATAGAATTGAAGGACATACCTATGAAGTTGGAGAAAAATATGATGGTAGAGTATGGCTATATGATTTAGATAATTCAGCGATAGGAATGGAAGGAATTGAAGAAATAAGTATACCAACCAATATATATGAAAATTTATTAGAAGGCGACAAACTTAAATTTGAAAACGGTGAATTTAAAGTGATATAGTAATAAAATATAGCAATATAGAAAAATAAATTGTAGTAAAAAACATAGCAAATCATAAAAGAAATGCTATGTTTTTGTTTTTCATATATTTATTATATTAGAAAATTTACTTAATAAATTTTATTTTAAATATTATTGTAATATTCCATTTATCAAAATTCCAAAATTATCTTTGTAGATTTCATCAAATTGTGATACAGGTAAAGGACTTTCTCCAAGTCCAGCTTCGATAGTAAAACCGGGTTTTCTATAATTATAAATAAACCAGTCTTTATAGCCAGCAAAGCTAGAATTGTATGGTACATCAGCTACTTCATAAGATGAAAGCTTAGCAAATTTATTTGCTATGTCTAAAGAGTCTTTTGGAGCATAATTTTGATACTGCCAATAAATAACTTGCCCCTGAGTATGATATGTTAATATTAGACGAAAATCATGAGAAAGTGTAAAACGATATATAGCGCGAGATTCAGGCGTTGATAAAGGAGCAAATCCAATAAAATCTTTTGGGGCTGGTTTGTTAAAGCCAAGAGAGTATTTGATTTCTCTTGCATTTTGCCAACCAGCTGGAAATTGTAAGTTTAAATCCACACCTAAAATATTTGCTTTCCAACCATCAGGAAAAGGAATTTCTGGAAATCTACTACTAATCAATTTAGCATTTAGATAAGCGTTTGAATTTTTATTTAGATTATCAGTAACTAAATCAACACCATCAGGATTTATCAGAGGTACTATATATAAAGTTATATCTTTATATAAATTTCTAATATCAATTTCGTGAATAGTAGTATTATTTACATAAGCAGAACATAATGTTTCTAAAAATTTCATTAAAACAGGTGAAGTTATCCATTCATTTGCATGAATAGACGCATTATAAAAATATTCATTTTTTCCTGTTCCAAATGATAAAGCCTGAATTGGCTTGCCTAATACAGAATATCCTATATGAGAAATTCTTAAAAATGGATAGATTGTTTTTAAAGCTGTTACATTTAAGTTTAAAACATCAGATGTATAGGGAATATTAGTTGGTATTATTGAATTTCCAAATGGTACAATTATTTGCTGTCCAACTGATAGATTGCTATAATCAACTGATGGATTTGCAAATATAATACTATTTACACTTGTATAAAATTTATTCGCAATACTGAAAAATGTATCACCTTGCATAACTGTATATGTGGTATATCCATTTATGTATGGCAATAAAGCATAAATAGTATTTTGACCTACAATTCCATCAGGGACTAAATTATGTCTTTTTTGAAAATTCATAACAGCATTTTCTGTATTTTCTCCAAATATGCCATCTATTTTTCCAGTATAAAATTTTAATTTTAATAAGGTACTTTGAAGAAGATATACATCATTTCCAGTAGAATTTATTTTTAAAATATTCATATTTATCTAACCTCCTAAGTTTAAATAATAATCAATAGTAGTATATGTTTTTTTAAACAATTTGTGTTTTTAGCAAAGAGATATCAAAATTTCTAAAAAGTAATTTATAACAGAAAGTTTGTTTTATTATCTTGCTAAAGCAAATAAAATAATGTATAATTTAACTGGATAATTGGACTATAAAATATGAAGGGAGAACGCTAATATATTTAGCATTATAAAATGGACGAAGTAAAAAAGTATTTAGCTTGCGATGGAAGAGTAAGCATAATAATTGCAAATACTACAAATTTAGTAGAAGAATATAGAAAATCACATAATTTAACACCAACTACAACGGCTGTTATGGGAAGATTTTTAACGGTTGCTGGAATGATGGGTCACACCGATATGAAAAGTGATGATGAAAATATGACTCTTCAAATTAAAGGTGGAGGACCAGTTGGAACATTAGTTGCAGTTGTTAAGAAAAATGTTGATGAAGTAAAATTAAAATCATATATACAAAATCCGTTTGTAGAATTACCAACAAAGTCAAATGGAAAAATTGATGTTGGTGGTGCTGTTGGAAAAGAAGGATTTTTAAACATTATTAAAGAAAGCAAATATACAGAACAAGGATATAATGGTGTTGTGCCATTAGTTTCAGGAGAAATTGCAGAAGATTTTACTGAATATTTTGCAAAATCACAGCAAATTCCAACTGTTTTAGCTTTAGGTGTTCTTGTAAATAAAGATGGAGTAATTGCTAGTGGCGGATATAAAATTGAACTAATGCCAGATGCAACTGAAGAAGATATTACTCAATTGGAAAATGCAATAAATAAAGCTGATAGCATTAGTAAAATGTTGGAAGATAAAAAGTCTTTAAATGAAATAGTAGAGATAATTACAGGAGATAAAAACACAATGGTACTTACAAATAAATTAAGTATCAAATATGAATGTGATTGTTCAAAAGAAAAATTTGAAAATGGGCTTATTTCATTAGGAAAACAAGAGTTAGAAAATATTATAAAAGAAGATGGAGAAGCACATATTAAATGTCAATTTTGCAATAAAGAGTATAAATTTAATAAACAAGAATTAGAAAATTTATTAAAAAGAATAGAAACAAAAGATTAGGAGTATAGAATGAAAAAATTTGAAAATGTGGCAACAGTTGAAGGCTCTGCAAAATGGAAAAATGCAATTCATAGAAATGAAAAAATGTATTTACCAACTTATGGTGATAATACTATGAGAACAGATTTTGATAGAGATTATACAAGAGTAATAAATACAAGAGCTTATAGAAGATTAAAAAATAAAACTCAAGTATTTTTTGCACCAAAGAATGACCATATATGTACTAGAATGGAACATGTCATGCTTGTTGAATCAATTAGTCATACAATTTCAAATTATTTAGGACTAAATAATGAACTTACTAAGGCTATAGCAATAGCACATGATATAGGTCATAGTCCATTTGGACATCAAGGTGAATATGCGATTTCTGAAATAACCCAAAGGGAATTTGGAGAAAAATTTTGGCATGAAAAAAACGGAGTACATTTAGTTGACAATTTAGAACTATTACCAGATTATGCAGGAAATTTGAAAAATTTAAACTTAACCTATGCTGTAAGAGATGGAATTATTTCACACTGTGGAGAAGTTACAGATAAAGGTCTTTTACCAAGAGAAGAAGCAATTGATTTAAGTGAATATAAAACTGTAAATCAATTTAATCCATATACCTGGGAAGGTTGCGTTGTTAAGATGTCAGATACAATAGCCTATATTGGTAGAGACATTGAAGATGCTGAAAAAATGAATTTACTTTCTGAAAAAGAGATTGAAAAATTTAACAAAATTATAGAAGATGTTAAATTACAGAACTCAAATATAATAAATTATTTTGTTGTAGATTTATGCAACAATAGTAATATAAAAGATGGTTTAAGATTTTCAGATAAAGCATTTGAAACTCTAAAAAGTATAAAAGAGTTTAATTATAAACAAATATATAAAAATGCGAAGATATCTCCTTCAATTAGATATTTTAGGCTAGTAATAAATGAAATTTTTTATACATTAAAAAATGAATTCGCTGGTAAAAATACAATAAAAAATTTGAAAAAAATGAAAAGATACTATCCAAATTTGTCAAGTGAGTTTATAGAATGGCTTTCAAGATATTCTAATATAGAAGAAAGAGATACTAATATTTATAGAAATAAATTACTTTATGATTTATCAAATTTAGAAGATTATGAAAGAGCAATTGTAGATTATATTTCAGGGATGACAGATCAATATATAATAAATGTATATAATGAAATAGTAAGTTTCTAATTAAAATACAGAAAGGAATGAAATAAAATATGGAATATAGATATGAACCAGAAGGAGTTTGTTCTAGAGAAATGATTATCGATATGGACGGTGATATAATTAAATCAGTAGAAATTGTTGGAGGCTGTCCAGGAAATACAGTTGGAGTTTCTCATCTTGTAAAAGGAATGAATATTGATGAGGCAATTAGCAAATTAAAAGGGATACCTTGTAGAGATAAAGGAACTTCTTGCCCAGATCAACTAGCAAGGGCTTTAGAAAAAATTAAAAATAAAGAAGCATAGGAATATTAAATATGAATTTATTGAATGAAACAAAATTTATAATGAACAAATATAATATTACAGCAAGTAAAAGTTTAGGTCAAAATTTCTTAATTGATGAAGAGATTGTTGATGGAATTGTTGAGAATGCAGAAGTATCTTCAGAGGACTTAATTATAGAAATAGGACCTGGTCTAGGTACTTTAACTAGTAAACTTTTAGAAAAAGCTGGACGAGTTATTTGCATTGAACTAGATAAAAGAATGGTAAAAATAATTACAGAGAGATTCTCATTATATAAAAATTTTGAAGTAATATATGATGATGTTTTAAAAGTAGATTTGGAGAATTTAATTTCAGAAAATTTACAAAATTATAATCTAAAAAATGCAAAGGTTGTTGCAAATTTACCATATTACATAACAACACCGATAATAATGAAATTATTAGAAGAAAGATTAAACTTGACAAGTATTACTGTTATGGTACAAAAAGAAGTTGCAATAAGACTAGCACAAACGCCAGGAAAAAAGGAAAGTGGTGCAATAACTTATGGAATATATTATTATACAGAACCAGAAATTGTTTTAAATGTACCAAGAACTAGTTTTATACCAAGCCCAGAAGTAGATTCAGCAGTTATAAAATTAAGTATATTAAAAGAACCAAGAGTAAATGTTGCAAATGAAAAATTATTTTTTGAAATAATAAAACTTAGTTTTATGCAAAAAAGAAAAACTTTAGTTAATGGCTTAAGTAATGGAAGTATATTTTCTTCAAAGCAAGAAGTGATTAACATGTTAGAAAAATTGGGATTTGATACACAAATAAGAGGAGAAAAATTAAGCATAGAAGATTTTGCAAAAATAGCAGATTATGTTGAAGAAAACAAAAGAAAGTGGTGACTAATATAAAATCTAAAAAATCAAATGATAGAGATAAAATGAATAAAAGATTAGCAGTGGCTGGTGTAGTTGCTACATTGGGATTGGTTGCTGTTACGGGCAGTTTATTATTCGTAAATTTGGTAAAAGGTGAAGAATATAGCAAAATAGCCTATAATCAACAAATGAAAAACAAAATAATAAGTCCAAAGAGAGGAACAATATATGATTCTAAGGGTGCAGTATTAGCACAAAGTGTTTCAGTTGATACAGTATCTATAAATCCTACACTTGTAAAATATACTAATAATACATCAGTAGAACCAGAAAAATTAGCACAAGTATTAAGCGAAATTTTTGATTTAACTTATGAAGAGGCTTTAGAAAAAACTCAAAGTAGGAAAAGTGTTGAAATTATTGCTAAAAAAGTAGAAAAAGAAAAAGTTACAAAATTGCAAGAATGGATGACTGAAAATAAGATTTCAACAGGAATAAATATAGATGAAGATACCAAAAGATATTATCCAAATAATAATATTGCTTCTAATTTAATAGGATTCTGTGGAGATGATAATACCGGATTAGCAGGATTAGAGGAAAAATGGAATGATGTATTAACAGGAACGGCAGGAAAAATTGTAACAGCAATAGATACTGATGGAAAAGCCATATCTGATGAAAATGAACAATATGTTGCTGCTGAAAATGGAAGTAATATCTATTTAACAATTGATATCAATATACAGAAAATTGCTGAAAAATATTTATCACAGGCTGTTGCAGAAAATGAATGTAAAAAAGGTGGAACTGTTATTATAATGAATCCACAAAGTGGTGATATTTTAGCAATGGCTTCAAACCCAGATTATAACTTAAATTCACCACGAGATGCAGAAGCAACAGGATTGGCTGATACTTGGAATACTATTTCATCTCAAGAAAAAACTAATGCTTTATTTAAATTATGGAGAAATAAAGCTGTTTCAGATTTGTATGAACCAGGTTCAACTTTTAAACTTATAACATCAGCTATAGGATTAGAGGAAGGAAAAGTTTCAACTGATACAGCTAATGATTTTACCTGCAACATTGTATATTATCCAGCCCCAGATCAACCAATCAGTTGTTGGAGAACATATGCAGCTCATGGTGCACAGTCTTTAAGAGATGCACTAAAAAATTCTTGTAACCCAGCTTTTATGCAGCTTGGTGCAAGAATTGGTGCTAGAACATCATATAAATATTATGAAGCATTTGGTTTATTTGGAACTTTAATTGGAAGTGATATAGCATCTGTATCTAAACCACAATTTTATGATTTAAATAAAGTAGGTGCAGTAGAACTTGCCACAATGTCTTTTGGGCAGAGATTTTCAATTTCACCACTTCAGCTAATTACAGCAGTTTCTGCTATTTGTAATAATGGTATGCTTGTACAACCAAGAATTGTAAAACAAGTAGAGAATACTGACACAAAAAGCATAGATAATGTAGAAACACAAGAAATAAGGCAAGTTGTTTCAAAAGATACAGCAGATAAAGTAAAGGATATGATGTTATCTGTAGTTGAAAGTGGAACAGGAAAATGGGCCAAAGTTGATGGATATCAAATTGGTGGTAAGAGTGGTACATCAGAACCAATTGCAGCCAAAAAGGACGAAGAAGGATATACAGCATCATTTATAGCAATTTCTCCAATTGAAAATACACAAGTTGTATGTTTAGTAATTTTATATAAACCAGAAGGTGCAGCAGGACATCAAGGTGGACAAACAGCAGGACCAGTAGCTTCACAGATTATGTCGGAAGTACTACCATATTTAGGAATACCTACAACAGATTCAACAGTTGAAACAACTAGTAGCTCAATAGCTGTACAAGATGTTACAGATAAAACAATTACAGAGGCAAAGAAAATTTTAAAAGAATCAGGATTTAAAGTTAGTGTCCCTTCAAATATAGATGAAGATACAACTGTTGTAAAAGAGCAAGTTCCAAAATCTGGAATTTATCTAGAAGAAGGTTCTACAATTTATTTGTATACTGCTGATAGTTCAGAAAAGGGAAAGACTACAGTTCCAAATATAAAAGGAAAAACAGTAGAAGAAGCAACTAATATTTTAAAAAGTAAAAATTTAAACATAAAAGTAGAAGGTACTAATGGAATTGTTGTTTCACAAGATCCAACATTTGATGTTGAAGTAGAAGAAGGTTCTGTTGTAAATGTTGTAATTAAAGAGCAACTAAAAGATGGTCAATAATTAAATCGAATTTTTTATAAATATCAATCATATACTGAAACTGAAAGGTGGTAGGTATATGATTTTTTTTACAAAAATGCAAGGTACTGGAAATGACTTTATAATTATAGATAAAAATAGTCAAAAATTTGATTTTACATATTCTAAACTAACTGAATATTTGTGTAATAGAAAATTTGGAGTTGGAGCTGATGGTGTAATTTTTATTGAAAGAAGTGAAATAGCAGATAGCAAAATGAGAATATTTAATCAAGATGGAACAGAGGCAGAAATGTGTGGCAATGGAATAAGATGCATGGCAAAATATTTGTATGAAAAAGATATTGTAAGAAAAGATAAGATGACAATTGAAACCAAAGCAGGGATAAAGAACATTGAGCTTATAATAGAGAATAAAACTGTTATTGGTGTTAAAGTAGATATGGGAGAACCAATTTTTGAATATAGTAAAATTCCAGTAATTTTTCCTAATATAGTAAAAAAAGAATTAGAACATTTAGAAATTTATTACTCAGATATAATGTATAAAGTTTATCCGATTTCAATGGGAAATCCACATGCAGTATGTTTTTTGGGTAATATAGAAAAATTAAATATAAGTGAAGTTGGAAAACTGATTGAGGATTATAAGTATTTTCCGAATAAGACAAATGTTGAATTTGTACAAATAATGGATAATAAAAGAATAAAAATGAGAGTTTGGGAAAGAGGAGTTGGTGAAACTTTAGGCTGTGGCACAGGCGCTTGCGCGGCAACGGTTGTTTCGTATTTAAAAAAATTCACAAATAGTGAATTAACTGTGGAATTACCAGGTGGAAATTTGAAAATAATATATTTTGAAAATGAAAATAGAGTGAAACTTATAGGAGATAGTTATTTTGTATTCGATGGAAAAATGATTTACAAATAGTAAAAATAGATATATAATTTGGGACATAGAAATCTTGCGAATGGAGGGATGACTATGTTACTAAAAAATTTAATTCAAGAAGCTGGAGTAATAAAAAGTGTTGGTGATCTAAATTTAGATATAACAAATATACATTCAGATTCAAGAAAAATTAAAGAAGGAGGTCTTTTTTTCGCTATAAATGGCTTTTCTAAAAATGGTATTGAATTTATTGAAAATGCTATTGAAAAAGGTGCAAAGGCTATTATAGTAGAAAAAGATGAAGATGTTCAAGGATTAAATAAAAAATATGAAATGCCAATAATTTCAGTTGAAGACACAAGAAAAGCTTTGGCAAAAGTTGCTTGCAATTTTTATGACAATCCTTCAAAAAAATTAAAACTAATTGGAGTTACAGGAACGAAAGGAAAAACAACATCTACATTTATGGTTAAATCTATTTTAGAAGCTCATGGCTTAAATGTAGGTTTAATTGGTAGTATTGCTGTTTATATCAATGAAGAAAAAATAGAAGATACAGATAGAACAACACCAGAAAGCATTGATATTCAAAAATATTTAAGTTTGATGGTAGATAGAAAAGTTGATGTTGCTGTAATTGAAGTATCATCACAAGCAATGAAATTAAGTAGAGTAGAGGGTTGCGACTTTGATGTTGCTTTATTTACAAATTTATCAGAGGACCATATAAGCCCAAAAGAACATCCTAGTATGGAAGATTATTTTAATTGTAAACTAAAATTATTAAGATTAGCAAAGCATGCAGTAATAAATAATGATGATAAAAAAGTAAAAACTATTAAAGAAATTTTACCAGATAAAGATATAAAAACATTTGCTATTGACGAAATGGCAGATTTTAAAGTAAATCCAAGCAATGTTGTTATAACTGATTCGTATATCGATTTTTCTGTGATGTATAAAGGAAAAGAAGAAAGAATCGAAGCTTGTATACCAGGTAGATTTAGTATCTATAATGCAACTGGTGCAATAGCAGTATGTTCTTACTTTGATGTAACTGCAGAAGAAATTAGAAAAGCTCTAAAAGATTTAAAAGTATTAGGAAGAAGCGAACTTGTTCCTAATAAATTAGGACTTACAATTATGATTGACTATGCACATACACCATCAAGTTTAGAGAGCATTTTAACTGCTGTAAAATCTTATGCAAAAGGAAAAATTATTTGTGCATGGGGTGTTGGAGGAGACAGAGATGCTGCTAAAAGACCAATTATGGGAGAAATATCAGGTAGATTAGCAGATTTTACAGTTCTAATGTCAGATCAAGTTAGAACAGAAGACCCTTTAAAAATTCTAAAAGAAATAGAAAAAGGTATTATTCCAACAGGCAAACCATATAAAATTATAGTAGATAGAACAGAAGGAATTAGATATGCTATTTCAATAGCAAAACCAGGAGATATAATTGTAATACCTGGTCTTGGACATGATTTATATTTGGAAAGAAATGGTGTAAAATATCCATATAATGAAAGAGAAGTCATTCATGATTTAATAGAAGAAATGATTGCTTCTGGAGAAAGAAAACCAGTTGAATAATATGCTAGAAGAAAGTTTGAAAGGAATAAAATTTTATGATAAATGTAAATGAAAATTTTTTAAATTTACAAGATAGCTATTTATTTTCAACAGTAGCTAAAAAAGTTAGTGAATATAGTGCAAAAAATCCTGATAAAAAAATTATTAAATTAGGAATAGGAGATGTTACAAGACCGATAGTTCCAGCAGTTGCTGATGCAATGCATAAAGCTGTTGATGAAATGGCAAATATCAACACTTTTAAAGGATATGGACCAGAACAAGGATATGAATTTTTAAGAAAAGCAATTGTAGAAAATGATTATAAATCAAGAGGTGTTGATATAAACATTGATGAGATATTTGTATCTGATGGTGCAAAATGTGATTGTGGAAATATTGTAGATATTTTTGGAATAGATAATAAAATTGCGATAACAGACCCAGTTTATCCAGTATATTTGGATACAAATGTTATGTCTGGAAGAAGCGGAAAATACAATAAAGAAACAGGAAAATATGAAAATATAGTATATATGCCTGCAACTGCTGAAAATAACTTTATACCAGAACTTCCAAAAGAAAAAGTAGATATTATCTATTTATGTTTTCCAAATAACCCAACAGGAACAACTTTAACAAAGAAAGAATTAGAAAAATGGGTAAATTATGCAAAAGAAAATTCAGCAATTATTCTATATGATTCTGCTTATGAAGCATTTATTTCAGAAGCTGATGTACCACATACAATTTATGAAATAGACGGTGCAAAAGATGTTGCTATAGAATTTAGAAGTTTTTCTAAAACAGCTGGTTTTACAGGAGTAAGATGTGCTTATGCTGTTGTTCCAAAAAGTGTTTATGGATATACTAAAAATGGTGAAAAAGTTGAACTTAATAAACTTTGGAATAGAAGACAATGTACAAAGTTCAATGGAGTTTCTTATATAGTACAAAAAGGTGCAGAAGCTGTTTATTCAGCTGAAGGAAAAAAAGAAATTAAAGAGAATATAGCATATTATATGGAAAATGCAAGAATAATTAGAGATGGATTAACAAAAGCTGGTTTTACTGTATTTGGTGGAAAAAATGCACCATATATTTGGCTAAAAGTTCCAGAAGGATTAACATCTTGGGAATTTTTTGATAAACTATTATCTAAAGTAAATGTTGTCGGAACACCAGGTGTTGGATTTGGACCAAGTGGAGAAGGTTACTTTAGATTAACTGCGTTTGGAACAAAAGAAAACACAATTGAAGCAATAAATAGAATAAAGGAGCAAGAATGGTCTTTTTAAATCCGGATTATGTCATTGCCTTGTATCAAGTAAATACAATAAAAGATAGATTAACAGATAAATTTGTAGAAAAAGAATACTTAAAGATATTTGTTGTAGATGAAATAAAAAATGAATATATGTTAAGAGTAGGCTCTTTAGAATATAAAAAAATGCTTTTGGAAAATAATATTAAGAAAGCTAAAAGAAAATTAGAATTGCAAGCTGATAATATTGAAAAAAAACAAATTGAAGAATTAATAAAACAAGAATTCAAAGAAAATACTGAAAAAGAAATAGCAATGTTTAATGATATTGATAATGCTATAAATAGTAGTCAAAAAGAGTCTATGACAGACAAAGAAGTAGATGAATTAAATTTTAGTTTTTCAATATTAGTTCGTACATGGAATCCAATATTAAATCCAGATTTATCAGACCAAACCAAGAGTTTATATGCTAAAGCAAAAAAAGTATATAAAGAAGGCAATGAAAAATTATTAGATAGATATGTAGATTTAATAGATGATAAGGATATAGTTCAACAAGGTGAAATTGATGAACTTATGCAAGAATATGAAAGGTATCAAAAACTTTTAAAAGATACAGAAGAAGAAATAAAAACTATAAAAAATACCTTTCCTTTTACAGAGTTATCAATGTTAGAAGATGAAAATTTAGTTAGAAGAAAAAAGGACGAGCTTAATGAAGAAATAGCAAAATTACAAGAAGAATATAAAAAATTGCAAAATAAAATTTAATATTATTTTGGAAAAAATTTTGATTGCACTATAAATAATATAATGATATAATATCTGTAGTATTGTAATAGAGGGAGAAAAAATGAATCAAATTTTAATTGCTGAAAAATTATATATAACACCAGAATTAAAAAAGAAAAAAAGAATGTATAAAATTGATTTCTTTATTTCTGTTTTTTTGATATGCATTTTATTTTCATATTACATATATGCAGAATATGACAAAAACAAAAATGAGGAAAAGTCACAAGAAATATTAGAGAGTCTTACATTTGCAGACAATGTTAATGATGATACTACAATAAAATTTTCAGACAATTCAACAGTTGTTATCCTAAATTCAGAAGACCCATTTGAAGTAATTTATACAGAGCCTGTACAAGATACAGAAGTTCATAAAAATGAAGTGTTGCCAAGAAATACAAGAGTAACTGAAAGTGGACAAGTATATTGGACAATAGGAAAAATTGAAATTCCAAAAATAAATCTTGAATATGGAATTTTAAATACATGTACAGATGAATTATTAAAATTATCACCTTGTTATTTTTGGGGGGCAGAACCAAATGAAGTCGGTAATTTTTGTGTTGTAGGACACAACTATAGAAACAATAAATTCTTTAGTAAAGTTATAAATCTAGTAGAAGGTGATGAAATTTATATTACTGATTTAACTGGTAGAAAACTTACATATACAATATATGATAAATATGTTGTAGAACCAAACAATAAAGAATGTACAAGTCAACTTACAAATGGGTTAAAAGAAGTTACATTAATTACTTGTACAAATGACAGTTCACAGAGAGTAATAGTAAAGGCAAGAGAAAAAGTAAATTAATAAAGAATTAATATAGAAAAGATATACTCAAAGCATAGATTTGCTAAAAGTATATCTTTTTTTATTTAATACTGGACAAACTTTAAACTTATTTATATAATAATTTCAAATACAAAAGAGGGGTGGTATATTATGAATTTTGATGAAATTCTAAATGCTACATCAGATACAGATATTATAAATACTTTTATGCTTCTTTTGGAAGAAATAGAAAATTCAAAGCATGAAGATAAAAAATATAAAGTTAAAGTAAAATCAAAACCAATACATGAGATATATAAAGAAGGGCTTGAAAAGTATATAGAAGAACCTTTTGTTAAAGTTTGCCAAGAAGTTTGGGACAAAAATATTTTTACAAAAGAATCAATAAAAAATGATAATGAAGTGAAAATTGTTTTTGATAAATTAAGTGACGAAAATTCACAGATATTTAAAAATTTATCTAATTTAGATAGTGAGCATTATTGCTACTCTGCTGAAGATGATCCAATATTAAAATTGAAATATAATCATGAAGATAATAATACACTAAGTTATGAACTAAAAAAACTTGCTTCTCCTTTAAGACTTCAAGACATTACTTCTGGATATATGTCAGAAAAAGAGTTTTTAATGAATATATGTAGTTGCGAAAGAGTTGAAGGGTTAAAAGAACATACAAAAGATTGGAAAGCAGAATTTATATTTGATCCAAGTAAAGTAGAAAAAAATCTAGAGGAATATTTGAAAGAATATTCTTATGATAGTCTTTTCGTGCCACAAGAAGGAAGAATTTATAAAGATAAATTTTATTTAGATGCACATCAAAAATTTTTATATAGAAATAGCATATAATATTTTTTTGTGATATAATACTTCATATTTATAATAAAGAGAGAATAATTATAAGCTCTAAGTATTTATTGTTTTCAAATGAAAGTGGTGAAAGGACGATATTAAATATGGAAAATTATTCTAAACAGCGAGAAGAAATTATTGAAGTATTAGAAAATGCTTATGACCACCCTACTGCTGAAGAAATTTATACAAGACTCAAAGAAAATTTATCTACTTCTAGTAGAAGCACAGTATATAGAAATTTAGCTTTACTTGTGAATAAAAAAGCAATATTGAAAATTGCAACACCAGTAGGACCAGATAGATATGATTTAGTAAGAAAAGAACATAATCATGCAATATGTTTGGAATGTGGAAAGGTATTTGATTTTATTTATCCTTTTGATTTTAATGAATTAAAAAAAGATATATATAATCAAACTGGAGTAGATTGTGATTTTGAAAACTTTACGATATCTGGAATATGTAAAGATTGCAAAATTAAATAAAAATTAAGGATAAACTAGATGAAAAGAAGCTTAAATAACATAAATAGAATTGCAATTGTTGGAGCACCTGGAACAGGTAAGACAACACTTGCTAAGAATTTAGGAAAAATATATGAATTACCAATTTTACATTTGGATAATATTCATTATAAAGAAAATTGGATTTTAAGAGATACAGAAGAAAGAAATAAAATAATTATAGAAGAAAGCCAAAAAGAAAAATGGATTTTAGATGGAACATTTATTGATACACTTCAAGAAAGAGTAGACAAGGCGGATTTGGTTATATTTTTAGATTTTCCAAGAACAACACAGCTTAAGGGAATTTTCGAGAGAAGAATAAAACATATAGGAAAGAAAAAATTTGAAATTCCAAAATTGGATATGAGTTTTATATTATATGTATTTACTTATAATAAAGAACGAAGAAAATATATAGTAGATATATTAAGTAAGAAGGAAAAGTCAAAAATTATTGTTTTTCAAAAAAGAAGTGATTTAGACAATTGGTTAAGGAAAAAATTTATTGAAAATAATTTACCAGTAGATAAAATAAATAAATAAAATTAGCACTCTAATATTGACTTTGCTAAAACAAAGGAATATAATACACCTTGTAAGAAAGAGGTGTATTTTTTATGAAACAATTTAAAGCAGAATCAAAAAGATTACTAGATTTAATGATCAATTCAATTTATACAAATAAAGAAATATTTTTAAGAGAGTTGATTTCAAATGCTAGTGATGCTATTGATAAACTATATTATGAGTCTTTAACAAATAAAGATATAAAAGTTAAAAAAGAAGATTTGAAAATCAATATTGAGTTAGATAAAGAAAATAGAACAATCACAATTTCAGATAATGGTTGTGGTATGGACGAAAATGAATTAGAAAATAATTTAGGAACAATAGCTAAAAGTGGTTCATTAAATTTCAAAAAGGAAAATGAAAAGAAAGAAGACATTGAAATTATTGGACAATTTGGTGTAGGCTTCTATTCAGCTTTCATGGTAAGTGATGAAGTAACTGTATATTCTAAAAAGTACAATTCAGATAAAGCCTATGTATGGAAATCTAAAGGTGCAGAAGGCTATAGTGTAGAGCCTTGTGAAAAAGAAGATTATGGAACAAAAATAGTTTTAAATATTAAACCAGATACTGATGAAGAAAAGTATAGTGAATTTTTGGAAGAATATAAGATTAAAGATATGGTAAAGAAATATTCTGATTATATTCGTTACCCAATTCAAATGCTTTGCTCAGAAGAAAAGTTAAAAGAAGGCTCAAAAAATGAATATGAAACAGTAAAGACTTTAACAACTTTAAACAGCATGATTCCTATTTGGAAAAAGCCAAAGGCAAAAGTTACAGAGGAAGAATATGATAGCTTTTATAGAGAAAAATTTAATGACTATGAAAAACCAATAAAGGTAATTCATACAGCTGTTGAAGGTACTTGCAGTTATAATGCTTTATTATATATTCCTTCACATGAACCATTTGATTATTACACACCAAACTTTAAAAAAGGTTTGCAATTATACTCAAATGGTGTATTGATTATGGAAAAATGTGAAGAATTATTGCCAGATTATTATTGTTTTGTAAATGGTTTAGTTGATAGTCAAGATTTATCTTTAAACATTTCAAGAGAAATTTTACAACATGATAGACAATTAAAAGTAATTGCTAAAAGCTTGGAGAAAAAGATAAATACAGAACTTGTAAATCTATTAAAAGAAGATAGAGAAAAATATGAAAAGTTCTTTAAAGCTTTTGGCAGACAATTAAAATATGGTACATATAGTGATTTTGGAATGAATAAGGAAAACTTACAAGATTTATTATTATTCTATTCATCTTTAACCAAGAAACAAACTACTCTAGGCGAATATGTAGAGAGAATGAAAGAAGACCAAAAAGCTATTTACTATGCTTGTGGTGAAACTGCTGAAAAAATAGATATGTTACCACAGGTTGAAAAAGTAAAAGAAAAAGGCTATGAAATTTTATATGCAACAGATTCAATTGATGAATTTGTATTCCAAACAATGATGGAATATAAAGATAAGACTTTCAAAAATGTTTCTTCAGAAGATTTGGATTTAGATACAGCAGAAGAAAAAGAAGCTATCAAGAAAGAAAATGAAGAAAATAAAGAATTATTAGAAATAATGAAAGAAACATTAAAAGATGATGTACAAGAAGTTAGATTTACAAATAGATTAAAAAAACACCCTGTTTGTTTAACAACAGAAGGTGGAATTTCTATTGAAATGGAAAAAGTAATAAATAGTGTTCCATCTGATCAAAAAGTTAAAGCAAAGATAGTTCTTGAAATAAATGATTCACATCCTATTGCTCAAAAATTAAAAGATTTATATACTAACGATAAAGAAGAATTAAAAAATTACACAAAGATATTATTTGCTACTTCAAAATTGATTGAAGGTTTATCTGTTGAAAATCCTACAGAAATTAGTAATTTAATTTGTGATGCAATATCAAAATAAGTAAAGTATTGAATATTGGAGTACATACTTAAATTATAGAAGTGTGTATTCCATTTTATATTATAAAAAATTTAATAAGAAAGATTAAAAATATGGAATATAGTATTGACTATGGAAGAAGAAAAAATGTATATATTTTAATTAGAGATGGAAAAGTAATTTTAAAAGTTCCAAAAAATTATCCTAAATATAAAATGGAAAAAATTATAAATGAAAAAGAAAAATGGATAAATAAAAAATTACAAGAATATAATCAAAAAAATAGAAATGTAAGAGAATATAAAGATGGCGCAAATATTTATGTTTTAGGTAATAAATATACTTTGAAAATTAAATATTATTCTAAAACAAGAATAATGGTAAAATTAGAAGATTCAAATTTTGTGATATATTTTCCAGAAAATTTACAAATAAATGAAGAATTGATAAAAGAGGTTATAGGAAAATATTATTGCAAACTTGCTAAAATAGAATTGCCTAAATATTTAGAAAATGTTGTCAAAAAGGTAAAAATATATCCAAGCAGTTGCTCTGTAAGAAACATGAAAAGAGCATGGGGAAACTGTAACACTAAAAAAGCTATTCATTTAAATACTAATTTGATTAAGTATTCAAAGCAGGCCATTGAATATGTTTGTTTACATGAAATTTGCCATTTAAAATATATGAATCATTCTAAAGATTTTTGGAAAATGGTTGAAAGCTATATGCCAAATTATAAAGAAATAGAAAAAGAACTAAGATAAGAAAATCATAATTGGTTTTAAAAACTAATTATGATTTTTTGTATAATAGTAAAACATATATTATTGAGAATCTATGATTTGTTTTTTGTACTTGTGTGTTCTTTTGTTTTGGAAAAGAATTTATTATATATACCAGCAATTGCAAAAGATACTAAATAAGTAATTGCATATACTATAATAATGGTATAAATATCTCCTGATAAAATTCTACTTCCAACTATAGTAGAAGAAATTAAAGCAGGAAATCTTGCAAATAAAGATACAAGCAAGAATTTAGAAATAGATATAGGAAGTAAGTTTCCAATGTAAGTTAATAAGTCTTTAGGCATAGCTGGTAAAAAATATAGGAAAAACAATGTAACTTCAACTTTATGTGGATTGTTATTTATTATATCATTTACTTTATTCAAAGTTTTTTCTGGAATTATATCACTAACTAAATTTATACCAAATTTTTTAACAGATAGTGCAATTAAGATGCTACTAATTGTGTATCCAATATAAAGAAGAATCATTCCCAAAAAAGGACCATAACACATACCAGCTAATAGTTCAATTGGTTCACCTGGTAGAAAAACAACAATGGCTTTACATGCTGCCATACCTATTATTGTTAGTGGACCAAGAAATCCGTAAATGATTGATTCTATTGGAAAAATTATCACGACCATCTTGAGTGGTTAGACTCATAAATATTGGAAATAATTTTATAATTATTAGCAAAAATAGTAGTAATACTATAAAGAAAATAATTTGTCTTATAATTTTTAAATTTTTTTGTTTCAAATTTTAGCCTCTTTTCTTAATTTTTATAAAATCTTTGCACTTATTTTTTATTATTTTCATACATTTTCAAAATGCTTTCAGACATCAATCTACTGTTTGAAGATGCAATTGCAAGAAATAATGCTGTGTCTAAAAATGAATTTTCATTGTCATTTAAGAAAGTATTACTTGATTTTATGACTTCACTAAAAGTAGTTTGATATAAATTACTAAAATTGTTTAATAGCTCTTCAATGCTACAAGCTTTCAGTTTTAAGTTAATAAGCTCTTTAATTTGAGGAATTGGCATAACTTGCTTTAAACTACATATAATAACAAGGTATGCTATATGCTCTCGTGAGTATTTTTTCTTAATTGGAGCAGGCATAATATTAAGTTTTACATAATTGTTAATCATAGATGGTGTAATTAGTTTATTGTCATCATTTGTAGTTAAATCAGATAAATATTTTTCCATTAAAACAATTACTTGATCCATATATAAATCTATTTCTGGTAAATCTTCCCATTTAGGAAGTCTATGTAGTTCCATTTTTTTGGAAAAATCAGTATAAATACTATTTAAATTATTACTCATATTAAACCCTTCTTTAATGTATTGTTTATTTAAATTAAAAAAATTATGTTTAAACTTTATAAACATAATTATAATAGCATAATTTGTGAAAAAATTCAAATTTTAAAGGTAAAATTAAGAATTTTATGATATTTTACAATAAAATAATAATTGACTTTGGTTTTGAAAACATATATAATAGTTTTGAAAACTAGATGGAGGCGTTTCAAGTATGAAAAAAGATGAAACTTTTTTTGAATATCCAGAATTTACTAATGTTAAAGATATAATTTACTATTCTGTAGATAAATTTAAAAATAATAAGGCTTTTATAATTAAAGAAAAAAATGGAAAAGATATAAAATATATAGATGTAACATATGAGAAGTTTTTAGAAGAAGCCAATGCTTTAGGAACAGGCTTATTTAGGCTTGGACTTAAAGGGAAAAAAGTGGGAATAATTGCTAAAAATAGATATGAATGGGCTTTAACTTATGTTACTTGTTTATTAGGTGGAATTATAGCAGTTCCTTTGGATAAAGGACTAACAGATGTTGAAATAGAAAATTCAATTTTAAGAAGTAAGATAGATGCAATTGTTTTTGAAGATAAAAATGCAGAAATTATTTCTGAAATAAGAGCAAAAGGAAATAGTACTATAAAAGAATATATCTGTATGGATAAAGTAAATGAATTTACAACTATTCAAGAAGTAAAAGAAAATGGAAGCAAAAGGCTTGAATCTGGTGACACAAGTTTTATTGATACAAAAATAAATGATAAAGAACTTGCAGTTTTAGTATTTACTTCAGGAACATCATCAACATCAAAAATAGTAATGCTTTCACAATTCAATATAGCACAAAATATTTGTGCTATGCAAAGAGTAGAAGACTTTAGACAAACAGATGTTAATTTAGCTTTCTTACCTTTGCATCATACATTTGGTTCAACAGGACAACTTATAATGTTGAGTTCAGGAATAACAACAGCGTTTCCAGATGGATTAAGATATATTGGTCAAAACTTAAAAGAATATAAAGTTACATTTTTTGTTGGAGTTCCAGTACTTGTAGAAGCTATTTATAAAAACTTAATGAAAGAAATTGCAAAACAAGGAAAAACTAAACAAATAAAATTTGCAAGAGCTTTATCTAATTTCTTACTAAAATTCCATATAGATATTAGAAGAAAAATCTTTGCACCAATTATTGAACAGCTAGGTGGATTAAGATTTGTAATTAGTGGTGCTGCAAGCTTAGATAAAGATGTTGAAAAAGCATTTAATGATTTAGGAATATTAACAATTCAAGGTTATGGATTAACAGAAGCTTCACCAGTTATTGCTGCTGAAAATTATAAATATAGAAAATATGGTTCAATTGGTTTTCCAATGACAAATATAGAAGTAAAAATAGAAAATAAAAATGAACAAGGAATTGGCGAATTAGTTGTTAAAGGCCCAAACATTATGCTTGGATATTATGAAAATGAAGAAGAAACAAATAAAGTGTTAAAAGATGGATGGCTACATACAGGTGATTTAGCTTATCAAGATAAAGAAGGATATATTTATATCACAGGAAGAGAAAAAAACTTGATAGTACTAAAAAATGGAAAGAAAATTTTTCCAGAAGAACTTGAAGATTTAGTAAATAAATTAGATTTAGTAAGTGAATGCATGGTGTTTGGTTTACCAAAAGATGATGATGTTAGTTTATCTGTAAAAGTAAAACTTGACAAAGAAGTAATAAAAGAAAAATATTCAACTTTGAATGAAGAAGAAATTGAAAAAATATTATGGGATAAAATAAAAGAAATAAACAAAAAAATGCCAACTTATAAATATATGAAGCATTTATTTATTGAAGAAGAAGATTTTATCAAAACAACAACAAATAAAATAAAAAGAAATGAAGAAATGAAAAAAATAATGGATTCAATCACGAAAAAGTCATAGAATATTCACTTTTCTTTTCACATTATGTAGTATAATAATAGAAAAGGAAGGTTTTTAATATGAAAGTACTAAAAAGAATTCTATTATCAATAGTATTAGTAATACTAATAGCAGGATTATCTGTTTTGGGCTATTTTACATATAAAGGCTATGAAATGTATAAGACTGCGATAGAGAGTCAAAGTATTGAATCAAAAATTTTAGAAATAAAATCAAAAGAAAATTATACAACAATTGATGAAATGCCTAAAGATTATATTGATGCTGTAATTGCTGTCGAAGATAGAAGATTTTACAAACATTGTGGTGTTGATTTAATATCAATTGGAAGAGCAATTTTTAATGATATCAAATCAATGAAATTAGTTGAGGGTGGTAGCACTATTACACAACAATTAGCTAAAAATACTTATTTTACACAATCAAAAAAATTAACAAGAAAATGTGCAGAAATATTTATGGCAGTAGAATATGAAAAGTATTGTTCAAAAGAAGAAATATTTGAACTATATGTAAATACTAGTTATTTTGGAGATGGATATTATTGTGTAAAAGAAGCTTCTTTGGGATATTTTGATAAAGAGCCTAAAGATATGGATATATATGAATGTACACTTTTGGCTGGCATTCCAAATGCTCCATCTGTGTATGCACCAACAAAAAATCCAGACTTAGCAAGACAAAGACAATTACAAGTAATAAATAAGATGGTTAAATATAAATATCTAACAGAAGAACAGGCTAATGAAATCATTGATTTAGATGGTGAATATTGGAATAATTAAAGAACCTAAATACTTGGGTTCTTTTTTTAGTATGATTGAAAATTTATTTATGTATTATTTACTATTGGAGTTGAAACTTCATGTACAGTAGTTTCAGTAGAGTTATTTATTAAGAAATTAGGCTGTTCAATTGTTTCTTTTTTTGTATTAGAAAATATTGTATGTATAATAACTAAAGTTGCAAGGATTAGTAATAAAAGGCAAATTTTATCTGTTTTACTGAATTTTCTTTTAAATTTATTTTTCATAAGTTCCTCCAAATATAAATGCTAATGTATGGCAATTAAAATAATTATATCAAAAGAAATAAAAAAATCAATTATTTTATTTTGAACTTGCATAAATGAATTGGAATTATTATAATGGATAATATAAAGTATAGAAAGGAATCAATAGTTTGTATTGATTAAATAGGACAAATGAAAAATAAAAATATAGTTTTATTAGTTTTTGCAACAGTATTTTTTGTACTAGCAGTTGTTTTTTTTATAATATCAAATAGTATTATTCTACCACAAAACAAAGCAAATAATACAACGAATAATGCTATAAACAATAAGTATAAAAATACTATATCAAATAAAGCAACTAACAATGTTGATAATAAGATATCACACAATAATTCAATTGATTATAATAATGCAGCAGAAACTGGAATTCTAAATTCTATTAGAGATTATCAAAATTTTTCAGTAAAAGATGAAAATGAAAATGTAGTATCATTGAATGATTATTCAGGAAAACCAGTATATATATTATTTTTTAACACCACACAAACAGAGTCAATTGAAATGTTAGAGACTTTGAATAGTGTATATAATACTTATAAAGATAAAGTAGTATTTTTTACAGTTGCAAATATAGAAGAAAAAGAAAATGTACAAAAAATATTACAAGAGAAATCTATAAATATTCCAGTATACTATGAAGAAGGTTTAGCTGCAAGTAAGACTTATAATATTTCAGCATACCCAACATCAGTAATTAAAGATAAAAACAATAGTATAGTAAATCAAAAAGCTGGTAAATTAGAAGAAGATACAATACTTGCAAATTTAGATATTTTAGCTGAAGAATATTAAGAATGAGTATATATAAAATACAGTTAATAGATAAGTACCCAAAATGTTAGAAAAAACCTAATGTTTTGAGGTACTTTTTTATTTGAAAATTTTATTTAATAATCTTCTATATAATAAAAAAATTAAAAATTTTTAAAAAAGTACTTGAAAATTAAATTTTTATATATTACAATTTACTTGAAGTGGAGAGAAGTGGTAAAAAGTGGTAGAAAGAAAAGAGGTGTAACCACAATGCTAATAGGCGAATATGAGCATTCTCTTGATGCAAAAGGGAGATTGATTTTACCTGCAAAGCTTAGAGAGGATATTGGAGATAAGTTCATAGTAACCAAAGGTTTAGATGGATGTTTATTTGCTTTTTCTGTTAGCGAGTGGCAAAACTTCGAACAAAAACTTCGCACTTTACCAATTTCAAATAAAGACGCTAGAGCATTTTCAAGATTTTTCTTTGCTGGTGCTATTGAATGTGAGATAGACAAGCAAGGTAGATTTCTTATTTCAAGTAATTTAAGAGAATTTGCAGAACTAATAAAAGATGTTGTTATTGTTGGTATGGATTCAAGACTTGAGATTTGGAGTAAAGAAAAGTGGCAAAAATGTGATGATGATATTTCTGCTGATGAAATAGCTGAAAAAATGGAAATGCTAGGAATATAATTTATGTATATAACTTGCTAAAGTTTATATAAATACTAAAGATTTTTAAAGTACAAAAGATGAAATTTACAAAAGATAAAAATTAAGAAATACAAAAGATAAAATTTTTATGTTTATTCAAAAGAAAAATAAACAAAGAACTAAAGATTAAATTAAGTTTTAACAGAAGATTGTAATTTACAAATGATGTTTAAAATACAAATGAGTAAGTTCACAAAAGATTTTGTTAAACCAAAGAAAAGATACATTTACATTTTTGTAAATATATATACAAAAGATAAAAAGTACAGAAGATAAATTAAAAAAATACTAAAGAAGAGTAATACAAAAGATAAAATAACAAATTAAGCTGAGACAGTTGGTATAAATCTTACCAACTGTTTATGCTATATATACAAAATAAATGTAAAGAGGTATTAAATTGGAATTTAATCATACACCAGTGCTATTAAAAGAATGTATTGAAAATCTAAATATAAAGCCAGATGGTATATATGTAGATGGTACAATGGGTGGTGCTGGAC
>CAKPBB010000019.1 GCA_934140005.1 uncultured Clostridia bacterium
TTTGAAATAATAATTTGATTTAAAATTTCTTTTGAACATAAATAATTTTGAATCTCAAACTCGTTCTAAAGTGTTTATATAGTAATACGATTTTTACTCATTGTCAACAAAAATCAATCTATTTTCCAAAATATTCGTTCGACAAAATTTGCACTCTAGACAAATAGATAAAAGACATAAAGCAATCTTCAGCTCTATGTCTTTTATTTATATATGCAATTATCTATATTTTAATTTTATCGTTCACCATGTTAAACTTTCAAATACAATAATTAAAATTCAAAATCTTTTACTAAACAACTGTCTAAATCTTTAATTATTTGTTCTTTGTCCATTTTTTGACCAATAAATACAAGTTTTATCATTCTGTCTCCATATTTTTCATCCCAGTCATTAAGAATTTCTGGACTTTCTTTTATAATTTCTGCTTTTTCATCTTCTGGAGCAGTTGCAACCCATAACCCTGCATCTGATGCTTGAATTTGTTTTCCAGCTTGTTCTAGAACATAAGATGCTTCTGGTTCATCAGAAAACCATACAATTCCTTTTGAACGAATAACATTTTTTGGGAATTTGGTATTTAAATATTCTTCTAATTTTTGTCTGTCAAATGGATCTCTTCTATAATATACAAATGTTCCTATTCCATATTCTTCAACTTCACCTTCTCCGTGGTGATGGTGGTGATGTCCTCCTTCGTGTTCTTCATCGTGATGTTCATCATGATGATGCTCTTCTTCATGCTCGTGCTCATGTTCTTCATCTTCATCGTCATCATCTTCTTCAACATCCTTTTGTAATTCTTGTATCCAACCTGCTGATTCTGCTGCTACATTAAAATCAAAAGAATGTGTATCTATAATATCTTTAACTTCAACTTTACCATAGTTTGTTTCTATTAGTCTAGCTGTTGGTTGAAGTGCTTTAATTACAGCTTTAACTCTATTAAGTTCATCTTCATTTAATTCATTTACTTTGTTTAAAACAATAGTGTTACAAAATTCAATTTGTTGAATCAATAAGTTTTCAATATCTTCTTCATCAATATTTTCTTTTACTAAATCATCTCCACAGCCAAATTCACTTGCTAATCTATAAGCATCAACAACTGTAACAACATTGTCTAATCTACAAATTTTTGGCAAACCATATTGTTCAGATTGCTCTGACAAAACTGTTAAAGTTTGAGCTATTGGAATAGGTTCACATATACCACTAGCTTCGATTAAAATATAATCAAATTTTCCAGTTTTAATTAGTTCAACTATTTGCTTCATTAAGTCTACTTTTAAAGTACAGCAAATACAACCATTTGAAAGTGGAACTAAATCAGCATCTTTTTCATTTACAATTCCACCTTTTGCAATTAGTTCTGCATCAATGTTTACCTCTCCTATATCATTTACTATAACTGCTACCTTGTAACCTTCTTGATTATTTAATACATGGTTAATTAAAGTTGTTTTTCCAGCTCCTAAATAACCTGTAAGTAATGTAATTGGAACAATTTTATTCATTATTTTCTCCTCCTATAATAAACTTATTTAACTTCTTGTTTTAAAAATCTTTCTTTTATCTTATTTATAAAATAATATACATAGTCTTCTTTTAATAAAATTAGTGCACCCATATAAATAATTACACCTATTACAACTTGTAATATAATTGAAGCAATACCACTAGCTACAATAAATTGACTCAAAGTACAAGCTATAAACATAATTACACTTGCGATTAAATATTTGTAAGTATATTTTAAAACTTCTATAAAACTAATATCATTTCTTATTGCATAGAATTGCATTCCATCCACTATCACTTGTGAAAGAACTGTTGCAATTGACGCTCCAATAGATGCAAATTTAGAAATTAGTATATAATTTAATACAAAATTAAATACTGTTCCTACAACAATTGAAATTGTATATTCCTTTTGTCTTTTAGTTGGTAATAAATATTGTGTGCCTATTACGTTTGCAACTCCCATCAATAAAATTATTGGTGAAATTATTTTTATTAAAATAACTACTTTATCATATCCAAGTCCAAAAAAGATTGGAACAAAAGCTTTGGCTATACTAGATATACCAAACATCATTGGAAAACTTAAGAAAAATACAAAATGAAATGAATTTTTCATATAAGCTTTTACTTTTTCTTTATCTCCACTTGCAAAAGTACTTGCCATTCTTGGAATCATAACTGTTCCTAATGATGTAACAATTGTAAGCAATAATCTCGTGACCTTTTGAGCCTGTTCATAATATCCTGTTTCTGCTTTATCTGATATTATTTTTCCTATCATAGTTGTATCCAGCATTTTATATAATTGATTTGAAATTTGTGGTACAAATAATAATAGTATTTGAGGTATTTGTGTTATAATATCTATATTTTTAACTTCAATACCTTTCAAGTATTTAGGTAAATATAACCATAAAGACAAATTACCGACTAAATCAGCTAAAGAATAAATGAAAATAAATTTGTTTAAATCCTGTGGTTCTTTTACAAATATAAATATACAACTTACACTAACAACTCTAACTAAGATATTTCTTATTACTGTTTTTTTGAATTCTTCTAATCCTTGGAAAAACCAGCTTATATCAAAAGCTGCAGCAATAAGTTCTAATAATAAAATTGTATAATATTGGCTATATTCTCCTTTTCTCATAAAGAATAAATAATATATTATTATAGAAATCGCCATTGTAATAAATCTAAAAATTATAATTTCTATAAATATCTTTTTTCTTTTTTCTTTATTATCTTGTGCATAAGCAATTTCTCTTTGCCCATATAAAGCTACACCAAGTGAACCAAAAAGTATAAAATATGTTGCAATTGAAAATGTATATCCATATATACCTGTACCTGTTGCTCCTAAAACTCTTGCTAAATATGGCGTAGTAACAATTGGTAATATAAGAGTTAAAATTTGATAGCTTAAATTATATATATAATTTTTTAAAATACTTTTCTTTCCCACATTTTTCTCCTGTATTTATATAAATTTATAACATAAACAATGCTGAAATTCCTGACAGTTCAATTAAAATACCAGCAATCACTCCTATTGCATAAAGTAATGCCGTTACTTTTAAATTTTCTTTTATATTATCATTTATCTTAAATAATACTAATAAACCAACACCTGCACCAACTAGAAGTCCAGACATCATAGCTCCAAGAGAAATTACATTTTTTAAATATAGTTCTGTTATAACTACTGATGCTGCACAATTTGGAACTAAGCCAACAATTCCAGCAAGTAATTCTCCAATTATAGGCTTATTTAAAATGAAGTTTGCAAGTGTATCTTCTCCAACAAAATGGAAGAATGTATTTAATAAGAAAGATGTAATATAAATAAATAAAAATATATTTAAAGAATGTTTTAATGCTGATGTAAAAATATTCTTCTCATTGCAATTACAATGTTCATGTTCACATAAGTGAGCAATTTCATCTGAGTGCTCATGCTCTTCATGTTTTGTATCATGTGATGCATCTTTTTTCTTCTCAAATATTCTAATAAATAAATCAATTATAAATCCAGCAATTACTCCTATTACCGCTTTTAAACATAAAATCTTTAATATAAGTACAATAGAAACCTGCTCAGAAATTAGAATTGGAAGCATTTCATCAGATGTTGACAAATAAACAGCTATAAGAGTACCTAATGTGATAATTCTTCCAACATATAAATTAGAAGCAGCTGCTGAAAATCCACATTGAGGCAATATTCCTAAAATACCACCATATAAAGGTCCTACTTTACCTGCTTTTTTTATAGTATCTTTTGTTTTTTCACTCATCTTATGCTCAATATATTCCATAATTAAATATGTAATATATAAAAATGGTAATATTTTTAGAGCATCTATAGTTGTATCTAATAGTACATCTAACATTTTTAAGCATTCCTTCCTTATCTTTATTATAAGTAATTATTTAATATATACTCATATGCTATACAATTTAAAAGATACATATTAAATGTGCCCTTTAATTGAGTTTATAGTATATCATAAAGCTTATATTTTTGCAAGCATATTATGTAATTTTGCTCGTAAATCTGTTCAAAATACTAGACTTTTCTGTTTTCATATGCTATAATAATTGAGTTACTTTTTTAACCTCCATTTTGGAGTTTATATAAATCGAATATCCGCACACAATATAATTATTGATTGGAGAACAACATGAAAAACTTTAAGAAAAATTTCCGGGAACAATTTATCGCTATATGCAGAAACGAAAAAAGATATATGAACTTGTACTTTAAATTCAAAATTTTATTTTGGATTTCCTGCTACTTTATGGTAAGTTTTTTTGACAGCAAAAATATTACTGCAGCAGTTATTGCATACAATTTCTGTTTCATTGCTGAATTTGTACTTTGTTCAATTGAGGCAATTAAGAAGATTGATAATGATATTTTAAAAAGGAATAATGTAGAAACAATTATTTTTGCCAGCACATCAACCTGGGCATTTCCATACATGACCATATTATCTCCAGTAGCTTTGAAGCTTATGACCATCATCAATATTCAAACTATCTTTTTCAAGCTCTTAGCTGTTATATTGATTTATGCATTCATCATAGCTATACTTGCTATTCTGTCGGCAAAATACTTCAAAAATTTGCTAAAATAAAATTTCTTGTTCAAAAGTATTTTATTTTGCATTTTCATTTGGATTGTAAAAAAACATTTGCACCACTTCTTGCAAATTATTTTAAAGAAAAGATAATTTATATCTATTAATCAGAATGGACAGACATCTCATAGAAAGCATACTATACAAGCTTTCCAGTGAAATGTCTGTCCATTTCTATACGTTTTATTCTTATCCAACTATTCCTTTTAATAATCCGAATGATAAAATCATCATTATTATACTAGCCATAAATACTCCAACTATTGTTGCTAAAAAAGATTTTTTTCTATCCATTTCTAAAACAGAAGCTATTAAAGTTCCAGTCCAAGCACCTGTACCAGGCAATGGAATACCAACAAATAAAATTAAACCCCAATATCCATATTTTTCAATTTGATGTTTATGTTTTTCAACTTTTCCATCAAGCCAAGTTACTATTGAATTAAAAAATTTAACTTTGCTATTTCTCATCCAATTTAAAATTTTATTTATGAATAATAAAATGAATGGAATTGGTAATAAATTTCCTATAATAGAAATTATATAACTTGGTATTGGATCTAATCCTAATAAAGCTGCTGCAATTAGGCCACCTCTTAATTCTAATATTGGCATTAAAGATATAATGAATACCAATAATTCTTTTCCAAAAGCCATTGCTGTTACTCCTCCAAAAGCTCCAACAATTGCATTTACTAATTTTTCTGCCATAATTCCTCCATAAAATTTCATTCTTTACAATATAAAGCCAAGAATATCTACTAATTCTGTACTTCAACAATGCTTATATTATAAGTCTAATTAAAGTAGTAGTCAAATATTTTGCAAAAATATTACAAAATTTATCACAAAACATTTGCTATTTTATGTAAATAATGCTATAATTATGATATGTACGTATTTATAGTATCAAATGAATCCTCTTGTGATTCATTATTAGTCGCCTCAAAAGGCAGAAAGGAAAAACACAATGTTAGGTAACACGTCGAAGTTTGGCAGTTTGGCAGTTATGTCTTGGAACGAATATGTAGAGTTCACCAAGCGGAACTGCTTAACGACTCCTATTGGCTTTACCCATGATGGCAAATGTCATGCTGATGAAGTTTTTGCAGCATACATTTATATGTTGTACTGTTTTCTCGTTTTGAATGAGAGTGCAGTTACAATAGTCCGAACATCCGAATTAGCATTCGAAAGTTTGCCTGAAAACTGTGTTGTTTTCGACATCAGTGGTAAATTTGATAATGTAAAATTTTTTGACCATCATCAAACCGGAGGTGCAGGCTCAAGAAGAAATGGCATTCCTTACAGTTCTGCAGGTTTACTGTGGAGAAAATATGGACATGAAGTTGTTAAAGCTCTTTTGCGGTATTACAACATGGAAATGTTAGATGAAAATGCCGTATGGAGCACATTTGACTGTGAACTTGTCCAATCAATCGACGGAATTGATAATGGATTAAATCACACCTTACCTCGTGAAAAGAAACTGTTTAGAGATTTCACTTTCTCCAAATTAATTGGACAGTGCAACAGTAATTTCAGAGGCGAAGCGGTCGACTCTAACCATAACTTCACCGTTGCCATTGATGCAACAGAGTTTATTTTTTTCAATATGTTCAAGGAAACAACCAACAGATTATACGATCTTGCAAATGTCGAGAACAATATTGATAGAGTACACTCTACTAACAATGTAATTGTGTTCAAGCACTATCTGCATTGGAAAGAATGGCTGTTCTCGGAAGAGAACTATGAAAAGACGAAAAATGTGAAGTTTATCATTTATCATGATGATGAACGGAAAGCATTTAAGTGGCAAGCAATTGAAGACCGTAAAACCGGAGAGCTGCGTGCTATTGCTCCCCCCACCTGGCGTGGAAAGACCAACACGCAAGCTAATGAACTTGAAAAAATTACTGGCGTTAAAGGTGCTCTGTTCTGTCACAACACTGGTTATACCGGTGGTGCAAAAACACAGGAAGGATGCCTGAAGATGGTTGAGCTTATGCTCGACACAGGTTAAACGGAGGTGACTACTCAAAACAAGAAGCAGGTTATATTATCCCTGCTTCTTGTTTTTTATTATTTCAAAAGTTAAAGTCACATTAATTCATATTTGCATCAATAATGTAGGTTCCGTTTGAAACCTCTATATACCCTGCACCAGAGCCAACACCCTGTTCTAACATATCTACATTTGTCAAAACAGTATTTTTAGTAATATATCTATTTGATACATTTGTATCATTATATTTCATATTTTTATAACCAGATTTTGTTGAAGTACTACTAGCAGACTTCAATTGTAGTTCAAATAACAAATAACTTTGTGAACCTCCATAATTAATATTGTACGTATATTTTGCTGTAACAATTCCTGCCTGTAAATAAATTGGACATTGATTTAAACCATTGTTATAACTTGTTCCATCTGTATATAAATTTCCATTATATGAATAAATATTAGCATTGTTAGATACCCTTATCGTTCCACCGGTACCAGCTATTCCTCCATTTCCAGAATGATCTCTTAAATTTTCCCAATATCCTTGGTTATGCATTCCACCAAAAGTTAGTACTCTTCTATCTAGTCCATTTCTATCAGTTCCTTCTGCACCTTCAAAATATCCGCCTCCACCTAAAAATGTTGTACCTCCTTCTGTTCTTTCTCCATTACCACCACTCAAACCATTTTCAGATTGGCTTTCATCCATATCTCCAGACCCTCCAGTATAGCCTCCAGCACCAGCACAGCAAGTTCCTCCAGCACCACCAGCGCCACCTCCGCCAATTCCAGCTGCAGGATATCCGCCTGCACCTCCTGCACTAGCTGTTGCATAATTACCAGCTCCGCCTGATCCACCTGCTCCACCATAAGAATAAACAGTTATGGAATTATATATATTTACATTACCACAATTTTCTCCATTTTCACCATCAGCACCAATTCCTTTTAGATATTGTCCACCATTTCCTCCATTGCCACCAATTCCAGCACCAGCACCACCTCCACCAGCTCCATTTCCATTCAATCCTCCTTTTGTAAATGTTCCACCATTTCCAGCCTTACCTCCAAAGGCTTCTATAGTTCCTTTGCCATATAAGTTTAGTGTTGCTCCTTCTGGTACATGGATTCCTGCATAACCACCTTTTCCAGGAACATTTCCATTTGCATCTTCTCCATATCCAGAATCAACTGTTAGTTTGACATTTTCAAGAACATACAGATTTAACGTAGCTCCAGAATGAACATCTACTGCTGATCTTTTTAGGCCTCTATTTGTTAAAGTCATATCTTGTGTCATATATATTGTTACATTACCACTTACTATATCAAAATTTAATGCATCTTCTATTTCATCATAAAATATTAAGGTCGTCTTTTTATCATTTGCTAATTCGAATTTCATTGACCCATCTACTACATTTTTAAATTCTTCTCTTGTTACTATCGTAAAATCTGAATTTTCATCACTTAATCCTCCCATTTGCACAGCTTTATAAATACCATCTTCTTGCTCTACAAAAAAATATTTTCCTTCTTTCTTTATTACCATTTTAAATTCATTATTTACCGGATATGCTCTAAATTCCTCAATTTCTCCACTTTCCATTTTATTTTTCAAAAATTCAGAAATTGTCTTTTTTTCACTTTGCCACACATTATAATCTAAAAACATATACTCCAAATCTTCTTTTGTTTTTGCTAATTCTTGGGCTTCCTTTGCATCTTTTGCTCTTGTTAAAATTCCATTTTCTCCAATTGTTGCATTTAAACTAACTCCCGCTAAAATCAGCATTACTATTATTGTTATGACTAAAGCTATAAGTGTTATGCCTTTTTTGCTTTGCAATATGAATTTGTTACTTTGAAATGTAATTTTATGCTTACTTAAACTTTCTTTACATTTTCTTTTGTTCATTTTATGATTTTCCTCCCTTAGATTTTATAAATAGAGAAAAAGCATTTTGTTGTCTTATTGCAAATTCAATTATATGATTAGCAATATAAAAAGCTCTTTCTCTTTCAATCCATAAAAAACATTAGTCTAATGACTTTTGCTTTTCTTTGAAAGAAAACCATTTCAAAACTTCACTATCTTATTCTTATGGACTTCTTTAAGTTCAGTACTTATGGAAAAAATAAAAAGACACAAAGCAGTATATTTTATTATACTTTTGTGTCTTTTCGTTTTTTATTTTATAAAATTTTTAAAATTTATTTTTATAATTGTTGACTTCAAATCTTACTAATGATAGAATTTTTATAAATGTTAGTAGCGCTTTAAGTACTGAACTTAAAGCGCTTTTTATTGTGTTTTCTAATTATAAATTAAATTTTCCTTATCTTTGCTACAAAAAATCCTTCAAATAATTCTGTCGGCATAACACACATTACACCTTCAATTATAGTTGGTAACAGAGGTAAAGCTTTATACTTTTCCAAATTTATAGGAACTATTTCATATTTTCCTTGATTTAAAATTTTTTTCAAAATCATCTCATTTTCTTCTTTTAAGATTGAACAAGTTGAATAAACAATTTCTCCATTTTTCTTTAAAATATTTAAAGCTTTATTTAATAAAATTTCTTGTGTTTTAGCTGAACGAGAAATTAGTTCTTCTGTAAAATATTTTTCTAAATTCTCATCTTCACTATATAAAGTGCCACTTCCACTGCAAGGAGCATCTAATAAAATTTTATCAAAAGAAAAATAATTACTTAACTTTCTTGAATCTTCTTGCATTAAGTTTATTCCTTTAGCTCCCTGTTTTTCAACATTATATGCTAATCTATCATAACGAATTTTATTTTTTTCGCATGCTGTAATTAAAGCTTTATTATTTGCAAGCATTGCTATTTGTGTTGTTTTTCCTCCAGGAGCTGCCGTCATATCCAATATATTTTCTTTTTCTCTTGGTTCTAATATAAGTGGTGGCAACATTGAAGAAAGACTTTGTAAATAAATTTCACCATTTTTATACATTTCTAGAGTTCTAATTTTATTTTCATCTACATCATTTAAAATAATTGCATTTTCATAAAAATCTGAAACAGCAAAATCTATTTCTTCTTTTTCTAATTCTTCCTTTATTTTTTCAAAATTTGTTTTTATTGTATTTATTCTAAAAGTTACTTTTCTTTTTTTAGAATATCCATCTAAAATTTTATTTGTAACTTCATCTCCATATTGTGCTAATAATTTTGATTTTAAAAATTCTGGAATTTCTGCCATATTTTCTCATTCCTTTGCTATTTTAATTTCAATTTTTCCAATTCGTCTTGAGTATATTTTATAGTAGTTGGTCTTCCATGCGGACATGTATATGGATTTGGCAAGCTAAATAATTCTTGTAACAATGTATCTATTTCCTTAAAAGTAAGTACCATTCCTGCTTTTACTGCTGCTTTACATGCAACAGTAGCAACAAATTTATTTTCTATTTCTTGTTTTGATGTTCTAGAAAAAGAACTTAGTTCCTTTAAAGTATCTTGAAAAATAGTTGTACTATCTAAGTTATATGCAATACTCGGTACTCCACTTATTTTTATTGTATTATTTCCAAAGTCTTCTATTTGAAAACCAACTTTTTCAAAAATTTCAATATTATCCATTACCATTTCTACTTCTGCTCTTTTTAATGGTAATATTGTCGGTATAATTAACATTTGTGTTTCTGGCTCTTTTCCACTATTATAGCTATCCTTAACTTGTTCATATAAAACTCTCTCATGTGCAGCATGTTGGTCAACAAAATAAATTTCATTATTTATCTCAATAATTATAAAAGTTTTAAATACAACTCCTATAAATTTGTAATTTAATTTTTCTTTTTTTGGAAGCTTTGCTTCAATTTCTAAAGTATTTTCTTCAGTTACATTATTAGCATTTTTTATTTTATCAATCAAATAATTTGACTTAGATTTTGAAGCATATTTTTCTGGCAAATAGCTTTCTTGTTTATTAACATATTTTTCTCTTATTTCTTCAGAATTTCTCGTATCATCTTTTCCTAAAAATTCTTCCTTTAATAGTCCATCCTTTACTGCATGATATATAAGTTTAAATACATCTTCTTCGTTTTGAAATTTTATTTCCTTTTTAGTAGGATGAATATTCATATCTATAAGATTTGGTTGTATCTGTGCATTTAATATTACAAATGGAAATTTTCCTATCTTTAGAGCACCTTTAAAAGCTTGCTCTGCACCACTTGATAATATATCATTTTCGATAGAACGATTATTTACAAAAAAGATTTCATTTTTTCTATATGGCATTTCAACTCTTGAATTTCCAATTGCACCTTTTACAGATAAATTTTTATAAATATAATCGATCTCTATAAGATTGCTTGCTACATCTTTTCCAAAAATTTCATAAACAGCATCTTTTATTTTTGAATTTCCACTAGTCTTTAAAATTGTTTTTCCACCATTTATTAGTTTAAAAGAAACGTTTAAATTAGCCAAAGCCTCTCTTATCAATATTTTCTTTATTTTTTGAAGCTCTGAATTATCATTTTTTAAAAATTTATATCTAACTGGAACATTAAAAAATAAGTCTTTCACTATAATTGTCGTTCCCTGACTACAATCTTTTTCTTGAATTTTTCCAGCTACATTTCCTCTTACAGAATACGTATAACCGCTCATTGCATTTTCTTTTTTACTTGTAAGTTCAACATCTGCAACTGATGAAATACTTGCCAAAGCTTCGCCTCTAAACCCCATAGTTAAGACTTTTTCTAAGTCTTGACTGCTACGAATTTTACTAGTAGCATGTCTTTCAAAAGCAATGTCTATATCATCATAATCAATACCTTTTCCATTGTCTGAAACTCTTATAAATGTTTTTCCGCCATTTTTTACTTCAACTTCAACTCTAGTTGCTTTTGCATCTATTGAATTTTCTACTAATTCTTTTACAACAGAATATGGTCCTTCTATAACTTCACCTGCTGCAATTTGATTTATTGTTAAATCATCTAATAATACTATTGTTTTCATATATTACCCAATTTTCCAAATATGTTTATAATTCAAATATATTAGCTTTTAATACTAATTTTGAAATCTTACTTTTCTCTTTTAAAGGAATCTCCCATCTACTTCCGGTTATTGATTTTCCTTTTTTATATTCTGTAGATGGGTCTCCTAATATTTTTTGTAACTCTTTTTCTAGTTCTATTTTATTTGTATATATAGATAAAATTTTTTCTCCATATAAAACATTTACTGTTGTTTCTGTTTCTGATAAATTTGCTTGTTTATATATTTTTCCCATTTTTACATCCTTTTTAGTCATTTGTTAGCCATGGATTTACCTCTCCAAAAGCTATCGCATTATTATCATCGTCAAATTTTATATTGTCTTCTTTCATTACGGTCTCATTATCAATCCAACTTAGACATGTAAAGCCACCCATAATGTCTTCGTAATTATCTTCTCTTCTATATTTAAGTGATTCTGGTAAAATTGTATTCTCAAATTTTATTTTAGTAGTTTCAAGTTCATATCTTGTGCCAAAAACATATGCATTGTTAGTAGCATTATCTCCTGTATCATAATAGCTTGCACACAAAACATAAAAGTGATTTGTATCTTGTTTTGCTGTATCTTTAAATTCACTTACAATTTTATTCATATAGTTAATAGTTTCTTCAATTCTTTTTTCTGGTATATTATTTTCAAATTTCAAATATGACATATCAATGTAACAATTTTCTTTGTTTTCAAAAATCTTATATTTACAAAAATTTTCCGTTGTCATTGTCATAAAAGGTCCCACTTTGTCATAAGTTCCGTCATATAAATCTTTATTTGTTGAAAACCTATCATAAATGATGATAATATCAGCATAATCTTGAAATGGTATTTCTAAATAATAATAATTTACTTCATCTCTAATATAAATTTTAGATGGTGAAATTCCAAAATCAATATATTCATCTCTTTGCATTTTACTGATTAAAGCATACATATCTTCTTCAATATATTTACTATTTTTGTCTTGTATAAGGTCATTTCTTTTTTCATCATAAGTTACATAGTCTTCTGCCATTTTATTATATAAAGTTTTAAGCATAAACTGAGTAGCAGATTTTTTAGATTTAAAAACATCTGTAATTTTTAACTCTTCACCATCAATCAAATTATAATTTAGCCATTTTGCAAAATGTGATTTTCCGTCAAAACCTCCATCAACACTTACGTCTGCCATAATTTCAATTGAAATTAAGTTAGCAAAATTTCCTTGTAAAAATACATATGTATTTAATAAAGTTGGATTTTTAATTTTTAATTCTTCAATAGCCTCTGCAATCAATTTTCTTTGTTCTTCTTTAATCTTATTATTTATTTTTTCCTCAACAGTTTTATCTTTTAGTCCATCTATTTCATAACTTTTTACTTTGCCAGTATTTACTCTATCATCTTCAAATTGTATTTCTTGCACATCTATTGGATTAGAATAATATATTCCATTCACATCAATTGTTTTATATTTAGAAACTTCTTCTGCTTTTATATCATTTTGAATATTTGTATTTTTGTTAGTTTCATTTGTAATTTCTGTTCCATTTCTCTTTTGAGTAATTGCTAAATATGTTACTACACAAACTAATATTAAAACAATAAAAATAAATATGATTCTTGAAATAATTATTTGTTTAATTGTTTTAGGTTGTTTTTCTTTTTTTACCTTTTTATCTTCTTTAACTTCATTTTCCATTCTACATTACCCCTTTAAATTATTGTAATGGTACATATCCAGCTTCTTCTGCTACTTTCTGTCCTCTTTTTGATAGCATATCTTCTTTTAGCATTTTTGCATCTTCTGAAATATCATCTTTTCTATTAACAATATAATAAGCTGTTAATATTGGATATTCACCTGTTTTTATTGTTTCATTATTTGGAGCAACACCATTTATCTTTAATAATTTAACATCATCACTTAAATACATTGTATTTGCATAGTAATAATAAGAATAGCCTATTGAAGCACTACTATTTTGATAACTAGAAACTGCATCAACAATATCTGACATTGTCATTGCAATATTTTCTTTTGGTGCTTCCATCAAAGTCTTATCTTGCATTACTAAATCTAACATACCTGTTTGGCTTCCTGAATTTTCCGGTCTTTGATAAGCAATTATTTCTTCATCATTGCCACCAACTTCTTTCCAGTTTGTAATTTCACCAGAATATATTTTTTGAATTTGTTCTAAAGTTAAACTATCTACTGGATTATTTTTATTTAGGAAAAATACAAATCCTTCATTTACAACTTTAGTTACTTCTAACTCTACATTAGCTTCTTTTGCAAGGTTTTCTTCATCTTCTGAAGGTGAAGTTACTAAAATCAAATCTAAGTCTTTATTTATCAATTTTTCATAAGCTTTATGTGTTTTTGAATGAGCAACATTTAGATCTTCTTTTTTAGTTGCTGTAAAATTTGACTCAAAAGCTTCAGCTAAAGGCAATGTTGCTGTTGAACCATCTACTTTTGGATAGTTTTCAACTGTAAATAGGGCTTCTGTACTTATTGGTTCTTCTACTGGAAGTTCATCTGCAACTGTTGTAAATTTTTTATATACAAAAATTCCTAAAACAATTAGTAAGACACATACTATAACAGTAACTACATTTATTACGATTTTTTTCTTTTTATCATTATTTTCCATAATATCCCCCATTTATACTTTATTTTATATGTTTCTTTTGATAATTCCAAGAATCTCTACACATTTCTTTAATTCCTCTTTCAGCTTTCCATCCTAGCTCTTTTTCTGCTTTTGCTGGGTTAGCATAATAAATAGCCAAATCTCCAGCTCTTCTAGGTGCAATAACATAAGGAATTTTTATATTATTAACTTCTTCAAATGTTTTTACTAAATCTAAAACACTATATGCTGTTCCAGTTCCTAAATTATATGTAAATAATCCAGCTGGTTCTTTTTCAAGTTTATCAAGTGCTTTTACATGTCCTATTGCTAAATCTACTACGTGTAAATAATCTCTCATTCCAGTACCATCTTTTGTATCATAATCATTTCCAAATACATTTAGATGGTCTAATTTTCCAGCTGCAACTTTCATGATATAAGGCATTAGATTGTTTGGTATTCCATTTGGTTCTTCTCCAAGTAATCCGCTTTCATGAGCCCCAATAGGATTAAAATATCTTAATATGCAAATATCCCATGAATTATCTGCAAAATATACATCTTCTAAGATTTGTTCAATCATAGATTTTGTTGTTCCATAAGGATTAGTTGTCTTTCCTCTTCCCATTTCTTCAACATATTCTGGTACACCCGGGTCACCATAAATTGTTGCTGAAGAACTAAAAATAAACTTTTTCACATTGAATTTTTTCATTGTTTCTAATAAAACAATTGCACCTGAAACATTATTATGATAATACTTTAATGGTTCCTTAACAGATTCTCCAACAGCTTTATATCCTGCAAAATTTATTACTGCATGAATTTCATTTTCTTCAAAAGCTCTTGATAATTCATCTGCATTTAGATAATCAGCATTGTAAAATTTAGGTCTCTTTCCAGTTAATTCTTCAATTGCATCTAATACTTCCATTTTACTATTTGATAAATTATCTAAAATAACAACATCTTTGCCATTCTTTAATAATTCAACAACTGTATGGCTTCCAATATATCCCATACCTCCTGTTACTAAAATTGACATTCTTCAACCTCCTTTAATCTATTTTATAATATAGCTTTGTAATATATAATAAGTTCTTTTATTTAGCTTGATACCAGCTTTTTCCTTCTTCAATTTCTACTTTTAAAGGAACTCTTAGCTGTACTGCATTTTCCATAGATTCTCTTAAAATTTGATATACTTCTTCTTTTTCATCTAATTCAGTTTCTATTAAAAGTTCATCATGTATTTGTAATACTATTTTTGATTTTAAATTTCTTTTCTTTAGCTCATTATATACTTTTATCATAGCAATTTTCATAATATCAGCAGCAGTTCCTTGAATTGGTGTATTCATAGCTGCTCTTTGCCCGAACTGTCTTACCATATAATTTTTAGATGTTAATTCAGGAATATATCTTCTTCTTCCAAAATCTGTTTCTACATATCCTTTTTCTTTTGCATGTTCTACAACATCAGCCATAAATTTCTTTATTCCACTATAAGTTTCTAAGTACTGGTCTATATACTCTTTTGCTTCTTTCCTTTTTATATCAATTTGTTCTGCTAAGCCAAAATCACTTATTCCATATACAATTCCAAAATTAACAGCCTTTGCTCTACTTCTAAGTTGTTTAGAAACTTTATCTATTGGAACTTTAAATACTTGTGATGCACAAATTGTATGAATATCTTCATCTGATTTAAATGCATTAACCATAATTTCATCATTTGATTCATGTGCTAGTACTCTAAGTTCGATTTGTGAATAATCAGCATCAACAAAAATTTTATTGTGTTGTGCTTTAAACACTTTTCTTAATTTCTTTCCTAATTCAGTTCTTGTTGGTATATTTTGTAAGTTTGGATCTGTTGAGCTTAATCTTCCAGTTGCTGTAACTGTTTGATGAAAATAAGAATGTATTCTACCTGTTTTTTCATGAATATATGGTAATAAACCTTCTACATAAGTAGAATTTAATTTCATGATTTTTCTATATTCTAAGATTTTAGAAACAATTGGATGTTCCTCTCTAATTTTTTCTAGAGTTTCAACATCAGTAGCATATCCATTTTTATTTTTCTTTCCAGCAGTTAAACCTAATTTTTCAAATAAAATTTTTCCAAGTTGTTGAGTTGAGTTTATATTAAATTCTTCTCCAGCTTGCTTATATATATCAATTCTTAGTTCCTCAAGAGTTGCTTTTAAGTATTCCCCAAATTTCAAAATTTCTTTTTCATCAACATAAACTCCTGTATACTGCATATCTGCTAAAACTTCTGCTGTTGGCATTTCTATCTCTGTAAATAATTTATAAGAATTTATTTCTTTTAACTTTTCTTCCAAAATTAATTTTAATTTAAACATTGCAAAAACTTCAGTAGCTAATTTTAAATCATATTCTTCTTTCTTTTCAATGCTATCAAATAAACTTGTTTGTTCATTTTCTTCTTTTGTAGAACTTTGTTCTACATCATAATTTAAATACAAACTTGATAAATCTGATATTGTATAAGCCCCAGAAGTAGCATTTAACAAATATCCTGCTATTTTTGTATCAAACATGAAATTCTTAACATTAATACCTTGTTGCTTGAATAAAATAAAATCAATTTTAATATTATGACTTATTTTTAATATTGTTTCATCTTCAAAAATTTCTTTTAGTTCATTCTCATATAGCTTAAAATCAACTACATATACATTATTTTTCTCAGGAACGTATATATATAATCTTTCAATTTCTTTTGCAATAACTAAATTAGCATTCTCAACTTGCTTAATCCCACTTAAATAATATAATTCTTTACTTTCTTTTATCTTATCAAAAATTTTTTGCTTTTCTTCAGCTTTTAAAATTGAAACATCAAAATTCATCTCTGATTCTTCAGAAGTTGTACTTGACACTGCTTCTGTTAACAAATTAAATCTATCTATATATCTATTAAATCTTAGTTCTTTAAATAATTTGTAAACTTTTGGTTTATCCCATTCTTTAACTTTAAAGTCTTCTAAATCTTTCTCAATAGGAGCTTCTACATTGATAGTTCCTAGTGTTCTAGATAGTTCTGCTAAATCCTTATTTTCAACAAGTTTTTCTTTAGTTTTACCTTTTACTGTTGCTTCACCATTCTCAATTTTTTGATATAAGCTGTCAATTGAACCATACTCTTTTACAAGTGTTAATGCTGTTTTTTCTCCTATTCCTGGTACTCCTGGTATATTATCAGATGTATCTCCCATTAAACCTTTTACTTCTATCATTTGTTTAGGTTCTACACCATAAGTTTCTAGAATCTTATTTCTATCAAAAAATTCTGTTTCTGTTTTTCCACCCTTAGTTCTAGGAAGCATTATAGTTGTTTTATCAGTTGCAAGTTGAAATGAATCTCTATCCCCTGTTAAAAGCTTTACTTCCAATCCTTGTTTTTCACCATACTTTGCTAAAGTTCCTAAAATATCATCTGCTTCATATCCTGCCATTTCAATTACTTTAATATTCATTGCTTTTAAAACTTCTTTTATAATAGGCATTTGACTTGCAAGCTCGTCTGGCATTCCTTTTCTAGTACCTTTATATTCTTTATATAATTCATGTCTTTTAGTTGGTGCCTTTACATCAAATGCTACAACCATATAATCTGGATTAACTTCATCCATCATTTTAAACATAATTGCCAAAAAGCCATATACTGCATTTGTATATGTTCCATCAGCAGTCATAAGCATTTTGCTACCCATAATTCCATAAAAAGCTCTATTTAAAATACTATTTCCATCTATTACAACTAGCTTTTCCAATTTTTCCTCCTAAGTTTCAATTTTACATATTAGTAAAGTTGCTTGTTTTTATTATTTTTAAAATCTTCAAATATCTTTTTTGCTTCTTTGCTCTTAATATGATTTACTTTTACAACATCATCATCTCTATTTTCCAAATATCTATAAATCATATCATCTCTAAAACCAATATCTTCAGCATCTTTTTTAGTATTTGCAAAATATACTTCCTTAATATTTGACCAAATAATTGCTGACAAACACATTGGACATGGTTCTGCATTTACATATAATTTACAACCTGTTAGATCATGAGTATTCAAATTTTTTGAAGCTAGTCTTATCGCATTAACTTCAGCATGTGCAGTAGCATCTTTACTTTCTATAACAGTATTATGTGCAATACTTACAATTTTACCATCTTTTATAATAACAGCACCAAAAGGTCCACCTTTTTGATAATTATTTGAAAGATTATATTCAGATTCTTTTATTGCTCTCTTCATAGCCTCTTCAGCAGTGGCTTCCATATTTATTTCTTTATATTCCATACTTTTCTCCCTCTCCAATTTTTGCATTTAGATTTTATCACATTTAGAATTTAATTAAAAGCTTATTTTCACGATTTTAGATTTTTTTCATATTATATAGCAAAGGAGGTTTTATTATGTACAAAGAAAAAGATAATTTTAGTAGAACTATGTTTAATATAATAGCTAGTGTAATTGGTGCAATGGGAATAGCAGGTATATTCTATGTAGGTGCATTAACAACTATAACACCTTTGCTTTATGTTACGTTAGCTCTAGGTATCTTAGGCTCATTATATTTCTTATTCACTTTTTTCTGTAATAAGAAAAAAATATGTATATGTTTTAATAAAACAAATTTAATTACAAGCTCCATTGGTGCTATAATAACAAGCATTGTTGCACTATCCGCAAATAATTTAGAAATAGCAGCTCTTTCTACTGCTTTTCTAATTGGAAGTGTTGGCTTCTTCTTTTTTAGTACAATAATTCATTTGCTTGAAATTTTATTGTGCAATCTATGTAGTAAGGATAATTGTTGTAATGATTAAAACAGCAAAAAAGGTATCTAGCATTTAGATACCTTTTGATTTTATTTATCTTTTTTCTACAAGTTCTTCATATTTTGCTAAATCTTCATTCCATTCCTTAGAATAAGTTTCATCATTTCTATGATCTTGTAAAATATGTTTGTTATTTAAATAATTTCCTAAATATCGAGTTGCCTTTAGTCCACCTGCATAATTCAAATGATCTCCAGCATCTCTGCTTTCTGTATTCCAATCAATTTTTAATTCATCTTTTGCTGCATTTAAATCTAAAAATTCTATATTTTCTTCATCAGCAAATTTCTTTACAGAGTTATGTTTTTTGTAGTTCCAATTTTTAGTATTTGGCATGCTTGTCATAATGAATTTTATATTATTATCTTCACAATATTTTTTTATCAATTTGACATACATTTTATTTGTTTCTGAAATTTTCATAGTTTCTTTTGTATATTTCATATATTCCTTGCAATCAGCAACAAAAGTAACATCTGAATAATTATATCCTTTTAAATAATCATGCCATGTATAATCAATTGGCTCATAAAAGTCTGTTTTTTTCAAACTTTTCCATCTGTTATGATATTCTATTACAGGAAATATATTTTTTGCTATATTTTCTATCGGCATTGTTATATCCGACTGTACACATACATTATCTACTTCTAAAATTAGAACTTTAGGAGTTTGATTTTTTGTAGCTTTGTAAATGTAATTTAATGTATCTGGCAATTTTTGAGCTGGTGTACCACAGATATAGCTTGTAAATCCAAAATTTTTCCATAATTCCATTGGAATTATAGAGCAATAAGCTTCACTATTACCAACAATAAGCACATCAATTGTATCTTTTGGCTCACCTAAAATACCATTTGCTGTTTCATAATAAATTCCATCAGCTTTAGTATTGTTTTTAGGAGCAAATATATACGAAAGAATTGACAATATAAATACAAAAATAAGTAAAAAACAAACTATTTTAATAACTTTTTCTTTCAATATATTCACCTCCTAAAATTGTGCATACATTGGGTCTACCGGAACATATCCTTCACCATAAGCACCAAATATAATTATCATAAATATTAAAGCAAAATATAAAGTCCATCTAATTACAATATTCTTTTTAGAAACACTTTCTCTTATATTTATTCCTTTTTCTTTTAAAATACTTGTAATAAATACAATAACTGTTGTAACAGCAATTATTATGAAATCTCCTTTATCCAAGCCTAATTTCAAGAATGTTCCATTTCCTATCAAGTTGAATGAGAATTTTGTAATCATTTCTTTAAACATTGTAAATCCAGCTTGTAGACCAAATGCTCTGAAAAATAATTCTCCTATAAGAACAAGTATTGTTGTTCTTATCATTTGTAATCCTTTATACAACCAATTTTGGTTATTAATTTTCAACTTTTCATTAACTTTCTTTACAAGTGGCTCTATGATTCTACCTAATAGAATCAATACAAAATGATACATTCCAAAGAATATATAGTTCCAAGCTTCACCATGCCAAAGGCCATTGCATATCCATACACAGAATAATGCAATTGAACTAGATACTAAAGGTCCATAAAAATTACCAATTTTCTTTCTTAAAGATGTTGTTATTTTTTTGCATCTATTTGTTAATGAAACTGGATAAAATATATAATCTCTAAACCATGCTCCTAGAGTAATATGCCATCTTGTCCAAAATTCTGATATTGTTTTTGAGAAAAATGGTTGTCTGAAATTTTCTGGTAATTTAACTCCAAAAATTTCTCCTATTCCTATTACCATATCCATAGTTCCTGAAAAATCCATATACAATTGTAAAGTATAACCAATCATTCCTAATGCAACTATTCCACCATCATATTCAGCATATCCTGTAAATACACTTATAATTAACGGATTTAATCTATCAGCAATTATATTTTTCTTCATTAATCCAAATAATAATCTTTGAATTCCAAGTGTCAAACTATTATAAGTTATTTTATTTCCTTGCCATAATTGTTCAGCTGTTTCCGAATATCTACAAATTGGTCCTTCCATTATTTGAGGAAAGAAACTCATATATAAGGCTAATCTTGATAAGCTTTTATCTGCTACTATTTTTCCCTTATATACGTCAATCATATATGACACAGCTTGCAAAGTATAGAAAGATATTCCTATTGGAACAATAAATTTACTAATTTTTAGTTCAAATGGTATTTTTAAAGTTTTAAATAAACTATTTATATTAGTTCCTATAAATGGTGAATATTTTAAAACTACTAATATTCCTATTTGTACTAAACAAGCATAAACTAAAATTTTTCTTTGATTTTTTTGATATTTTTCTTTTATTGCCTTTTTATTTTCTTTTTCAGTATTAGCCAATATATCAGCTTTTTCTTTTTGATTTAGTTCAAACCATAAACCAAAACAATACATTATAAAAGTACTAATTATTAAATAAATCAATAATTTTCCACTTATAGACCAAAAGAAAATATAACTTGCTATCAATAAAACTTTCCACCTATGTTTTTGAGGTAGAAGATTATAGATTAGCATTGTTAATGGCAAAAATCCCCCTAAAAATAATACATCAGAGTATTTCATATTATCCTTCTTCCTGTAATCTAACTATTAAATTCCATAATGCTTCAGCTGAATTAAAGTTATCTGGTACAATTTCAACTGTTGGTATTTGAACATCAAATGCCTCTTCTATTTCTGCAACTAATGAAATGATTGAAAGTGAATCTAAATATCCATCATCTACTAAAGTTGTACAATTTTTATAATCTACTCCTGATTCAATTCCTTCTAAAATTTCTAATAATTTTTCCATTACTAAATACCTCTTATATATTATTTAGGTTTTTATTTGGATAAACCTATAAACCTATATTAAAGAGCTTTCGCTCAAATTGATAACAAATTTATTTATTATTCAAATTACATATTAAGCAGATATGTTGGCTTATTATCTCTTACTAAATTTACTGTCCTGTCTTCATTTATTTTAAGTACGGCTGGCAAATCTCTACTTAAAAACAAAGATATACCTTCTGTTGTACAATAAGCACCAGTATTTTCAAATATAAACAAATCTCCAATCTTTAAATTTGAAACAGGAAATTGTTTTACTAGTATATCGTTTATTGTGCATAAAGAACCACATAAATTCCATTTTTCTGTATTTGTATTTTCTCTTTTTGGATATACATTACATTTTGGAAGTTTCATAGCCATTGTTTGTCCATAATATGTTAAATGATGTATTCCTCCATCTAGTATTGCATAATTTTGTTCTTTGTTTGTTTTTGTGTCAACAACTTTTGTAATATAATATCCACAGCTTGCAACAATACTTCTACCAAGTTCTAATATTATTTTTCCTTTAAAATTCAATTCTTTAATAAATTCAGAGAATTGGCTCAAAAAGCTATTTTCATCAAATTCAGTATTTTGAAAATAATAAACTGGAAAACCTGGTCCATATTCTAATTCTTTTGCTTCAAAACCGTAAATATCATACAATTTTTGTAGAAAATTGTCAACATAGTCAAGTTCTTTTTTTAAAATTTTCAAAGATGTTTTTTGTGTTCCTGAAAAATATTGTATTCCTTCTATTTCAATATTTTCATAAGTATTTCTTTCTTTAATAATTTTTTCTGCTTCTTCTTCATTTATGCCAAATTGATTTCCGCTAGTTATTCTAATCATCAATTTAATTTTTCTATTCTTTTTTGTTTCATTTATTATTCTAAATTGCTCCATTGACTCAATAGAAAAATATTCAACATCATTATCATTTTTTATAATATCTTCTATTACTTCTGGTGTTTTATATACCCCAGTTACAAATATTTTCCCACCTGCTATATGTTTACTCTTACAAATTTCATATTCACCTGGTGAACAAACTTCAAATCTATCTATGCAATCTTCAATTTCTTTTACAATAAAAGTATTAGCTTTTATTGCATAACATAAATTTACTTTTTCTGGTAAATTACTTTTTAAGTATTTTACTCTCTCTCTTAATTTTTTAATGTCAAATACATAAGCTGGTGTATTATATTTATTTAAAATTTCTAATATTGTATTTTCTTCCATTAGACACCTCTTTATATCAATTCTAATAATTTTTTTCTATCTATTTTTCCATTTTTAGTCATTGGAAATTCATCTATTTTTGTTAAAACATTTGGAATCATATATATAGGAATTTCTTCTTTTAGTTTATCATGTAATTCTTTCTTTTCTATGTTACCAATATAAAAACCATATATTTTGCTTTTTTCTTCTTTATAGATACAACATGCTCTTGCTATTTCATCTATCTTTTCCATTGTTCTTTCGATTTCTTCAAGTTCGATTCTATGCCCTTGATGTTTTATTTGAAAATCTTTTCTACCACAGAAATATAAATTATCATCTTTACCAAAATATCCTAAATCTCCTGTTTTATATATAGTATCCAAATATCTATTATTTAATGGATTTTGTATAAACTTTTCAGAAGTTTGCTTTTCTTCTTTATAGTAACCCAAAGCCAAGGCCGTACCTCTTACACATATCTCTCCTGTTTCTTGTTTTTCAGTAATCAAATTATTATTCTCATCTAATAAAAATACCTCTTCATTGTCAAATGCTTTACCAACTGGTATTTGTTTTTCATATTTTAATTCTTTATCTACAATATGATATGTACAATTACATGTTATTTCTGTTGGTCCATATAAATTAACAAATTCTGCATTGGGAATTTTCTCAATCCATTGTTTAATATGCTTAATTGGCATAACTTCACCACTAAATAAAATTTTATTTACTTTTTCAGGTACTTTATAATCTAATCCATGAAAAGTTGTAATCAAGCATAGCGCAGATACAGCCCATATTAAAGTTGTAACATCATTCTCACAAAGATAATCTAATAAATTTGCAGGTCTAGAAAATAGTTTTTTAGGTATTATAACTAGTGTTGCTCCAACTTTTAAACTTGAATATATATCTTTTACAGATACATCAAAATCAAATGGTGCTTGATTACCAATTATATCATTTGTATTTATGTTGAAAGTATCTGTAAATACATTCATAAAGTCAATAACTGATCTATGACTAACCACAACTCCTTTTGGAATTCCTGTTGAACCAGAAGTGAAATTTGTATATAGTGGGTCTACATCTAATTTTTGATTTCTTATAAGCTGTAATTTTGCATTATCTATTTCAATATCTTTAATATTTTCAACAAGAACTATATCTTCATTATCTTTTAATTCTTTTGCTAGTTCTAAATGTTCGTCATCAGTTATTATTACCTTAGTTTGCAATTTTTCTAATATTTTCTCTAATCTTACACTTGGCAAATCTGGATTTAACAAACAATAAAAACCACCAGCATATACAGTTCCCAAAAAAGAATATAAAGCATTTATCCCCTTTTCCATTAGAACTGCTACTGGCTCGTTAATAATTTCATATTTTGTTAAATAAGTTCCTATTTTTTTACTATTTTCTTCTAACTCAAGATATGTACATCTTTTATTTTCTTCTATAACAGCAATTTTCTCGCCATTATACTTACAATCATTTTCCAAATATTCTAATATACTTTTCATTTTTCACCTTCACATAGTAAATTTTTTATTTACTTTTCATCATAATCGCGTTCATTATATCTCATTAGATATAAAAAAACAACACTTGGTAATAAAAATTAATAATTTGTTCAAAAACAAAAAAATAAACTAAAAGAGTGTGTAAAATTCATCTTCTACAATCAATATTCTCATTTAAACACATCTTTTATCCTAGTGCAACATCTAATATCATCATAATCACAAAGCCAATTGCAACACCAATTGTGCCAATATTTGAGTGTTCACCTTCTTGTGATTCTGGTATAAGTTCTTCAACTACAACATAAATCATTGCACCTGCCGCAAATGACAATAAATAAGGTAAAACTGGTACTACTGCATTTGTTAATAAAATTGTTATTATTGCACCTATTGGTTCTACAATCCCTGATAAAACTCCATATATAAATGACTTTAATTTTCCATTTCCTTCACCTTTTAATGGCATAGAAATTATCGCACCTTCTGGAAAGTTTTGAATTGCAATTCCTATTGCTAAAGCAAATGCTCCTGCAACTGTTATTCCAGAGTTACCTATTAAAGCTCCTGCAAAAGTCACACCAACTGCCATCCCTTCTGGAATATTATGTAATGTTACTGCTAGTACCATCATTGTCGTTTTCTTTAATTTACTTTTTAAACCTTCTGGCTTATCACTTTTTAAATGCAAATGTGGAATCAATGAGTCTAATACTAACAAAAATATTATTCCAGCTAAAAATCCTACTGTTGCTGGAAGCCATTTTATTGTATTTGAAGATTCTGCCATTTCAAGTGATGGGATAAGCAATGACCATATTGAAGCTGCAATCATTACTCCTGAAGCAAAGCCTAAAAGTAGTTTTTCTACTTTGTTATCTATTTTATCTTTCATGAAAAATACCATTGCAGAACCAAGCGCTGTTCCTAAAAATGGTATCAATAGTCCTAATGCTAATTGCATAATTTTTTCCTCCTTTTGTAAAATATGAAATTAATTTTCTAAAATTATATAAAATTATTTATTTAATTTCAATAGAAAAAACGATACAGTTTTCAAAACTATATCGTTTTCATTATTACACATTATTCTGTTACACATTCTTTTATAAATTTAGCTGTTTTTTCTACACCTTTTGAGTCAACATTCATAATTAAATCATAATTATTCATGTCTCTCCAATTTCTGTTTGTATAGAATTTATAATGTTTTTCTCTTTCTTTATTTATTTTTGTAATTTCTTTATTTGCATTCTCTTTACTCAAACCATAGTATTTAACTGCTCTTTCTACTTTTGACTCATCACTTGAGTATAAGAAGACTTTTACAACATCTTTGTTATCTTTTAATACATAATCTGCACATCTGCCAACAATTACACATGATTCTTTTTCAGCTAAATTTTTTATTACATTTGCTTCTGCAATAAATATTCTATCATCATTTTCGCCTTTTCTACTGCTTTCATCTGTTTCTTTTATGTAATCTTTAGACAATCCTGATTCTTTAGCTGCAAGTGATATCAATTCTTTATCATAAAAATTAACCCCTAACATTTCAGCTAGTAATTTACCAACATATCTTCCTCCTGAAGCATATTCTCTTGAAACTGTAATAACAATATGTTTTCCTTTATAGTCACTTGTTTTTAATTCAACATTTGTATCTTTGCTATAATCTTTTTTACCTAGTTTTCTATATTCAGAACCAACAATAAAAATCGCAACAAAGAAGCACAAAATATCTGATATACATCCAGCATACAATATTCCATAAATACCTTTATTAAATGTAAAAGCAAGTAAAAGAGATATTGGTATCAATAAAATTATCTGTCTAGTAAAAGATAATGCTGTTGCTTTCTTTACATTTCCTAAAGATTGTATTGCAATACTTCCAGTCATTTCTAATGCATTCAATGCAATAACAAGTAAGAATGAATGACACATTAGTTCCGCAAACTCCATAAACAACTCATAATTAGAATCTGTATTAGATATAAATATTCCAGCAATTTGTCTTGGGAAGAAGAAAAAGATTAAATTAAATACAATACCAACTATAAAGTTTATAATAAGTACTTTCTTTAAAGTTTCTTTTACTCTTTGTTTATTTCCAGCTCCATAATTAAATCCAATAATTGGTTGTGCACCAATAGAAATACCTAATACAACTGAAATATATATACTATTTAATTTTGAAATAACACCATAAACAGATAATGGTATATCAGCGCCAAATTTTGTACTAGCACCGAATTTTGTCATCATATTATTCATAAAAATGAATAAAACTAAAATTGTGCATTGTGTTATAAATGATGATAAACCTAATCCTAAAATTCTAAATACATCACCATCTAATTTAATGCTTTCTTTTGTTATTTTAACTGACTTAAATCTTTTTAAATAAATCATTGCAATTATAAATGAAACAATTTGTCCTATAACAGTTGCAATAGCACCACCTTTAACACCCATGTTAAATCCTAAAATGAATATAGGGTCTAATATAATATTTATAATAGCACCAACTGTTAGCATAATCATAGAATATTTTGGTGAACCATCAGCTCTTATAATATTTGATAAAGCTGTATAAATAATCATAAAAGGTGCACCAATACAAATTATTTTTCCATAATCGATAGCATAATTGTAAACATTTTCTGTACAACCAAAAAACATTACAAGTTTTGGTAAAGCAATATAAGATACTATACCTAAAAATATAGAAACTATAATAGTAGTAATTATAGCTTGTCCTACTCCTTTAGCTGCTTCTTTATCGTTTTTTTCTCCTAATTTTAGTGATAAATTAGCTGCAGCACCATTTCCAATTAAACCTGCAAATGCATTAAATGCAATAACTAATGGAAATATAACATTTGTAGCTGCATTTCCTAATGTTCCAACACCTTTACCAATAAATATTTGATCAACTATATTGTATATTGAGTTGATTAACATACTTATAACACAAGGTATTGCAAAAGCTAATAATAGCTTGTTGATTTTTTCTTTTCCTAAATTTAATTCCTCCATATAAAATCCATTCCTTTCTTTAACTTAAAAGAAAGTATGATTATGAAACTACTTTCAAATCCCCTTCTTTTTTTCGCATCTTATAAAGTTTAACACAAAAAAATTTTTTATGTAAGCAAAAATTTTAATTTTTTTCAAATTTTTTTTCAGAAAAAAACAGATTGTGTAACAATCTGTTTTTGCTTTATTATAATAATTATTTTTCTTTCTTAAAATATACCACTCCATATTTATCCAATAAATCAATAGTTATTTTTCCTTCTTTTAAAGCCTCTTCTGCCGTCATATATCCTCCATCTGAAAAATATACTTGTACAATTTCTGTTTTTTGACATGGATAATAATATTCATATTTTTCATCTTCATAAAACTTATATTCAACATCATCTAAATACTTTTGATAATACTTATCAGCATCACTCAAAATTGTATGATCATATATTTTAGGCTCATCACTTTCATCAATTTTTTCTAAAATATCATCATTATCAACCTTCAATGCAAAATATGGCATATTTGCATTCTTTTCTTTCATAAAAATTATGAACTTGTCTTTGAAATAGCAACGTTTCGTATCATCACTTATTCCATTATACTCTGTTACTATTGTTGCTCTACTATTTAAATTACAACCACTTTCATTCAAAGAAAAATTTACATTTTGTACAACATCAGTAAAAAATAAGCCTTTTGGTTCTTTTATAAACTTACCATATAATTCATTATATGCTACCATACCATTAACTCTTACATAAGGTACAAGTAATTCATCCTCTTCTTTAAATTCTGTTCTTCCATTATACTCACTCATTTTTGTTTTAATATCTTGATAATATTCTGAAAATGATTTATTATCATTCGTTCTATAAAGTATTATTTCATCTCCTTCTTTTGTTTTTAACTTAATCGCAAAATCATCACTTAACAATGTAGTATTTTCATTCTTCTTATTATAAAATAATATCTCTATATTTTTATTCATTTTTTCTGGACTTGCATTATTTATTCCAAAATATTTAATATATTCATTTCCATTAGCAAATGTATTTCTAGTATAATCATTAAAATTATCAAATGTTTCTAAGAAATTTAGTTCTTTATTTAAAGTAGCATCTATTTTATATCCATTAGTTACTGTTCTTTCAACATCTATTTTGTAATCATTTTGATTTAACATTTCTTTAGAAAACTTACTATTGTTTAATTCATCAACAATTTGTAAATTTCCCTCTTCTAGCTCTATTGGATCTTTTCCAATTTTTTCTTCTAGCTCTTTCCATGCTAAATCTAATGTTCCTATCCATAAATTATTGATTGTATTGTCATCAATTGTACTTTGATATGTTGGATTAAAAGTTACATTATGATTTGTATTATACTTTTTATAAATTTCTGTTACTGCATAAGTAATGCCTGTTAAAGATATTACAATTATTAAAGCAATTATAACTTTTGAAACTTTATTCATACTATCAAATCCTTTCTTTAGCAGGATTTTTCTTAAATTTTTCTTTCCTCTATGTACCAAAGTTTTTGTATTCTGGAGTGATTCTCCTAATATTTCAGCAGTTTCATTATATGATAGTTCTTCAATACTAGTTAGATATATTGCATTTTTATATTTTTCTTCTAATTGTTCTATAGCATTTAATAATTCTTTTTTAGTTTCTTTAATTTCAATATCTTCTAGCACATCACTTTCTACATTTTCTAAATTATGATTTATGTACTGTTCTGATATTTCATTTCTTCTTTTTTCAACTTTTATATAATTGTAAGCTCTACTTTTAGCTACTAGATATACATATTGTTTAAAAGAATAGCCTTCTTTAATAGGATTTTGCATTATATACATAAATGTTTCCTGGGTTATATCTTCTGCCTTTGGATAGTCCTTCACAATGTTATATACAAAATATTCTATTTTTCCTCTATACTTATTATATAAAAGATTAAATGCTTCTTTGTTGCCTTTTAAGTATTCATTATACAATTTTTTATCTAAATCTTTCTCCATTTTTACCTGCTTTCATATATACATACAAGTAAGATTCAAAAAAGTTTCAAAATTTTCTTTATTTATTTTTCGTGCAAACTTTCTCCCATAATAATCTTCCTTTTACTTTTATAAATTTATTTTATACTATGAATCTGCAAAATTAAAGTATTTCATTAGTATCTTTTTATTTTATATATATTTCATTGAATTTGAGCTAAATTCGTATTATAATATTAGGGTATTTCATACTTATATCCAAAGTACATTACTAGGATATACAAATGCATTATTAAAGAAAGGAGAATTGTTTTAGTTTTCGTAACTCACTTATAAAAATGATAGGAGGATTTTAAATGGGTATTTCAGATTTTTCTAAACGGAATTATTTATATTTAGTTCCCAAGTCCTATAAGTGTCCTTTTTGTGGTAGAGAGCATACTTACGATAAAAAAGATTTTGATTATCATTCTGGTAAAACAAAGAATCGTTCTCTAGCATCCTATAGTGATTTATATGCTTTCTCTCTTGTATTAACCTGTGGTAGTTATAATCAAATATCACTTTCTTTTGATCATTTTTATTACTATTGGAAAATACATGGTAGCATTGACAAAAACAATTATTATGATAAAATTGATGGTGAAGGTAAAGTTTCTTTGGAAGAAATGGAAGACCGTGAGGATGGTACAATCACATTCAAATTTCCTATCAGCCGTTTTAAAAACATATATTTAACATTCATTTATGACCAAGAAAACTCATTTTCAGCCATTTATCTTCAAAAAATGAAAGCAGAACTGAATTCACGTGAAAACAATTTACGTCAAAAAGAATGTGAACTATATGCTCGTGAAAGAAATTTACAAGAAAAGGAGCAAGAAAAAAGAGAGAAAGATTTAAGAAATCTTGAACAAACTTTACAGCAGAAAGAAAAAGAACTCGAAGAACGTGAGAAAAAGTTGCAAGAAGCAAAAACGTCCATGCTAACAACCTTAAATCAAATTTAAAGAATCCAACAAAAGGAGATTTATTTTCGTAACTCACTTGTTAACATGATAGGAGAATTTTAAATGGGGATTGCAAGTTTTTCTAAGCGGGATTATTTATATTTAGCTCCCAAGTCCTATAAATGTCCTCTTTGTGGTAAAGAGCATACTTACAATAATAAATATTATGATAAGTATGATTGCAAAGAAAAAAATCGCCCTCTAGCACACTATCAATCTACTGGATATAAACATCTTACTTTAACCTGTAGTGCTCTTAATGACATATCAATTTCTTTTGACGCTGAATATTGTTATTGGGAAATACATGGTTTCATTGACAAAAGCGGTTTTAGTAAAAGAATTGATAGTAAAGGTAAAATTTCTTTAGAAAAGATGGAAGATCGTGAAGATGGTACAATAACATTATATCTAGGTCGTTTTGATTATGACGATATATATTTAACATTCATTTACGACCATGAAAAATCCTTTGAAACTGTTTATTCACGAAAAATAAAAGCAGAGATTGCTGTTCGGGAAGAAAAAGTACTCAAAAAAGAACGTGAACTAAATGCTCGTGAAAAAAATTTACAAGCAAAGGAGCAAGAAAAAAGAGAAAGAGATTTAAGAAATCTTGAACACTCTTTAGAGCAAAAAGAAAAGGAGCTTAAAGCACTTGAACAAAAATTGCAAGAGGTAAAAAAACAGTACTAACAGCCCTAAATCCAATTTAACAAAATGTTTCTTTGCTGAATCATCAGCAAAATTCCAAATAATGCAAATGCCGTCCGGGATATGTCTCGGGCGGCCACTTATTTTATAAAGTTAATATCTTTATTTTAACAAATTGTCATTCTTATCATCTTGTATTAGTAACTTTTCAGTATGTGCTATATGAAATTTTGCTTCATCTTTACTATTGGTTGGAACATTTATTGTAGCTTTTCCAATTTCTTCAGCTGAAAAAAGTCTTTGTTGAAAAAAGCTAGCAATTCTTTTATTTGATACATCTATTAAATGTTGTATTTGTTCAAATGTTGGTTCAATACCAAGTGATTCTAAACTTTGTATAAAATTATCAGCCTTTACTTTATCAAAGTATGCCTTCATTGATTTAACAGCTTGCTTAGGATCTTTTTCATATTGTTCCATATAATATGGATATACTAATAAAGCAACCATATATCTTGCTTTATAATCAACATTTGTTTTTGAATCTTCTAATCTATTTAAAATATATTGTAAACTTTTATCTGATAAACTATATGCTTTTCGTATTTCAGAAATATTTGTTTGTCTTATATTTCCATTTTGTTCCTTAATTCTCATTAGCTCTAGTTTAGCAAAAGTTTCAACAGCATCATCATAGCAATTTATAATATCACCTTTTTCACGATTTGTAACATCTTCTCTATTTAATATTCCATTCTCTGTTAAGAATCTACTTAACATTGCCTCAAAACAATATGATGTTACTTCTCCCAATAAATTTCTCGTCGAATTATCTTTTTCTCCTAAATCAAAAGTATGTGATATCTCATGTACTAGTAAATAAATATCTTCTACTGTTCCCTTGCAAGGAACATATATTGCAGATTTTCCATTTTTAGTCATTACGCATGGAGTTTTCGTGTGTGCAGGCATTCCACTAGCTTTACAGCTTGAAAAATCATTCACTTCATCTAGCATATACATATTAAAATCAAATTCACTGCTACCATCTACAATATTTTTAGCTTTTTCATATAGTTCTGAATCCAAATCTTTAAAAAATTGTAATGCAATTGACTTAGTTTGAGCAATTGCAGAAGGTGTTGCAATTTTATTGATATTTCTAGCTGGTAATTTTAAATTTGAAATCATTGTTCTCGAAATCTCATGTAGTAAATGATAGTCTGTCCCATTTTTTCTATTTACTAAATTTTTATGTATAATTTCATTAAGTTTAGGTAAATCTTCTTCCTGTGAAATTCGAGCCTCTTCTATCGAACCATTATATTTATTACGTGCAATTGTATTTTCTTCTATTTCATTCATCTTAAGCTCCTAATCAATATTCAATCTGTTCTATACTTTTTATTAAATATATCATTATTATATTTTTCTCTCTTACTTTCTTCAATTTTAATTCTATCAATTTTTTCCTTTTCAATAATCTTGTCTCTCTGATATGTAGTAGCCCAATAATCTCTAAAAATATTTGCCAATATAGCTTTAGTTTCATCTAATAAATTTTGTTCTTCAAAATTTTTGCTTATATCAACTTTAAAAGAATACTCTTTATCCATATTATTTTCAAATGTTTCTAATAATTTTGAAGGTATTTTATCTACACTTTCTTTAGGAACAAATTTTAATATTTCAATTACTTCCTTATATGCTTTAGCATATTTATTTTTTGAATTTTCCATTCATACCTCTTTATATGGTTTAATACTATTGAAATTATACGCAAATTTTATATTTTTAGTTTACTAATCATGTATTTTAATTTTTATACCACTTTTGGCCTCAATACTTGCAAATCCTCCAATTGGAAAAGTAAATATTGGAGTTGTATGTCCAAAATTTGCATCTATGATAACAGGTATATCTTTTAATTCTGCCTTTGTTTCTATTATTTCTTTCCATTTATTTTCATTCATATTAGCTTCTTTTTCAGCCTTACCTATAACAATTCCATTTATATTCTTTCCTTTTAAGGCATGTAACAATGATTGCAAATCTCTATCAAATTCTCTTACGAATTCATTTTTTACTAATGAATCATCTTCCAAAAACAATATTATATTATCTTCATCTGGCATATATTCTGTTCCTTGTAGTAAATTTAATGTACATAAATTTCCACCAATTATTTTTCCTTCACCTTTACCAGATGACATAATTTTCATACCATCATTTTTTATAAAATCTCTATCTTCTTGATTCTTATACCAAGAGTCATTACTCCATTTATCAGAACTAATGATATCTACATCTTCTTTATTTTCAATTAACATTTTTCTAAAATAATCCAATGTATACTCAAAACCGTATTTCATACCAAAACTTGAAAAATGTGGACCATAATATGTAACTAATCCTGTTTTAGCATAAATAGAATTACTTAAAGCTGTTATGTCTGAAAAGCCACAAAATATTTTTGGATTTTCCTTTATTAAATCATAATCAACATAATCAAGTAATTGATTTATATTATATCCACCAATTACTGTCAAAATTGCTTTAACATTTTTATCTTTAAAAGCTTCATGTAAGTCTTCTACTCTTTCTCTAATACTTCCACATAGAAAATCATCATTTACAGAGCTCATTACATTTTTTCCAAAAGAAACTTTAAAACCCATTTGTTCTAATCTGTTTTTGGCAAATTCGACAGTATTTTGACCTAATATTTTCATACTTCTTGATGGGGCTATTACTCTTATCTCATCACCAATTTTTAATTTTTCTGGAATAACTTTCTTCATAATTTTCACTCCTTAACTTCTAATATAATTTATTATTTAATTTCAAATTCATTTGAATAAAAATCAATATATCCATTATCATAAACTGGTTTAACTATTCTATATGTTCCACTAGATAAAGTGCCATAATACTGTTTTATATTTAATTTTTGAGTTAATTGATTATTTTCATTAGGTACATAAGCTATACTAATCCAAGCTATGTCATCTGATACATACTTTAATTCTTCCCATTCTTCATTTATTTTCTGTTGAATTCTAAACTCAACGCCCCAGCCATAAGGTATTTCATTATTATCTGTGATAAGTATTTCAGCACTTTCGTTTGTTACTGTATCTGGTAATACTTCAATTTTAACATTATTAAAATAATATTTTTTTACTTGTTCTTTAATATTACTGTTACTTACAAGTGAATCATTAAACATTCTTCTTATATCTTTAGGAAATATCTTTTTTATTGATTTTGTATATTCTGAGCCATCTCTTGGAATTTCATAATTTACTATTTCATCATTTTCAAATATGAATTTATAAGGAACTGAACTTCCACTGTTTTCTATCAATTTACCATCTTGAACATAATAACTCTCAATCAGAGCCCATACATATACATAAGTTTTATCTTGTTGTTGTCTGATTCCTAGTTTTGCAATATCTGTAAAAACTTTAAAATCTTTAAAATCTTTTACATTATAATTTGGTGTAGAATATTTTTCTTTTGAAAAATATTGTGGTTGCTCTTGTTGAATAAGATATTGTTCTACACTTTCATACAAATAATCTTTATCTGTTACTACTGTTGGCTTTAAATTTTTTCTAATAATTATATATGTTAATAGCAATGCAATTACTATTATAGAAATTACTAATACAATTTTTATGTTTTTTTTCATATTTTTTATTTTTCCTCGTATAATATTACAATTTGTTCTAATGTTTTTAAATCATCTGTATTTGGATGTGATAATGCTTTATCAAAGTTAGCAATTAATTTATCAATGTTAAGTGAAATATTATTTTGTTCTCTC
>CAKPBB010000020.1 GCA_934140005.1 uncultured Clostridia bacterium
TCATCTTTTCCCATCAACGCTGCTGTCAATATTGTTTGTGCATCTTCATCCCAAACTGCATCTTCTTGTGCTATTTTTGCATTCTTTGCCTGTGATAAAACACCATTTTCCCCAATTGTTGCATTTAAACTTACACCTGCAAGAATTAACATTACAATTATTGAGATTACTAAAGCTATTAAAGTAATACCATTTGTATTATACAAATTCTTTATTTGCATATTATTAGTCTGTTGCATTTCAAGTTGACTCTTCACACATTTTCTTTTGTTCATTTATGGTTTTCCTCCTTAGATTTTATAAGTAGAGAAAAAGCTTTTTATTTATCTTTGATAATTTTAAATTATCAACAATTAAAGCTCTTTCTCTTTCAATCCATAAAAAACATTAGTCTAATGACTTTTGCTTTTCTTTGAAAGAAAACCATTTCAAAACTTCTCTATTTTACTTTTATGGACTTTCTTTAAGTTCTAGACTTAAAGAAAGTAAAAAAAGACATGAAATAGTATATTCTATTATACTTCCACATCTTCTATAATTTTATTTAATTTAATTTATTTATATTTTTTAAAATGAATAGTTGACTTCAAAGCTTACTAATGATAGAATTTCTATAAATATTAAATGAGCTTTAAGTCTAGAACTTAAAGTTTTTTATTTTTTAAAGTAAAAGCGAACAGGAAATCTCCTGTTCGCCACACATCACCTCTTTCATTAAATTATTAAAAGTATTATCAATTGAAAATATCTCGATCTCTTTCAAGTGCTTCAACAAATTTTGCTAAATCTTTTTTATATACTGCAATCTTCACTTTTCCATAATAGTTTTTCAAAACACAAAAACTATATTCCGCATATGCTTCTGCTTCGTTAAACACTTTGGTTTCATTATTGTTACGATTCCATGCTTCCCACCATGCCTTCAGTTCACTTCTAGAAAGCTTTACTTCTTTTTGAGGAATAACTCTTGCAATTTCAAAAATATAACAATTTGATGCTTCATATACTCCCCAAGCTATAATTTTAGGTTTAGTAATTTCGGTTAACTTTTTAAGATATCCTTCTCTAACAGGAGAACAATCATCTTCTTTAAATACCCAATTCATAGTAGGAATTAAAAAGTCTCCCTGATATCTTATAGCAAGTTCTTGTACTCTATCCATTACATCAGAAGTAATAGAAAGTTCTTCATCAGCTTTTTCGTAAATAATCTCTTTTTCGCCATCAACAATAATTTCTTTCTTAAAGGCCCTCATAATTTGCAGAGCTTTTACCACATTCCGCAATTCCTCCTCGGTCATTTCCTTGATAAAATCGTAATACATAGCTAATCCTTTCTGTCTTATATTGCTTAGACTTTTGTATGATTAAATGCAGAATGTACTTAATCAGAGGTTATGTTTTATTATAAAATAAAACTCGGTATTGATATATTACCACAGATTCTGGCAATTTTCAATATATTCAATTTTATTTACAACACTATCTCTGGATTATATCTTTCAAGCCACATATTTACCTGTATTAAATATGCCATTAGCTGTGGACCAGTCATCAATTGTCCAAACCATGGTCTTGTAAATGCCTTGCCATCTGTTTCTATAATTTCATTTATATATTTCGTATTTAGCAAAGAATGTATTGGGCTTGATGAATCTTTCATAATTTTTGTAAGTTCTTTTTTTACAATTGACAAATATGATGGATTATGAGTTTTTGGATACGGACTTTTCTTTCTATAGATAATCTCTTCTGGTAAAATTCCTTCCATTGCATATCTAAGTAGTCCCTTTTCTCTTCCTTTATATGCTTTCATCTCCCATGGAATGTTCCATAAATATTCCACTATTCTTATATCGCAAAATGGAACTCTTACCTCAAATCCATTATACATACACATTCTGTCGGTTCTATCAAGTAGTGTCTGCATAAACCAATTTGAAGTCAAATATATTAGCTTTCTTTCAAGTTTATTTTCTTCACTTTCATTTGGTAAAAATTCAATTTTACTAATACTCTCTGAATATTTTTTATCGATATAATTTTTCAAGTCAATCTGTTTTGCAATATCTGGTGATAAAAGATTTTGCCTTTCTGATATTGCTAAAGACCATGGAAATGTATTACTATCTAATGCGTCTTTTCTGAAATACCAAGGATATCCTCCAAAAATTTCATCTGAACATTCTCCTGACAAAGCAACTGTTGCCTCTTTTTTTACATTCTTAAAAAATAGTAAATATGAAGAATCTACATCAGCCATTCCTGGAAAATCTCTTGCTATCATTGCTGATTCTAATGCCTCAAATAATTCTGGTGTATCAATTATAATTTTATGATGTATCGTATCAAATTTATTTACCATTAAGTCTATAAAATAATTATCTGTATTAGGCTGGAAATCATTTTTTACAAAATATTTTTCTTGGTCTTTATAATCAACAGAAAAAGTATGAAGCTTAGTTCCATAGTTTTTACGATAATATTTGCTTGCAATTGCAGTTATTATGCTAGAATCTAAGCCACCAGATAAAAGCGTACATAGTGGTACATCAGAAACTAATTGTTTCTTTATAGAATCATTTATTAAATATCGTATTTTTTCACAAGTTTCTTCTAAATTATCCGTATGCTCTTTGGTAGTTAATTTCCAATATTCTTTTTTAGAAATTCCATCTTTGTTGATTATCAAGAAATTAGCTGGTTCTAGTTCAAAAATATCTTTAAATGGTGTACAGCCTGGTGAATGACTAGGTCCTATTCCAAATAATTCTGATATTCCATTCTTATCTAATTTGCTTGTCACTTTTGGATGTTCAAGAATAGCTTTTATTTCAGATGCAAATATAAAATTTCCATCTACATTCGAATAATATAATGGCTTAATTCCAAATTGATCTCTTCCAATAAATACCTCTTCTGTTTTATCATTATAAATTGCAAAAGCAAAAATTCCATTTAGATGATTACATACATCTTTGCCATATAAAACATATGCTTTTAATAATATTTCTGTATCTGAATGACCTTTAAAAGTAAATCCTTTTTCTTCTAATTCCTTTTTTAATTCTTTTGTATTATAAATTTGACCATTATATACAATTGTATAAGTAACTTCGTTATACGTAAAACTCATTGGTTGTTTTCCATTTTCAATGTCAATAACACTCAATCTTCTATGTCCTAAATTAACATGTTTTGAAAAAAATAATCCTTCTTCATCTGGTCCTCGCTTCTTCAATGTTTTAGTCATATTTCTTAAAATAGGATAATGGTTAGAAATATCTTCCCTATAATTTACAATTCCAACAATTCCACACATACAAAAACTCCTTTATATTTTTTATATAGTATATGAAGAATTTCATCAAAGTTGCATCACTTTTCTATATTATAGAACCAAAGTGGACAAAAGAAGAGATGACAACTCATTTTTGAATCATCATCTCTAATGTTATTAACATTATTTCATATTTTTATTATTCCAATTTAAAATTTGATTATTAAAAGTTTCATTTTCTTCAATATCAATTATATCTTCTTTTTTCTTTTTAACAAAGCTTATTTTCTTTTTTGGCTTTGCTTTTTTTTGTGTAGACGATTGAGCAAGAGCCTCATCAACTGTTAAAGTTTTTTCATAGTCAATAATATTATTAACAGGTAATTTATATATTCCTTCAATATATTGTTCTTTTCTCAATACGCCATTTTTCTTTACAAATTCTTGATATCTTTCAATAATTTGTCTATCCTTCTTTTGATATAGCTCTATATCCTTGTCTATATATTGATATCTCCAAATAATATGTCTCTCATAAGAATCAAATGGCAAAGAATTAAGATTTTCATATCCAAATTCTATTTTAAATTGATAATTTTCAATTGAGATTATTATGTTGCTCCATACTTTACGTCTATGCTTTATTAAGCTATCTCGAAGTGATTTTATTGTATTATATAAATCTGCTATAAATTTAGAATATTCTTCCTCATCTATATCAAATAAACTAGGAATTTCATAACAGTTTACTGGCTTCTTTTTTATAATTCCTTTTGGAAAATAATAAAAATACATTTCTCCTTTTGGTTTTCCAATTGGAACATCAATAATAGAAGTATATAAATATATACTTTCCCATTTTTCTGGAATTATATAAAAAAGTTTTTTCTGTATTTCTGAATAAATTACTTTATCTTCTGGTAAGCTTATCATAAAAATCTCCTATTAATCTTCTAATAAACTCTCTCCTGTCATTTCTGTTGGTTTTTCAAGTCCCATTATATCTAACATTGTTGGTGCTAAATCTGCTAAACGTCCTTCTTTTAATTTTTTATTTAAGCCAATCATTGCAAGTGGTACTGGATTTGTAGTATGAGCTGTATGAGGTTCACCTGTCTTATAATCAATCATTTGCTCACAGTTTCCATGATCAGCAGTGATTAGTAAAACACCGTTTACATCATTTATTGCGTCTACTACTTTCTTTACGCATTTATCAATAGCTTCTAATGCTTTTATTGCTGCTTCTATACTTCCTGTATGCCCAACCATATCTGGGTTAGCAAAGTTTAAAATAATTGCATCATATTTTTTAGATTCAATTGCTTCTACAACTTTATCTGTTACTTCAAAAGCACTCATTTCTGGCTTCATATCATAAGTTTCAACTTTAGGTGATGGAACTAAAATTCTATCCTCTCCTGGATATTGTTTTTCTTCTCCACCATTAAAGAAAAATGTAACATGTGCATATTTTTCTGTTTCAGCAATTCTTAATTGTGTTAAACCTTTTTGACTAATATATTCGCCAAAAGTATTTTTTATCTCTTCTTTCTTGAAAGCAACTTGAACATTTGGCATTGTTTCATCATATGGTGTCATACATACGAAAAATGTTTTCTTATATTCTCTTTCAAATCCATCAAAATTTGGGTCTACTATACTTCTAGTAATTTCTCTTGCTCTATCTGGTCTGAAATTAAAGAATATTACAGAGTCATTTTCTTCAATTGTTGTTAAAGGTTCGCCATTTTGATTTGTTATAACTGTTGGTACAACAAATTCGTCAAAAACTTCTTTTTGATATGATTCTTCAATAGCTTGTGTAGCACTTAAAGCTGTTTCACCTTTTCCACAAGCAACTGCTTCATAAGCTTTTTGAACTCTTTGCCATCTCTTATCTCTATCCATTGCATAAAATCTACCTGATAAAGAAGCTATTTTTCCAACTCCTTTTTCAGCCATTTTAGTTTCTAACTCTGTTATATAACCTTCTGCTGAAGCTGGTGGAGTATCTCTACCATCTAAGAAACAATGTACAAATACATTTTCAAAATCTCTTCTTTTTGCAAGTTCTAATAAACCATATAGATGTCTATTATGACTGTGTACACCACCATCTGAAAGTAATCCCATTATGTGTAATTTTGAATTGTTTTTCTTACAATTTTCAATTGCAGCAACAAATTCAGGATTACTAAAGAAATCTCCATCTTCTATTGATTTTGTAATTTTAGCTAAATCTTGATATACAATTCTACCAGCTCCAATATTTGTATGTCCTACTTCAGAATTTCCCATTTGTCCATCTGGTAAACCTACATCTTTTCCACTTGTGTGAATTATTGTATTTGGATTTTCTGCTAATAAATTTCTTAAATAAGGTATGTTAGCTAATTTAACTGCATTTCCTTCTGGGTTTTCATTAATTCCAAAACCGTCTAAAATCATCAACATTGTTGTTTTTTTATCCATTATCTCGCTCCTTCTACTTTCTCTTAAATTTTTAGAAATTTAGTTGATTATTTATTTTTTCTATTTTAACTTTATTTATTGTTCGTCATATTTAACAATTTTTGAAAATTCATCTGGCTTTAAGCTAGCTCCACCAACTAAGCCACCATCAATATCACTACATGCAAATAATTCTTTTGCATTTGAAGATTTTACACTTCCACCATATTGAATAATAACTTCTTCAGCTACTTCACTTCCATAAATATTAGCAATTTCTTTTCTAATTGCTTTAATACTATTATTAGCATCTTCTGATGTAGCTGTTTTTCCAGTTCCGATAGCCCAAATTGGTTCATAAGCTATGATTATACCTTTTACTTGTTCTCTAGTTAATCCTTCTAAAGCTAACTTTGTTTGCTTTGTAATAATTTCAACTGTTTTTCCTGCTTCTCTTTGCTCCAATGTTTCTCCAACACAAACTATTGGCTTTAATCCATTTGCAAGAGCAGCTTTTATTTTCTTATTAACAGTTTCATCTGTTTCTGCAAAATATTGTCTTCTTTCAGAGTGTCCTATAATTACATATTCTACTCCAATTGATTTTAACATTTTAGCTGAAACTTCTCCAGTATAGGCACCTTTCTCTTCAAAATGAACATTTTGTGCTCCTATTTTTATATTAGTATTTTGTGCATTCATTAAACAATAGAATAAATCTGTATATGGAACACATAAAATAACTTCTGCTTTTGCGTCTTTTACTAAAGGTTCAAAAGCTTGAATGTACTCAATTGCTTCATTTGGTAACATATTCATTTTCCAATTTCCTGCAATTACTTTTCTACGCATAAAATCATTCTCCTTTCTCTTGTGGTACATTTCTATTTGTTTGTTCTAAATTCATAAATGTTCTTAACTTTTCAAATATTTGTTCATACTTTTTAGCAAGACCTTGTTCATAAGGCAATCTTGTCATACTATTTGAAATAAACCCAATAGCATCTTCATAATCTAACCAGCCCTTTGATATTGCTTCTCTACCATCTGTAGAAACTTCTGATTGATTTCTCACTTTTAAAGCATAGCAACTTACAAAACATTTTAAATTTTTTCTATTAGTTTCATCTTCTAAATTAGTATAGTCAACATCAATCATTCCAAGGTATTGCACATTTCTTGCAACACTTTGGTCTATTAGCAATTCTTCACCTAGTTCTCTAACCATTCCTTGAATAGGTAATTCATTGCTTCTAACATGACCTGAACACAAGTCTAATTTTCCAGGGTCTAAAAATCTTTTCCCTCTTTTTTCAAATAGCATTTTATTAGTTTCTTGATCTACAACAAAACATGTACAACATTTAATCCAAGGAACATCGCCTTGCATTGTATAATATTCTCTTTTTGAAATTGTTCCTGTTTTTACTCCATCTTTTGTATATATATCAATCATTTCTGCCATATAATTCTTCCTTATTTCTATTTATCTTGTAATGCTTCTATTCCTGGTAATTTCTTTCCTTCTAAGAATTCTAGTGAAGCTCCACCACCTGTTGAAATGTGAGTAAATTTATCTGCTAGTCCAGCTTTTTCAACAGCAGCTGCTGAATCGCCACCACCAACTATTGTAACAGCATCTAATTCAGATAAAATTTTAGCAATAGAATTTGTTCCAATTGCAAATTGGTCAAATTCAAATAAACCAACTGGTCCATTCCAAATTACAGTTTTAGCTTTCTTTAATTCTTCAGAATATAAAGCTATTGTTTCAGCTCCTATATCAAAACCTTCCCAACCATCTGGGATTTCTGTATATTTAACAGTTTTGCTTTCTGTATCTTTGCTAAATTCTTTTCCAACTTTTGTATCTATTGGAAGCATAAATTTAACACCTTTTGCTTTAGCTTTTTCCATTAAACTTCTTGCTAAATCTAATTTATCTTCTTCACAAATTGAATTTCCTACTGAATATCCCATTGCTTTAAAGAATGTATAAGCCATAGCTCCACCAATCATTAATACATCAACTTTTTCAAGTAAAGATTCAATAACTCCTATTTTATCTGAAACTTTTCTTCCACCTAAAATAGCCATAAATGGTCTTTCTGGATTTTCTAAAGCTCCACCCATGAAATTTAATTCTTTTTCAATTAAAAATCCTGATACAGCTGGTAAGAAACTTGCAACACCTGTTGTTGAACTATGTGCTCTGTGTGCAGTTCCAAAAGCATCATTTACATATATTTCAGCTAAAGAAGCAAATTTTTTAGATAATTCTTCATCATTTTTTTCTTCACCTGGTTCAAATCTAACATTTTCAAGAAGCATAACTTGTCCTTCTTTTAATGCTTCAGCTTTTGCTTTTGCATCTTCTCCAACAACGTCTTTTGCTAAAACTACTTCTTGTCCTAATAATTTAGAAAGTTCTGTAGCAACAATATCTAATGAAAATTCTGGTTTTACTTCTCCCTTTGGTCTTCCTAAATGTGAGCATAAAATAACTTTTGCATTGTTTTCAATTAAATATTTTATTGTTGGTAATGCAGCAACAATTCTTCTGTTATCTGTTATAACTCTATTTTCGTCATAAGGAACATTAAAGTCACATCTTACTAAAACTTTTTTTCCTTTTACATCAATATCTCTAACTGTTTTTTTATTCATACTACCCTCCATATTGCTTAATTATAAATAGATTTTTAGGCAGGTCCAGCCTGCCTAAAATATGATTATACTAAAAACTATCTTTTAGAAATGTATACAGCTAAATCAACTAATTTGTTTGAATAACCCCATTCATTATCATACCAAGCAACTAATTTTACGAAAGTATCTGTTAATTGAATACCTGCTGTTGCATCAAAGATTGATGTATGTTCATCACTAATAAAGTCTGAAGATACAACTGCTTCATCTGTATATTCAACAATTCCTTTAAATTCATTTTCAGAAGCTCTTTTTACTTCTGCACAGATTTCTTCATAAGTAGCTGGTTTTTCTAGGTTACATGTTAAGTCAACTACTGAAACATCTATTGTTGGTACTCTGAAAGCCATACCTGTTAATTTTCCATTTAATGATGGAATAACTTTTCCTACAGCTTTTGCTGCACCTGTTGATGATGGAATAATGTTTGCAGAAGCAGCTCTACCACCTCTCCAATCTTTCTTTGAAGCTCCATCAACTGTTTTTTGTGTAGCTGTTGTTGAATGAACTGTTGTCATTAAGCCTTCTTTAATTCCAAATTTATCATTTATGATTTTAGCTAAAGGTGCTAAACAGTTTGTTGTACAAGATGCATTTGAAATTATGTTCATGCTTGGATCATAAGTTTCATTATTTACACCCATTACAAACATTGGAGCATCTTTAGATGGCGCACTGATTATAACTTTTTTAGCACCTGCATCAATGTGAGCTTGAGCTTTTTCTAATGTTGTGAAAACACCAGAACATTCTAATACATAATCAACATTGTTTTCTCCCCAAGGAATGTTATGTGGATCCATTTCATTATATACTTTAATTTCTTTTCCATTTACTACTAGTTTTCCATCTCTAGCCTCTACTTGTCCTTTGAATCTACCATGTATAGAATCAAATTTTGTCATATATGCCATGTAATCAACTGCGATGAATGGATCGTTTATAGCAACAACTTCGATTTCTTCTTTATTTAAAGCCGCTTGAAAAGCTAATGTTCCAATTCTACCAAATCCGTTAATACCTATTCTTATTGACATAAAAATCCTCCAATTCTGATACTTCTTTTCTTGAGTATCGTTAAAAATTTAGTCTATTTGACCAAAAACATTGTATAACAATTTTTTTCCCTTTGCAATACCTTTTTTGTTTATTTTTTCTTCTACTAAATTACTAATTATTACTAAAATAACTTTAAATATAGCTTATTATGTTCATATTGTTAAAAATTAGTCATTTTTGTATAAAAAAAAGAAGCACACTAATTGTACCTCTTTAAAAAGTTCGATTATTTACTTATTTTTTTCTGCCAAATAAAGTAATTTCTTGGAATAGGAAATCATGTAATTCTGGGAATTTAACTTCTTGGAATAAAAAGTCATGAACTTCTCCTAAAACTTTTTCTTCCTTTGGTGTTAATTCAAGTACAATTGGTTTGTTTAAATCTATTTCTTGAAACAAAAATCCTTTAACTTTTCCCCATAATCCGATTTCTGCAGGTAAATTGCTACCAGCTTGTTCATTTAAATTATATTCCTTCATATTGCTTCCTCCTATGTATATCTCGAAACTATTTACATTATTTATACTATATTTTAACAATTTGTTCAATATCTTTTTCGTTTTTTTATATTAAGTTTTAGTTACCAAATTATTACATTTGTTACAATATTTTTCCAATCAAATTCAAATCTTCTATTCCATCTATTTCTACTTCAAGTATTTCATTTGAGACATCTGTTGTTGATTTTACTTTAACCATTAGATAATTTGCTGTATGTCCTTTATAAAAGCCACCTTCTCTTTCTTCAAATAGCACTTTTACTTTTTTACCTAAATAACTATTTAAATAGCTAATTTCATTTTCATCTGAAAGTTTTAAAAGAATTTTACTTCTTTCTTCTTTTATATTGCCTGGAACTTGATTTGGCATTTCAGCAGCTTTGGTTCCTTTTCTTTCTGAATACTTGAATATATGTGTTTTATAGAATTTAATTTCTTTAAGAAAATCATAAGTTGTATTAAATTCCTCTTCTGTTTCGCCGGCAAATCCTACTATAACATCAGTAGTTAATATTACATCTTCATAAGCATTTCTAAGTCTTTCTACAATTTCTTTAAATTCCTCTGCTGTATATCTTCTATTCATTCTTTTCAATGTTTCTGTACAACCACTCTGAAGAGATAAATGAAAATGATGGCATATCTTTTCTAATTTAGTTAGTCTTTTTATAACCTCTTCTGATACCCACAAAGGCTCTATTGAACCTAGTCTAATTCTTTCGATTCCATCTATTTTATTTATTTCTTCTAATAAATCAATTAGCCCATACTGATTGTTGAAGTCTTTTCCATAAGATGCAACATGGATTCCTGTAATTACAACCTCTTTTATTCCTTTTTTACTTATATCTTCAATTTCTTTTATTACATTTTCTGGTTTTCTACTTCTAACTCTTCCTCTTGCATAAGGAATTATACAATATGAACAAAATCTATCACAACCATCTTGAACTTTTATAACGGCTCTTGTTTTTTCTGTATATGTTATATCTCCAAAATCTCCATAATTTTTATTGTGTAAAACATCATCAATATTTATTTTTTGTCCATCTTTTAAAAAGCTTTCTACATTGTTTACAATATTTACTTTTTCATTTGTTCCTAAAGTAAAATCAATTTCAGGAATTTTATCTATTTCATTTTTAGCAACTTGAACATAACATCCAACAGCTACTACAATGGCTTTTTCATTTAGTTCTTTTGCTCTTCTTAAAATTTGTCTTGATTTTCTATCTGACATATTTGTAACAGTACAAGTATTTACTACATAAATATCGGCTTCTTCATCAAAGTTTACAATATCATATCCAGCTTCTTGAAATTTTTGAATCATTCCATTTGTTTCATATTGATTTACTTTGCAACCGTAATGTATAAAAAGCAACTCTTTTTTTGTTACTATTCTTCTCCATTTTATTACTACCTTTCAGCTTTTTCTCTTTAAAACATAAATATTATACTATAAAATAAGTAAAAAGAAAAGCTTTAAAATGATATTAAAGCTTTTCTAATGTATAAAATAAAGGTTAAATCAGAATTCTAATTTATTGTCTATGCATTCTATCAAGTTTGTCTAAATTATCTAAAGCTTTTCCAGTTCCTAAAGCAACACAAGATATAGCATCTTCTGCAATCATTACATTTATTCCAATTTTTTCCTGTAATAATTTATCTAGTCCGTCTACTAAACAGCCTCCTCCAGTCATATAAATTCCCTTATCACTAATATCAGCTGCAAGTTCTGGTGGTGTTTTTTCTAGCACTGAATGAACAGCATCAACAATCATTAAAGCTGGTTCTTCAAGAGCTTCCATAAGTTCACTAGAAAATACAGTAATTGTTTTAGGTAAGCCAGTAAATAAATCTCTACCTCTTACATCCATTTCCATATCTTGAAATTTAGGATATACACAACCAATACTTACTTTTAGTTCTTCAGCTGTTCTTTCTCCAATCATTACATTATGCTTTTTCTTTATATATTTTACAATGTGTTCATCAAATTTATCTCCTGCAATTTTAAGAGATGTACTAACAACAGAACCGCCTAATGATATAACAGCAATATCAGTTGTTCCACCACCTATATCAACAATCATGTTTCCACATGGTTTTGAAATATCTATTCCAGCTCCAATAGCAGCGGCTATTGGTTCTTCTATTAAATAAACTTTTCTTGCACCTGCATTAGATGCAGCATCTATAACAGCCTTTTTTTCAACTTCTGTAACTTGTGATGGAATACAAATCATTATTCTAGGAGAAAATAAAAATTTCCCACCTATTTTATTTATAAAATATTTAAGCATTTTTTCAGTTACTGTATAGTCTGAAATAACACCTTCTCTTAATGGTCTTGTTGCCACTATGTTTCCCGGTGTTCTTCCAAGCATTCTTCTAGCTTCATGACCGACTGCTAAAACTTCATTTGTCACATTATTTACAGCAACAACAGAAGGTTCTCTTAAAACAATACCTTTTCCTTTAACATACGCAATAACAGTAGCTGTACCTAAATCAATACCTATATCTTGTCCAAACATCAGCCTTCGCCCTTTCTTAAATATTTCTTTATTACATTTCCGTTACGATTATATTACACTTTTTCTAAAATAGCAACCATTAAATATAAAATTATCTAATTAAAATTATATTACCTTTATATTGTTATAACTTATTATTTATGATATAATTTCCTCAATTTTAAGGATAGGAGTTTTTACGATGAAAAAAAATATTAAACAACATTTACCTACAATAATCACAGTAATTTTTTTATTCTTAATTGCTGTTAATATTTTTATTATAGGAAATAATAGCTTATACGCACCAGATGAATATAATTATACTTATATATATAACTCTAATCAAAAAATTTCATCTTTTGCTGATTTAGCTACATCAATGTCAACACTATATAAAACTTGGACTGGCAGAATAATAGTTCATGGTGTTATACAATTATTTTTATGGCTAAATGTAAATGTATTTTATGTACTAAACGCAATTGTTTTTGTTTTATTTTTAGTTGGAATAACAAAATTATTCAACTGTAAGTTATCAACATTCCATTTATCAATTGCTCTGTTTTTAATAATCTATTGTACAAAAATGTTTAATGAAAAATACATTTGGCTTTCTGGAAGCTTAAACTATTTATGGCCAACTTGTCTTATGCTATATACACTAAGCTTCTTTTATAATGGCATTGTAAATAATAAACACAACAATATATTATCTACAATAGCTTTTTGGATTTTAGCTTTCTTTACTGGATTTTCTCAAGAAAACACTGCTTTTGTTACAGGTTCATTTATTATTGTTCTTGTACTAGCAAACATTAAGAAATTGCTAAAATTACCTATTAAAGAAAAATTATATTGGATTACAAGCATTATTATATTTGGAATTGGATCTATGCTTTTACTTTTTGCACCAGGAAATTTTATAAGGTTCAATAATGCTAGTGGTGATGGACATACATTTTATATAAAAAATGTATTTAAACAATTATATAACATCGAAAATTTAATTGTTATATATGCTATTCTATGCATATCAGTATTTATAAAGGAAAGTTCAAAAGATGATACTGATAATAAAAAGAAACATATAGTTTCTTTTGAACAAATTAAATATGTTATTTTACCTTGTGCTATTGGAATTTCACCAATGCTTTTTATTGCAGAATTTTATGAACGAGCAATGTTACCTTATGAAGCACTTTTAATTGCAGGAATTATATACAATTTAAATACATTATTTAAAAATGTAAGACTACGTAATAAAATTATGATAAGTGCTACTGGCATCTTTTGTTTCTGTAGTTTATTTACACTAACTAATAATTCTATATTCTCTTTAAAATATTTAAAACCATATAAAGAGTATTATTTGTCAGAAGCACAAAAACAAAAATCAGAAGGACTGTCAACTCTTGTAGTTCCAAAGTTTGAAAATGCTAATAAGGTTCCAGTTGGAAATATGATTTGCGACTTTGCTTTAGATTCTTTGTCTAATGATTTTATAAATCAGTTTGCTGCGAAATATTTTCAAGTCGGTGCAATTTACTGCGTACCTACAAACTATTGTCAAATAGAATTTACTTTAGATATTAGTAATGCTACACCTTATACCGTAACTAACTCTGACAAAGTTACTGTAGCAACTAGATATTTAAACTCTAAACACCCTGTTTCTGATGTAAGTAACTTAATTTTATTTGAGTTACCAAAATCACAACTTGAAAATGCTATTTTTCAATTACCTGAAAATATTCAAGAACATATTGTTTCTGTAAAGTATCGTGAAATAGGCATTGAAAAAGCAATAGATATAAACACTTTGAATCTTGGAGGAACTAAAGTTGAAAAATAAAAAGTTTAATATTTTTGCAGTTAATTTTGTTGCTATATTAGTTACATTTGTTTTAGTAGCTTTAACACTATGTACATTTTTTATACAAGCAAATTTTAAGAACACAACTTATTACGATTATCATGAAGGAATCTATTATACTTTAAAATTTATTCCTTTAACTTTACTTGGGATAATTATATTATTTGCAATATTCTATATACTATATAATTTAAGCAAAAAATTCAAAACTAAAACTTACTTAATAATTAGTCTTATATTAATTACAGTTTTTAGTTTATTCTGGGTTAATTTTGTAAAAGCACCCGTTAGGGCTGATCAAAAAATGGTTCTTGGAGCTGCAATTGCTTTTAAAAATGGTGATTATACTTTATTAAAAAATGGCCAATATTTATATTTACACCCTTTACAACTTGGGATTGTATTTTTTGTCGAATTATTAACAAATGTTTTATTTAGTGATTCTCCAATTGCAATTCAAAACATAAATATTGTATTTGCTTTATTATGTTTTTACTTACTTTATAAAATAACGAAACTACTTTATAAAGATGAACACACACAGAAAATTGTTTTAATATTATTTCCTTGTTTTATAGTATTACCAATGTTATGTGTATTAGTATATGGTAATATTTTTGGACTTACATTTGCACTATTATCAATATTTCTACTGCTTAAATACTATGAAAATAGAAAATTTAGATATTTACTTATTTCAAGTTTTAGTTTAATTTTTTCTATCCTACTAAAAAATAACTATGAAATAATACTTATAGCTTTTTCTATTTCTTTAGTTTTGGATTGTATAGAAAAATTTGATAAAAGAAATATTTTCATTATATTATTAACTTTGATATTATTTATAGTTAGTAATAAAATAGTTGTAAAATATGCTGAAGTTCGTTCAGGCATTCCAGAAAATTCAGGAATTCCAATGCTAACTTATATAGCAATGGGGCTTGAACAGCCAGTCACAAGAAGTGCTGGATGGTATCATGAAGATAAAAATGTCGAATCAATCTATATAGAAAATAAATATGATGCAAATTCAACAAAAGCAGACAGTATTGAAATTATAAAAGATAGATTAAATACTTTTATACATTCACCAAAAACAACAATTAAGTTTTTCGCTGATAAAATTTTATCAACTTGGTGTGAACCATCTTTTCAAACAATTTGGTCAGCTATGCCAGCTGAAGAATTTGATAATTGTTCTACTGAATACCAAAATTATATACAAAACAATAAAATTTTACTAAGCATTTTTAATGGAAAATTACACTCTATTATAAATTATTGTTTAAGTATTTTTGAAATTTTGATTTTTGCAATGGCTAGTTTTTCAACAATATACGGTATCAAACATAAGAATATAAACTATCAAAATTTCATATTGATATTATGTTTTCTAGGTGGTTTTATGTTCCACTTTATTTGGGAAACAAAATGTATTTATGTAATTCCATTTTTCTTCTTGCTTCTACCTTCTTCTGCAAATGGACTTGCTTTAATTTTTAATTTGATAGATAATAAATTAATAAATAAAAAATTAATAGACAACAAATAAATGTTATAAAGGAAAGGAATTTTATTATGGACAAAATATCAGTTATTGTTTCTTGTTTTAACGAAGAAAAAGCTTTACCACTATTTTATGCAGAAATGGAAAAACAAATTAAAAAATTTGAAAATGTGGATTTTGAATATATTTTTGTAAATGATGGTTCTTCAGATAATACATTAAATGTCATGAAACATCTTCACAACGACGATCCAAAAGTTCGTTATATTTCTTTTTCTAGAAACTTTGGAAAAGAAGCCGCTATGTATGCAGGATTAGAAGCAAGTACAGGAAATTTAGTTACATTAATGGATGCTGACTTGCAAGATCCACCTGCTTTATTAAAAGAAATGTATGATGCTATAAAAAATGAAGGATATGATATGGTTGGTACTAGACGTGTTACTCGTAAAGGTGAACCTCCTATTCGTAGTTTCTTTGCAAGAATGTTTTATAAAATAATTAATAAAATGTCTAAAGTACAAATGGTAGACGGTGCGAGAGATTATATGCTTATGACAAGACAAGTTACAAATTCAATTTTAGATTTAAAAGAATATAATCGTTATTCAAAAGGATTATTTAGCTTTGTTGGATATAAAGTAAAATGGCTTGAATATGAAAATGTTCAAAGAGTTGCTGGAGAAACAAAATGGTCTTTCTGGAAATTATTTAAATATGCAATTGAAGGAATTACAGCCTTTTCAACTACTCCACTTATTTTTGCATCAGTTCTTGGAATAATTTTTTGCTTAGTATCTTTTTTGTTAATACTAATTATAATTGGAAAAACACTTATGTACGGAGATCCAACAAGTGGCTGGCCTTCTTTAGTTTGCATAATATTTATGGTAAGTGGTATTCAATTATTCTCTCTTGGAATTATTGGACAATATTTATCTAAAACATATTTAGAAGTAAAAAGACGTCCAATCTACATTGTAAGGGAAACAAGCGAAGAACCAAAGGAAAAATAATATATTAAATAAAAGAGAACTTTTATTTTGAAACAAACCATTCTTATTAAAACAATTTTTTTATAAATTGATGGTTCTTCATAAAAGTCTCTCTTTTTATTTAACGTTTTATTCTTTAAAATATGTTTTTTAGCTTAAAACTATCTTTATCTTTAACATGCTCTAACCAAAATTCTGCTTCAATTATATTGCTTAAAGATTCTTCATATTCATCATTATTTATATTTTCTTCTAAAATAACCATAGCATAACTTATTTTTTCAAGTTCATCATGTTCTGAAAAAAATGATAACTTTGTTTCTTCTCTAAACCAATCTTCTTTCAAATTTTTCATATTTTGTTTTATTGTATTTTCTTTTTCCTCTACTTTTATGGTGTTTTGATTTAGCACATTCATTTCTGCTAAAACTTCTTTCACTTCTTCACTTTCATCTTGACTTTTTATTTTATCCAGTTCAACTTTTAAATTGTTTAATTGTCCTAATATTTTTTCGACACTTTTATTTGAAATACAATTAGTTACAATTTCTAAAGCAGTAATAATTAATATTATTCCAATTAAAATATATATTTCTTGTTTTATTCTTTTCAATTTTCCTCCTTTTTTTGGCAGTACATTGTATTATCACCATTTAACACAACTACCAATGCCTCTTCTGGCTTCATATTAAATTTTCCTACTTCTCTATCTAACCATTCTTTTGTTTTTCCAATTTTTTTCAAATTATCAGTCATTATTTGTCCATCAATTACCAGATCATAGGCTATTCCTTCATATTTTACCTCTATATTAAAATCCTCTGGTTTTAGAGCTCTTTTATCTGGTTTTTGTACAATACTAATTTGTCCACTCGTTTCAAGTATTGCAAATTCAACATCTCCTAAATTATTTATGCCATTTACTCTTAATCTTTCTTGTAATTCATTTATCGTAAAATTTTCCATTTTCATAGCATTTTCATCTATTTTTCCTCTATATATAAGTATTCTTGGCTTACCACAAATTAATTCTCTTATTTTAATACTTTTAAGATTTGCTAATGAAATTATTATATGCATAAATAATAGTCCTAATATTGGAATAAAACCATATAATAAAGGTATACCAATTTCAGTCATAGGAGTTGCAGCCAAATCTGCTATCATTATTGCAATTGCAAGTTCAAATGGTTGCATTTGCCCTATTTCTCTTTTTCCCATGCATCTCATAACAATTAAAACTATTGTATATAAAATAATACTTTTTACAAAAATTAGAACCATTTTTTAAATCCTTATATTAAATATTTAGGTTTTTATTTTGGTAACCTATGAACCAATACATTTCCAATGTATTTCAGTTTTACTTCATTTATTTTCTTTTTGAAATATATGAATATTTTTTTCAAAATTTATTAAAATATACTTATATTTATTTTATATATTATAGAAATATCTTTTTACTTTTATAATAAAAATAAATATAGTAGAAAATAAGATTGTAAGATTAAATTTATATAATTGTTTATTATATAAAAGGAAGGAGAATAAAATGAGTAACAATAATACTGATATACAGTCTAGTAATAGTTCAATGGGGATTGTTGGTCAAATTGTTGGAAGATTTATCGTAGCTGCAATTATTTTAGGAATAACAGCTTTCTTTACACCTGGATTTTCCATAAACAATATCTGGTCTCTTGCTTTATCTGCTGTTGTTTTAACTGTTATGGATTATCTTATAGTTAAATTTACTGGTCTTCATTCTATTGCCTTTGGAAAAGGATTTGTAGGTTTTGTTTTAGCAGTAATAACTTTATATGCAACTCAATTTTTCGTTGCTGGCTATTCAATTTCATGGATGGCAGCTATAATCGGTGCTTTAATATATGGTGTAATTGACTATATAATTCCTGGAGAACAAAATCCATAGTCTAATTTCAAAATTGATGCAAAAAAGACTGATTAACAAAGTTCTAAATCTTTGCTAATCAGTCTTTAACAAATTTTGAGCTACTTTTTTCAACAGCCCCAGTTTTACTTATCTTTTTTCTTTTATTAATTTATTTTTTTGTATAATATCCTTCTTTATTTGTTTGTCTTTCTCTAGCTATTGCTAAAGTTTCATCTGGGATATCTTCTGTAATTGTTGAACCAGCTGCAACAACAACATTATCTCCAATTTTTACAGGTGCTACTAGACTAACATTTGAACCAATAAACGCATTATCACCTATAATTGTTGGATTTTTATTTACGCCATCATAGTTACATGTAATTGTACCACAGCCAATATTACCATTTTTTCCGACTTTACAATCACCTAAATATGTTAAATGAGGGACTTTAGTTCCTTCACCAATAATAGTCTTTTTAATCTCAACACAATTTCCAACTTTAACTCTATCTTTTAAAATGCAACCTTCTCTTATGAATGCATTTGGTCCTAATTCACAATTTTCGCCTATTATAACATTATTTTGGATAATTGTATTAGGGTGAATAACTGTATCTCTTCCTATTTTTACATCATCATAAATGTATGTTGAAGCAGCATCTTCTATTGTTACACCATTCCTCATATGTTCACTGTTTATTCTCATTCTTAAAACTCTTGTTAACAATTCTAGTTGTGCTCTATCATTTACACCAAGTATTTCAGTATTATCTTCTACTATAACAGCTCCTGTCTTTAGTCCTTTGTCATTCATTATCTTAATTACATCTGTTAAATAGTATTCCCCTTGTGCATTATTTGGTTTAATTAATTCTAATGCTTTTAATAATTCCTCAATATCAAAACAGTATATTCCAGAATTTATTTCTTTTATTTTCTTTTGGTAACTCTTTGCATCTTTTTCTTCAACAATTTCTTCAACAGAACCACCTTCATCTCTTATGATTCTACCATATCCAGTAGGGTTTTCATAGATTGCAGTTAATAGTGTAGCATATTCTTTACTAGTAACACTTTTTTCTAGAAGTTTTTCCAAAGTTTCTGGTCTTATGATTGGAACATCCCCATTTAAAACAAGAACTTTTCCTTTTTTTCCTTTTAAAAAAGGTATTGCTTGCATTACAGCATGACCAGTTCCTAAAAGCTCTTCTTGATAAGCATATTTTACCTTATCGCCTAAAACTTCTTTAACTTGTTCCCTTAAATGTCCTACAACAGCAATAACTTCATCTGAACCAATTTTGTATGCAGCCTCTGCCACTCTTCTTACTAATTCTTTATCATAAATTTTATGTACAAGTTTTGATTTATTAGATTTCATTCTTGTACCTTTTCCTGCTGCCATAATAATTGTAGCAACATATTCTTCGTTTTCTAAAATTTTCATACTATTTCCTCGTATAATATAAATTACCTATTATACGAATTTCTCCTTTCTGAAAAATCATTTTATAAAATATGACTTTAGCACTTATTTTTGATGTTTTTTTATATTTCTTTGCTATTCATGTCTAAAATATCACAAATTTTACTTTTTAGCAATATTATTGTCTTATTTTGTTATATAATATTCAACAAATTTTATTTTGTTACTCGAGATATTGCCAGTCCGTCTCCAACTTCTAAAATTTGACTATCTAATCTCTTATCCTCTATTGCTTGTGCAATGTATTCTCTTAAATGTCTAACAGCAGTTCTTTGTTTATGTTTGTTATAGTCACTTAAAACATAGCCTTTGTATAAAATATTATCAGCTAATATAATTCCATTATTCTTTACAAGTCTTATTCCCTCTTCTAAAAAAACTGGATATTTTCCTTTATTTGCATCTATAAATACAATATCATACTCTTTATTTAATGTTGGTAATATTTCTACTGCATTTCCTTGATATATCGTTATTTGCTCTTCAACACCGATTTTTTTTATGTTTTCTTTTGCTTGCTTTACTCTTTCTTCACTTAACTCAATAGTATCTATATGTGCTTCTGGAGCAATCCTAGCAAACTGACTAGCAGAATAACCAACTGCTGTACCTATTTCTAGAATGTTTTTTGGCTTTTCTTCATTTAAAATTTTTTCAATTACTTCTAAAGTATCATCCATTATAATTGGAACATGATCTTCCAAAGCCTTTTCTTTTACATTTTTTAATTCTTCTAAATTAATCATTGTAAATCTCCCTTTTGTTATTTCGATATAATATTAATTTATTTATAAAATAAAAAACTTTTTAACTATTTCTTCTGTAATTATTCTTATTTGTTATATCATTTTTTCTAAAAAAAAACAAGTAATAAACTTAAATGACACTACAAAAAAACAAAAAGAGAAACTTCAATTTATCAAAGTCTCTCTTTTATCCTATAATTTATAATTTTAATAATAATTTATATTAACCTTCTAAATTCTTTTCTACTAATTTATTTTGCTGAATTTCTTGCTGCTCTTTCTCTTTCTTTATTGTCAAGGATTTTCTTTCTTAAACGAATATTTTTTGGAGTAACTTCAACAAGTTCATCATCTTGAATAAATTCAATAGCTTTTTCCAAGCTCATTTGAATTGGTGGCACTAATCTTAATGCATCATCTGAACCAGAAGCTCTAGTATTTGTTAAATGTTTTTCTTTGCATACATTTATTGCAATATCTTCACTTCTTGAATTTAATCCAACAATCATACCTTCATAAACTTCTACACCAGGTCCTATAAATAATTCTCCTTTATCTTGTGCATTATATAAACCATAAGTAATTGATTTTCCTCTTTCAAAAGCAACTATTGTTCCTCTTACCCTAGCTTGAACATCACCTTTATATGGTTCATATCCGTCAAATATATGGCTCATTGTTCCATTACCTTTTGTATCTGTCATGAATTCTGTTCTATAACCAATCAACCCTCTTGCTGGAATTTTGAATTCTACTTTTGTATGTCCAATTTCAGCTGGTTCCATATTAATCATTTCAGCTTTTCTTCTACCTAGTTTTTCAATAACATTTCCAACGCAATCATCTGGAACATTAACAACTAATCTTTCCATTGGTTCGCATTTTACACCATCAATCTCTTTAAAAATAACTTTTGGTCTTGAAACTAATAGTTCAAATCCTTCTCTTCTCATTGTTTCAATTAGTACAGATAGATGTAATTCACCTCTACCAGAAACTTCAAAAGAATCTGGTGATTCTGTTTCTTTAACTCTTAAACTTACATTTCTGTCTAGTTCTTTGAATAGACGATCTCTAATATGTCTAGAAGTTACAAATTGTCCTTCTTGTCCTGCAAAAGGTCCATTGTTTACACTAAAAGTCATAGAAACTGTTGGCTCATCAATATCAACAAATGGTATTTTTTCAGGGTTGTTATAATCGCAAATTGTGTCTCCTATATTAATATCTGTAACACCAGATAAAGCAATAATATCACCTGCTGATGCTTCTTCAACTTCAATTCTCTTTAAACCATCATAAGTATATAATTTTGTTACTCTAGCATTTTCAATTTTATCATCTTTTTTGCAAATAGCAATCGGCATTCCTAATTGAATTTTTCCTCTTTCAACTCTACCGATAGCAATTCTACCAACGTAATCATCATAATCAATGTTTGAAACTAACATTTGCATTGTTCCATCTAAATCACATTTTGGTGGTTCAATATTTTTTATAATAGTCTCAAATAAAGGTTTTAAGTCTGTTCCTGGTTTGTCTAAATCCAAACTTGCAATACCTTGTTTACCTGAAGCATAAACAACAGGGAATTCTAATTGTTCATCATTTGCTCCAAGTTCAATGAATAAATCTAGAACATCATCAACAACTTGTAATGGTCTTGCACCAGGTCTATCTATTTTATTAATAACTACTATTGGCTTTAGATTTAAAGCTAATGATTTCTTTAAAACCTCTCTTGTTTGAGGCATTGCACCTTCAAAAGAGTCTACCAATAATACAACTCCATCTACCATTTTTAGAACACGCTCAACTTCGCCACCAAAATCAGCATGTCCAGGTGTATCAACTATATTGATTTTAATATCTCCATAATGTACAGCTGTATTTTTTGAAAGTATTGTAATTCCTCTTTCTTTCTCTAAATCATTTGAATCCATAACTCTTTCTGCTACTTGTTCATTGTCTCTAAAAATACCACTTTGTTTAAGCATTGCATCAACAAGAGTTGTCTTACCGTGATCAACGTGTGCGATAATTGCTACATTTCTAATTTTTTGGTTATTCATATTATTACCTCTTTATATAAAATTTATTTGAAACGAATTTATGGTTAAATAATGGGTTACATTTATTAGCTATTACCAATTATTAGTAAAAGTCAATTTTATGTAAAACAAAATTTAACCATATTATTATATATCATCATTCGTATTTTGTCAACCAACGTTTATAGAGTTTTTATAGCGCTATGTAGGTTTTTTTATAAATTTGTACATAATTCTAATTTTTAGCTTCAAGCATTTTTATATCAGTTGTTGATAATCTTATTATTTCATTTTTTAAAAGTTCACTGACTTCATTTTCTGTTTGCTCATCGACTTTTTTTAGTCCTTGGTATTTACTCAAGTCTAATGGTTTCCCATAAATTATTGTTGATTTATGGAAAGGTTTACTATCTCCTTGTATTCCAATAGGCAATAAATTAGCACCAGTTTTTAAAGCAAGATACGCAGCGCCATTCTTTATCTTTCCATCATTCTTTTCAAAACCATTTCTTGTTCCTTCTGGAAATAGACCGATACAGCCTCCAGATTTTAATGTTTTTAGAGCTTCTTTCATTGCTGTAATATCCTTAGAATCTCTCTTTACATATATGGCATCAAATACCAAACCTAAAAAAGCTAAAAATTTATTTTCAGCCAACTCTTCTTTTGACATAAATCTCATATGCCTTCCAGCTGTTGCTACAATAAGTGGCGGATCTAAGTAAGTTCTATGATTTCCACAAAAAATTGTTGCTTCATCTTTTGGTATATTTTCCTTTCCTATTATTTCTAATCTATAAACAATTTTACAATATATGTATATAGCACCCTTTACAATTCCTCTTCCTATTTTCTTTAAAAATTCCATAATTCTCATCCAATCTTTTTCCTAAAATTAATTTACTATTTTATATTAATTGCCAACTTTCTAATTTCTTCTACAACTTCATCTATACTCATATTGGTAGAATCAATAGCAATTGCATCTTCTGCTTTTTTTAAAGGAGCAACAGAACTGGTTTTATCATTATTATCTCTAAACCTAACATTTTCTAATATTTCCTCATAAGAAATATTAGAAATACCATTCTGTTTATTTTGTTCAAATCTTCTTCTAGCTCTTTCTTCTGCCGTTGCATCTAAATATATTTTTATATCTGCATTTGGAAATACGTTAGTTCCAATATCTCGACCTTCCATTATGATATTTTTTCCACTTGCCAATTTTCTTTGTAAGTCAACCATTGCTTTTCTTACACAAGGTATGTGTGATACTTGAGATACTAATCTATCAACTTCTTTTTCTCGTATTTCTTTTGAAACATCTTTACCATTTAAAAAAAATCTTTGTATTTTATCAATTTCTCTTAAATCAATTTCTATTTTTTCTAATGATTCTTTTACTAAATATTCATTTGAAATATCTATTTTATTATTTATCAAATATAATGTTACACATCTATACATTGCTCCAGTATCCATTGTTAAGAAGTTTAATTTTGTTGCTAATAATTTTGTTACTGTTCCCTTTCCACTTCCAGCAGGACCATCAATTGCTATAATAAATGACATATTCAATTTTATATGGATTTATACCATATTCTCCTTAGATAATATTTAGGTTTTTTATTATAAAAGGTTATACCTATAAACCATTTAATTTATGTTCATTATTTCTTATCTGGCTCATAGCGAACACCCTTTACTACAATTTCCATGTTTAAAACATTCATTGCAGTTAGATTTTCTATTTCTCTAATAATTCTCTTTTTTAAAGTTTTCATTGACTCTGTTACTTTGTACCCATATTCTATAATAACTTCTATATATATATATATGCCATCATCATATCCTTCATGCTTTTTTACTATAATTCTTGGTACTTTATATATTTCTTTCATATTTTGTACAACACATTCAATTATCTGTTTAAAAACATTATCTGAAATTTCAAAATGTCCCATATAACTAAAAGTAGGTCTAATTATTGATTTTTCTGATATATATGGAGCTTTACCTTTTCCCGTAGATTTAAAAATTTGCAAAGGATCTAATAAATACCCTGAGAAATCTTTCTTAATTGCAAAAGTTGGCACTGGAATTACATGTTTTCCTTGAGTCACTCTAATTCTTCTTGCCATTTGCATTTCTTCTTCTGTTGCAACTTCATTTATATATACAGTTTCTGATATTGGTGGTAACTCAAGATTTTCTGCTATTTTATTAACCATTCCATCAGATGTACCCAATATTAAAATACTTTCTGGTTTATATTTTTTTATTATTTTTTGAATTTCTTTTTTCTTTTCTGGATCTGTAAAAAGAGCATTTCTAACAGTTTCAATTTTAGTTGGTGCCTTTTTAGCAGAAACACCAGCCAATACTTCATTACCAGATATTAATAGTCCATCATCTATAATGTAGTTTATTCCTCTATCGTTAGCCACCATCTGAGCTCTATAGCTCTTTCCTGTACCAGAAGGGCCAACAAAGGCATAAGTTTTAATTTTATGTAAAAACATTTTTTTCTCCTATACATTATAATATTTTGATAGTAATTTTTTCTATATTAATAATATTTATAATTTAAAATATTATATCATAGTTTTAAAAAATGTAAATCACTATTTTACTTTTTATATTGTAATTTTGCCATTAATTATTTCTAGCTCTTATAATTATTTTATTTATATTTCCAGCTAAATCTGTTACTAAAATTCTATATCTTCCTTTTTGTGTAAGTAATCTTACATTTGTTGGATCTTTAATTTTTTCAGGCTTTTCAGCTAAATCTGGATTATATTTTTTTCCTATATCTACATATACGCCATGTGCATTACTCAATCTTTGATTTGCATCTTTTGTATATATATGTATTACATATCTACATTTTCTATTATTAAATTCACTTATTTTAAATGGTAAATCTGCAATTCCATTTTTTACATCTGCAGTATATCTTTTTTCGGTTTGATTCTTTTTCCCATATTCCCAAATATAGCACTCAACCAGCTTTTCAGAACTTTCAATTCCACTTAAATGTATATTTGCACCATATTCATCTTTAGTAAGTTTAATACTTTGATACATACTTGTATGTATATATACTTGTTCACTTTCGATATATGAATCATTTTTATCTACTGCAATAACTTTAATTTTTATATTTTCAGTATTAGGAATTAAATTAGTATATGTATACTCCATATTACTAGTCACAGCACATAGTTTATCATTACAGAAGTATTTAAATTGCACAGCGTCTTTTGGCTTTTGTATAACTCTTACTTTACATGTCGTATTATTGTAATCAAAAGCATATTTCTCTTCTACATCATATGACCAAGTATTAGCTTTGATTTTTAAATATCCATAATTTTCTACTTTTATATCTTTTATTCCTATGTTATCTTTATAATCGATTTTCACAGGAAGTTCATATGTTTTTTGATTTTCTACACCTATAATTTCTGGTTTTATTTTGTCTATCCAATCTACTTTATATTCAATTTCTTTTTTATTTCCTGAATAATCTTCTAGTAATACTTTTTCTTGTGTATTTTCTGATAATACTTTTGATAAAACTTTATTATTTTTATCCCAGTTAAACCCTTCAATTGGAATTATATTTTTATCCACTTTAATATTAATAGTAACATTCTTATTAGTTGGTTCGGTTGTTGAATATGTTATTTCTGCATTTGGTATACTTGTATCTCTATATAATTTAAATGCATCTATTTCTATATTATAATTATATTTTGCATTAGTAACATTAATGATATTAAAAAATATTAGCATAATTACTATTAAAAATATAATTTTTATTATTTTTTCACTCATAAATTCTCCTTTAGTTTTTATCGATTTAATATACTATTGTTGCTCTAAAACACCAATTTGCAATATCAGTATTTATTTCTGAATTAGCATCTTTAAATTGAGTATTTTTCAAATCATAATATTTTTGACCAGTTTTAAAACTAGTAATTATGCAAATAATCAGTAAAATAATAATTATGATTAATTCTATAATATTCATATTACTTCTTTTCTCTTTTTGTGTCATTGTAACCTCTTTACTTCTTTTTTTCTACTGCCTCTACTTTTATTTTTATATCACTAGTGCTCGCTAAATTTTCTTCTATTTCTTTCCATTTTACTTTTAATATATACTTATCTTTTTGTTTAGCATTTCCATTTTGTATAAAATGCTCTGTCCTATTATTAACTAATTTTATTTCTTCATCAGTTTCAGAATATAATGTATAAGTAGCAGGAAAACTATTATCAATTCCTTCTATTATAATCATATATTCAAAATCTAAATCACTAGTTTCATCTACTGTATAATTTGAAACTTCAAATAAATAATCTACTTCTTTCATTCCTTGGTAAACTTCTACACTTTTTTCTTTTTCACCTTCTACTATAAAAATAGGCTTTGCAATCTCTGCTCCACCACTACCATTTATAATAGATGTATATTTTGCTGAAGAAAAACTTACTGATAATATAATAAGAAAAATTAAAACATATAATAAATACTTACTTCTTTCCTTCAACATTCGTCACCTCTTTATTTTTCTTATTTTCTTTATTCAAACTTTGAAAAATGAAATCTTTTATAAGCAATATAAAAATTAATAATAAGGTAATTGGCTTCAATAAGTATAGAATAAAAAATCCACAGAGTTTAGATTGAAAAATAACTTTTCCCAAAATTTGTTCTTTTTTTATCTCTTTATCTTCAATATTATTATTGTCTCCTTTAGTTACAATCCCTTCCTCATTTACTCTTATTATTCTATGAGTTACTAAAAAATTCTTATCCTCTCTATAGGTTATAATATCATCTGATTTATAATTATCGGTTTCTTTTATAATTATCATTTCTCCCGGTTGAATTGTTGGTTCCATACTTCCAGTAAGAACAACGAAAGTTGCCATTCCAAAGATTTTTATAACATCATTTTTTAGAATAAATTTAGAATAAGATATAAATATAAGAATGCAAATAAAAAAATATAAAATTATTTGTTTTAATAAATTTCTCATGGTCCTCCTTTTATTTTAGCTCTCTTCTAAAATAGCTAATTCAAGTCTTAGTTATCTTAGCAGAGAGCTAAGCTCTCTGTCTATTCGGATAATATATTGGATAATATAAGGTTATTTATGAAAGATTGGATTCACACTATTGTGTTTTTGCTTGACTTCCTATAATTTGTAAACCAAATTGATAATTTCCAGCATTTACACCATTAGCCATGTCAGCAGAATCTCCATTCTCTGTTTCATAAGGCCATTCCCATTCTACTGTAATAGTTCTTACCTTGTTACTATCTGCTAAGCTTATATTGCCATTTAATTCAGTTTCTGCTAAAGTCTTTAGATTTGAATATGATGTACTTCCATTTTTTTGTTTAAACTTCATATTTGTCGGTACATTTTTTTCTGTAATTACATTTACTTCATAATCCACTCCAACTTCTGAACCAGTTGCATCTATGATAATATCAAAACTACCATGTGTTCCTGGTGCAATTTTTCCGTCGACTAAACTAACCTCGTGTGCAGTATCTTTTAATGAAATATTTGTAATATCATTGTTATTATCTTTTGCAATAAAAGACCACTTTGCAATTCCAACTTTTCCATTACCGTCAACAACAGTATAATATTTTGCAAATGAATAACCAGCTAAAAATATTAGAAGTAAGAGAGAAAGAACTAGTAAAATTCCAATCGCTCTCTTTTTTTTCACGGGCATCCCTCCTTCCTTTATAATCCAGTTAAATGTTTCTTAACAGTTTATTTCTCATTTTTTTGATTTATTTTGCGGGGGCATAAATAACACAACAAAAATTTGACAAAACTTTAATAATTTTTTCATATTAATTTAATATTCAATTTTTATTTTGGGAATTTTAATTACACTCAGGAATTGAGCATAATTTAATTTGAATAAATAAAATTTTGTTAAAAAACATTTAACTTGTTTAGAGTATAGCATGAGCAATATTTCTTGTAAATACTTTTTTTTAAACTTTTTTTGATTATCGATTTTTATAGTAAATAAAAAAACTTGTAAATCTTTAATATCAATGGTTACATGTCTTTTTCTTTTGATAAATTATCGATTGACAAAACTCGACTTTATTTGCCTTTATGACATTGTTCGATATAATATAACAACTTTCTTAATTAACTCTAATAGAAAAAGGAAGGCTCTAGCCTTCCTCAATCTCTTTGCTGATAGCAAAATAAAATGGTTCATAACCATATTTGCCATATTCTGGTACCAAATAGTTCATATCAGCGATTTTTATTGCTCCGCCAAATGTTCCACGATGTTTCCAAACACCATTTTTCATCTGTCTTACCAAATGATAATTGTACCACCTTGGACTTCCTTCATCTTCATTGTCAACCCCTCCAGGAATGAATCCAAAAAAGACAATCCTCCATTCGCCGTCATATAACTTATCCTCCTGATTCTTTAGTACCCGTGCTTTCCTGTTATGAGCTTTTGCAAATGCTTTAACAGCATCTATAGGGCCAAGACAATGGTCAAGCTTCTCCACTCTTGCTGTTAACTCACTTTCTATGTCAAATGCAAACGTCACACAGTTAAACCAACATTTCATAATGCCATCCTTTCTTCTTTTGTATGCCACATAGTCGTGACTGAATGAATAATAAAATAACACTTTTATAAGTGTACCATACTTTTTTGTTAAATACAATAAAAAAAGATAACTTGAAATAAATCTGCACGCATTAGAATTTCAAATAAAAACCGAAATAGTGAAATAATATAATACACAAGCATTAATAATTATTATAACTTACACATTTAAATGAATATCATAAATAAAGAGATGTAAAAAATCTACATCTCTTCATCTTTTTATGCAAGACTTACTGTAATAACTTTATCTCCATATGGATATGAGCTACTTTCTATACTTTCTACATGTAATTTAATTGGAGAATATTTATCTAGCCACTCTTGTATTTTTTCCTCGTTACCCTCTGAAACTACTTGCACATTATTGAAAGTTATTTGTCTTGCCATACTCATTTCATAATCAACTATAGTTCTCTTAGAAGCTCCTATTGAAACAACTTCCGTTTTCTCCTCAAATTGCGGTTTTTTAAATGCCTCTAATATAGGGATAACAACTCGATGAATATCTTTGATGTTTTGTATCGCTTCTTGAATTTCTATAATTTGCTTTTGGTTTTGCTTAAGAATTTGAGTTATCGCTTCATAATTTTCTTTCAAAGTTCTTTCTTTATTCTTTTGCATTATTTTTCTCCTTTAAATAGTTTAAATTTCCTAACTAAAAATAAACATCTAACGGATACCTAATGGCCATTTGAACTTTTGATTTAAGTTGTTTTGGATAACATTTTATTCTCTCCTTTAAAAAATTTTTTACAATATTGCCTAAACTGTAGTTGCAAAAATAAGGATTTTTCACTTTTTGCATTAATATATTATCACATTTTTATGTTAATATCAAGAAAAATAGCATAGAACATTTTTAGCATAAAAAAAGACTAGTCTATTGACTAATCTTTTATGGCTCCTCGTGTAAGACTTGAACTTACGACATTTCGGTTAACAGCCGAACGCTCTACCGACTGAGCTAACGAGGAATATATAAATCTGGCGACTTCCTATTTTCCCAGCAGGGTAACCCGCAAGTATCTTCGGCACTTAGGAGCTTGACTTCTGTGTT
>CAKPBB010000021.1 GCA_934140005.1 uncultured Clostridia bacterium
ATAAAATTGCCAGATTCATCAGATTTACAATATTTATTTTTAAGAAATATGTATCCAGGATTACATTTTAATATTCCGGATTTGTCAAAATATGAAAATCTTATAGCTTTATATCTTGATGAGAATTTTTTAAATAAAAATGATTTTAATACATTATGTGCACAGCTGAATAATAAAAAATCTTTAACAGAAATTGATTTATCAAAAAATAGCATTTCCAGTATTGAGAACATTTACCTAATTGGAAGTGTAGAAAATGATGCAAAAAATATTACGATAAATTTAGAAAATAATATCATACGAAGTCTAGCGGGAATTGAAAAATTAAATAATAATATTGTTTCTATTAATTTTTCAAATAATGATATTACAGATATAAGTCCTTTGCTAGAACTAGCAAAAAATAATTCTAATAAGAAATTAACAAAAATTGTTTTAACAGGAAATGCACAAATATCAGAAAATGATTTGAATAAATTGAAACAATATTATACTGTCGTTTATTAAGGAGAGAAAATGAAGAAGAAAAATAGAATAATTTTTATAATAATAGTTTGTTGTATAGTAATGAGTGTTTTTTTTATAATTATAAATAATAAAATGAAAATAAATGAAGAAAATAATAATATCATTTATAATGAGGATGAACAAAAAATACAAGAATTAAGAAATCAATATAATATAAATAAAAGTGATGAAGAAATAAATGAAATGGAAAGCTATGAAATGACAACTGAAGAAATTTTATATAAAGAACAACTAGATGCTATTAATAAAAAAGAAATAAATAATAATTTTAAATTTGAAGACAAATAATTATTTAGTAATAAAGAATTATTTGAAAAATATTAATCCTAATTTATATCATTTTTGTAACATTATATAAAAATATTGACAAAATAACCAATATAGTATAAAAATATGATAAGAAAAACGAAGATTAAAGGAGTGGACAAAAGATGGCAGATAAAAAAGAAGAAAAAGAAGTTAAACCAAAAAACTGGTTAACAACATTGATTTTATGTTGGTTTTTAGGTTTTTTAGGTGTACATCGTTTATATGCTGGTAAATTAGGTTCAGGATTTTTAATGGCTTATGGAACAGCTTGTGCAATTTGCATTTTAGGTGTAAATGTATATTTAGGTGCAGCAGCTTTCGTTGTTGTTGGTGGTTTTGTAGTTAATGATTTTCTACTAATTGCAACAAAACATTTTAAAGATTGCTATGGTAATGAAATTGTTGAAGAAAAAGTACAATAAGATACAAAAGATGCAGGAAATATAATATATTTGCCTGCATTTTCTATATACTAAATAAAGTTATATTATTTATTACACTTGAATAATATAAAAAGGGGGATTTATTATGTCAGAAAACGAAAATGATAAAAAGACTAATTCAACAGAAGAAATCAAAGAAGAAATTAAGAAAGAAACAAAAGAAACAGTAAACCAAGTAAAAGAAACTATAAAAAAAGTAGACTTTAAAGAAGATACAAAAGCTACAACAAGTTTCGTAAAAGAAATGTTTTCAAATCCTTTTGAAGCTATAAGAAATGTAGCTTCTGGTAAGGAAAATGTATTTTCAAAAGCTGTAATATTAACAATTATATATATTGCACTTAGTGTAATTTGCCAAATTTTAAGTTTATTCAAATATGGTAAATATTCAGGATTAGGACATAATTTTAAAAATTTAATTATATCTATTCTAAATCCAGCAATATATATTGTTGTGGTTTCTGCTGTGGTATATTTATTTAATAGAGAGAATAAGAAATCTTTAACAACAGTTCTTTCAACAATAGTTGTATGTTCTGTAACAATAATAATAAATGAAGCAATTTCAATTATAGCAGTTTTAGTAAGTGGAATTAGTATTATTACAAGCCCAATTTCAACAATGTTTTCAGCTATTGCAACAGTTCTTACATATTTTGGTATGAAGGATTTACTTGAAGTTGATGAACATAAAGATTTTATCAAAAAATATGCAGTAATTAGATTAGTTATTGCATTTGCTTTTGTAATATTAGCTAGAATTGGAATATACTAAAGTATAGAATTAAATAAAGTTTAAAATGGCAATTTCTTTTAAAGAGTTGCCATTTTTTTGCTATTTTTCTTGTAATTTTGATTGTTTCAGTATATAATAAAACATTATAAAAATACGATGAATTTAAGTGCAGTAAACTTTTGGGTTTAAGGAAAGGAGTTCAAAAATGGCAATTAGCAAAGAAGAAATAATACATATTGCAAATTTAGCAGAACTTAACTTATCTGAAAAAGAGATTGAAGGATATGCTAAAGACATGAATGAGATATTAGAATTTGCAAATATGATTAACTCTGTTGATACTTCAGAAGCAAAAGAAACAATAGGAGCAAATTCAAAATATAATGTATTTAGAAAAGATGAAGTAAAAGAATTTAAAGATACAGAAAAGCTTTTACAAAATGCTCCAAGTAAAGATGATGGAATGTTTCATATTCCAAATGTTATAAATTAAAGAGCTATATAAATTTACATTTAAGAAAGGAGATTACAATGGAACTATATGAACTTACAGTTCACGAATTAGCTGAAAAATTAGAAAAAAGAGAAATTACAGCTGAAGAACTTACAAAAAGTTATTTTAATAGAATAAAAGAAAAAGATAGTCAAGTAAAAGCCTATGTGTCAACATTAGAAGAAACAGCAATTGAAAAGGCTAAAGAGATTGATACAGCTAGAGCAAACGGGAAAAAAGTTGGTAAATATGCTGGAATTCCAATTGGAATAAAAGACAATATGTGTGTAGATGGTACAAGAACAACTTGCAGTTCAAAAATGTTAGAAAACTTTGTTGCACCGTATAATGCAACTGTTATAGAAAAGTTAAATGAGGAAGGCCTTGTTTATCTTGGAAAATTAAATATGGATGAATTTGCAATGGGGGGGTCAACAGAATATTCAGCATTCTTTAAAACAGCAAATCCATGGGACTTAGAAAGAGTACCAGGAGGTTCATCTGGTGGTTCAGCAGCAGCTGTTGCTAGTAGCATGGCACCTTGGGCTTTAGGAAGCGATACAGGTGGAAGTATTCGTCAACCTTCATCACTTTGTGGTGTTGTTGGATTAAAACCTACTTATGGTTTAGTTTCAAGATATGGTTTGGTTGCTTTTGCATCATCATTAGACCAAATTGGTCCAATCACAAAAGATGTTACAGATTCAGCAATTTTATTAAACTTAATTGCTGGACATGACGAAAAAGATTCAACTTCAATGGAAATAGAAGAAAAGGATTATACAAAATCATTAGTTAATGATGTAAAGGGAATGAGAATAGGTATTCCAAAGGAATATTTAGGAGAAGGCATAAATTCAGATGTTAAAGATGCAATATTAAGAGTTGCTAAAAAATATGAAGAAATGGGTGCTGTTGTAGAAGAATGTTCTTTAGATGTTGGTAAATATGCAACTGCTGTTTATTATATTATTGCATGTGCTGAAGCTAGTTCAAATTTAGGAAGATTTGATGGAATTAGATATGGATATAGAACAAAGAACTTTACTAATTTGAAAGATATATATCGTAATTCAAGAAGTGAAGGTTTTGGACCAGAAGTAAAAAGAAGAATTATTTTAGGTACTTATGTTTTATCATCAGGATACTATGATGCATATTACAAAAAGGCTCAAAAGGTTAGAACTATTATAAAAGATGCGTATGATGAGCTATTTGAAAAATATGATGTTTTATTAACACCTACATCACCAACAACAGCTTTTAAAATGGGAGAAAAGTCAAATAATCCATTAGAAATGTATTTAGCTGATATTTGTACAGTACCAGTAAATATAGCTGGATTGCCAGGAATAAGTGTACCTTGTGAATTAGATAGCAAAGGATTGCCAATAGGTTTCCAACTAATAGCCAAACCATTTGCAGAAGAAACACTATTTAGAGCTGCTTATACTTATGAGCAAAATACTAATTTTAAAGAAAATAAACCAACTTTTAAAGGAGGTAAATGCTAATGATTAGAGATGACTACGAAGTAGTAATTGGACTAGAAGTACATTGCGAATTATCTACTAAAACAAAGATTTTTTGCTCTTGTCCTACTGGTTTTGGTGCTACACCAAATACACATTGTTGTCCAATTTGTATGGCAATGCCTGGAACACTTCCAGTATTGAATGAAAAAGTTGTTGAATATGCAGTAAAAGCAGGTCTTGCAACAAATTGTAAAATTGCGCACAATAGTAAAAATGATAGAAAAAATTACTTTTATCCAGATTTACCAAAAGCATATCAGATTTCACAATTTGATTTACCTCTTTGCTATGAAGGCTTTGTAACGATAGATACAGAAGAGGGAGAAAAGAAAATTGGCTTAACTCGTATTCATATAGAAGAAGATACTGGAAAATTAAATCATGATGAATACGGCAGAGGCAGTTTCTTAGACCTTAATAGAGCAGGAGCTCCTTTAATCGAAATAGTATCAGAACCTGATTTGAGAAGTAGTAGTGAAGTAGACAGCTATATTAGAAAAATAAAATCAATATTAGAATATATTGAAGTTTCTGATTGTAAAATGCAAGAGGGTTCATTAAGAGCTGATGTTAATGTTTCTGTAAGAAAAAAAGGTGCAAAAGAGTATGGCACTAGAACTGAAATGAAAGGTATGAGTTCATTTAGAAATATTATAAGAGCAATTGATTATGAAGCAGAAAGACAAATTGAAGTTTTGGAAAATGGTGGTACAATTGCGCAAGAAACTTTGAGATGGGATGAAATTTCTGGAAAAACATTTGCAATGAGAGATAAAGAAGATGCAAAGGATTATAGATATTTTCCAGATCCAGATTTAGTTGCAATAAAACTTACAGATGAATATATTGATAATATCAAAAATTCTTTACCAGAATTACCTGAAAGTAGAATAAAGAGATACATATCAGATTTTGAACTTACAGAGAAAGCTGCTAAATTTGTTACTGCATCAAAATATTATTCAAATATGTTTGAAGAAGCAATAAAGGAATGTAAGAATCCAAAATCTGTAAGCAACTGGATTATGTCAGATATTGCAAGAATTGTAAATGAGAAAGAAGAAGAACCAGATCAAATACCATTTACTGGAAAAGATTTAGGTGAATTAGTTTCTTTAATTGATAAAGGAACAATAAGCACAGCAATTGCTAAAAAAGTTTTAGAGGAAATGTTTGAAAATGCAGAAAAGCCAAGTAAGATTATTGAAGCCAAAGGATGGGTTCAAATCTCAGATGAAAGTGCTATAAAAGATGTAGTAATGCAAGTATTAGAAGCAAATCCACAGTCAATTGCAGATTTTAAAGCTGGAAAAGATAGAGCACTTGGATTTTTAGTTGGACAAGCTATGAAAGCTACAAAAGGAAAAGCAAATCCACAAATGTTGAATAAAATGTTCTTAGAAGAACTAAATAAATAGAGTTATAATATTATTAAAAAGCAGACAAAATCATTTTATTTTGATTTTGTCTGCTTTTACATTTTATGTATGAGTAACTTTATATTGATTTATTGTGATTCCAAATATGTAAGCTGATATGCTAATTAAAGCACCTGATTTGAAAAGGGATATGCTACTAAAAATCAAAAGCCTAGAAGTATTAAATTTGTAACAGTAAAACAAAATAAAAATACTAATTAAAGATATAAAAATAGAAATATAATTACTAATATAAATAGCTTTTAAAGTTCTTTTATCTAATTTATCAAATTGACTTTTTAAATTTTTAAAGAAAGAAGATACCATATTTACCTCCAAATGTACATAACTTATAAACTTAAATATATTCTAACAGATTTAATCTAACAGTTCAAAGGTAAATATTGGTAACAAAAAAAGATGTGCTTAAAAAACACATCTTTATGATAAAAATAAAATCCTAGAACTTATTGGTTCTAGGGTTTTATCTATTTTACAGTATTTAATTTTTTTGCTAAATTTGATTTTTTTCTAGATGCTGTGTTTGCTTTAATAACACCTTTTGAACAAGCTTGGTCAACTTTTTTAACTGCATTGTTAAAAGCAACTTCAGCTTTTTCTTTATTTCCTTCTTCAACAGCTGATTCAAATGATTTAACTGCTGTTTTGTAAGCTGATTTTACCATGTTATTTTGTAGTGTTTTTTTCTCAATAACACTTACTCTTTTAATAGCTGATTTAATATTTGGCATAATTTCACCTCCGTATAGTCCATAGTAAATTTTACTTTAAACATTTTAACACGATAAATTAGAAATTGCAAGTGATTTATCAAAAAATATTGGTAAAATATAAAAAAACTAGTAGATTTTCACAAAAAATTCACATATTTAGGTTAGAATATTATTGTATTATAAGAGAAACTGTGATATATTGTGGGCAATTGGTACAAAGGAGGGATAATATGATAGCACTTGGTTGTGATCATGGAGGATATAAACTTAAAGAAGAAATAAAAAAGTATTTAGATGAAAATCAAATACCATACAAAGATTTTGGAACAAATTCAGAAGAAAGAACTGATTTTCCAATTTATGCAAAAAAAGTTGCACAAGCTGTTACTTCAAAAGAATGTGACTGTGGAATTTTAATTTGTAGGACAGGCTTTGGAATGGCAATTACTGCAAATAAATTTAAAGGAATTAGATGTGCAGCTTGCTATGATGAATCTACTGCTAAACAAGCTAAAGAACATTCAAATATAAATATACTTGCTTTACCAGCAGACTATATAAATATTAGCAAAGCTGTTTCAATGATAAGAGTTTGGTTAGGTTCAGAGTTTTTAAAAGGAAGATATTTAGAAAGAGTACAAATGATAAATGAAATAGAAAAAGAAAATATGAAATAGTAATAGGACGGAATTGAAAATGTGGGGAGATATAGCAATCGCATTTACAATAGCATTTGTTACATCATTTATGGCAACACCATATACGATTAGAATTGCTAAAAAACTTGGTGCTGTTGATACACCGAAAGATCAACGAAGAATAAATAAAATTGTAATGCCAAGACTTGGAGGATTAGCTGTTATATTAGGATTTCTAGTTTCTGTAATATATTTGTTAGCTGTAATGCTAATTGAAAAAAATATAAATCTAGAAGCTGATAACTTATATCTAAAGCTAATAGGATTTTTCGTTGGTGCTGTAATCATAGGATTAACATGTTTCTATGATGATGTAAAAGGTGTAAAAGCATTAGTAAAGTTAACTGCTCAAATTATTGCTGCAATTGTTGTTATATGCTGTGGAATTAGAATTGATAGAATTGATGTTGCATTTATTGATAACTTTTTTCCAGAATGGGCATATAACATACTTACAGTTGGGTGGATAGTAGGAATCACAAATGCTTTAAACTTAATAGATGGATTAGATGGACTATCAACAGGTATTTCAATAATATCTTGTATATCATTACTTATGATATTTTCATTAAATGGTTCACCTTTAATATCAATAATTTTAATAACTGCATTATGTGGTTCTTTAGTAGGATTTTTACCATATAATTTTAATCCAGCGAAAACTTTTATTGGAGATACAGGTTCTAATTTTTTAGGATATAGTTTAGCAATCATATCAATACTTGGTGTAGCAAAAACGTATACAGCAATAGTAATTGTAGCACCACTTATAGTTCTTGCTTTACCATTGTTTGATACGGTATTTGCAATATTTAGAAGGTTGAAAAATGGTAAATCTTTAAAAGCTATAATTGAACCTGATGCAGGACATCTACATCATAAAATGTTAAAAAAAGGTTTTACACAGAAACAAGCAGTTTTAATTTTATATGGATTAAGTGCTGTTTTAGGAATGTTTGCAGTTATATTATTAGATAGTGGAATATGGAAAGCTTTATCATTTGCTTTAATGATTATTGCTATAATTGCAATGGGATATAAAGAATTTTTTAAACAAAGACTTCTATGTGACCATGATCCAGATTTAAATGAAGAAATAGATGAAAAACATATTAGACATGATGTGTAAAGAAGTTGTTAAAGTGCAACTTCTTTTTTTGCTGTAAAGAGTAATGAAAATGTAAATAATGATTGTTTTTTTGAATAAAATATTATATAATACTATTCTAGAATGGTATTTGTAAAGGGGAAATTTATGCAAGTTATAGAATTCGAAAATAAGTATAAAGAAAAAACAAGACAGTTGATAATTGATGTTGCTATACATGAACATGGTTTTAAAGAATGGAAAGAACATATATTGAAATTTGAAAATGAATTTTATAAAGAGAATAATGGAAACTGTTGGATTGCAATAAATGAATTTGATGAAGTTGTTGGAACAATAAGTTTAAGAAAAATGAGTGAAAAAAGAGCAGAAGTGAAAAACTTGTATATACATTCTGGATTTAGACAACAGGGGATTGCTCAAAATTTATTGGATAGATTATTTGAATTTGCAAAGGCAAATGGATATACAGAATTGCAATTAGATACATATAGTGAATTTAGTAAAGCAATGAAGTTATATGAAAAAAATGGATTTGTTTGTAAAGATACTATTGATAATAGACATATATTTTTTAAAGAAATATAATAAATGATAATATAAAAACTTTGTATGTAAATATAGTATAGAAAGGATGATATATAATGGAAAACATAAATATATTATTATCAGTAAATAAAAAGTTTTTAAAGCATACAGAAGAGTTACTTGCTTCATTGTTGTACTATTCATCTAAAAAGCTAAACATTTATTTAATGTATGTTGAAAATGAACTAACACAAGAAGACTTAAATAATGTGAAAAATTTTGTTGATAATATGGGAAATGGTAAAATAATTCCAATAGTGTTTGATACAAAACAACTGGAAGGAATGCCAGTTACAGATGATGAAGGTTCTTTTTTTGGAATGGAAGCATATAGTAGACTATTTTGTTCTTTTACACTACCTAAAGAGGTAGAGAAAATATTATATTTAGATGCTGATATGATATGTACAGGAGATATTACAGAACTATATAATATTGATTTCGAAGGTAAAATGTGGATTGCTTGTAGAGATAAAGGAATAAAACAAAAAGATTTAGATAGATTAGGTTTACCTTCTGATTATCCATATATCAATTCTGGTATGCTACTCATAAATGTAAAGAAAATTAGAAAAATGTATACAGAACAAGATATAGCTCAAAAAATAAGAGAGGTACATAAAGTTTTAGTTTATCCTGATCAAGATTTTATAAATAAAGTTTTTTGTGATGATATAAAAATTGTTGATAATAAATATAATCTTGTAGCTAAAGATATAAGATATAATGAATTAACAGAGAAACCGCTGATAATTCATTATGCTGGAAGTGTAAAACCTTGGAAAGAAGATGTGTCAAGATTTGATAAAGAATATATTGAATTTTATTATGATTCTATGAAATTGCAAGGAAAGTTAAAAGAAAAAAAGCTGAAAGAAATAATAGAAACTCATAAAAAATATGGATACAAAAACTAAAGAAAAATAAAAATTTACTTAAATTAAAGAAGAAAATTCCAAATTTAAGTAAATTTTGTTATATTAGGCATAAATTGTTTGATGTAAATATTGGATTGAATAATATTGATATTTTGATAAAACTGCTGGTTTGACATTTCTGATTTAAGTATAGTATAATATATTGGATGAGGTTGATTTGATATGTATTATAATTGGAAAGAAAGAACGGATACAGAAGAATTAAAAATAATATGTAATTTGATAAGAAATGGTGAGTTAGTAATTTTTCCAACAGAAACTGTATATGGAATTGGAGCTAATGCACTTGATGAAAATGCTGTTGGAAAAATTTTTATTGCAAAAGGTAGACCTTCAGATAACCCATTGATAGTTCATGTTGCTGATAAAAGAAAAATAAATGAGATTACTCAAGATATAACAGAGGTAGAGCAAAAATTGATTGACAATTTTATGCCTGGACCATTTACAATTATTTTAAAAAGAAAACCAATTATACCTGATATAGTGACAGCTGGATTGGATACGGTTGCAGTAAGAATGCCTGATAACATTATTGCAAGAGGAATAATTCAACTTTCTGGAGTACCAATAGCAGCACCGAGTGCTAATATTTCTGGAAAACCAAGTGGTACTAATATAGAGGATATAAGAAAAGAATTAGAGGGAAAGGTTTCTGCAATAGTTGATGGTGGAGAAACAAATATTGGACTAGAGTCTACAGTAGTGAAAGTTATAAATGAAATACCGGTTATTTTAAGACCAGGAAAGATAACTCCTGAAGATATAAAAAATGTCGTAGGTAATGTGAAGTTAGATGACAACATATTTAAAAAAGTGAAAAAAAGTGAGAAAATTGAAAGCCCAGGAATGAAATATAGGCATTATGCACCAGAAACAAAATGTAAATTAGTTAATTGTTCAAATGAATTAGATCAAATTTTTTATTTAAAAAAATTTATAAAAGAGTATAATGAAGATGTTGTAATTATTGGATTTGAAGAGCATAAGGAAAAATTATATGTAGATGAAGAAAAATTCATAAGTGTAGGTTCAAAAGAAGATTTAACAAGTTTTGCAAAAAATATTTATTCTGCACTAAGAAAAGCAGATGAATTAAAACCGAAAAGAATATTGATAGAAGGAGTTCCAAAGACAGGAATAGGAATTGCAATAATGAATAGATTAGTAAGAACTTGTGAATATGATGTTTTTGAAAAGTAAAAATTAAATGATTTAATTTATATATAGTGTTTATATAAATTATCAGAAAGAGGAGAAATGAATAAGGATATAAATTTTGGAATAGGTTTTATAACTGGTAGGGCAAATATTTGTAAAATAGTAAATAGTTATTATAAATATTTAGTTGAACAAGTAGAAAATCTAGATATGAAAGTAAATCTTACAATTTTTATATTGTATGATTTGGCATATCAATTTACTACAAGAATAGATTTTTATGGAATCCTTCCAGAAGTATATAAGCATATAAATATAAAATATATATCACCAGAAGATATAGAAGAAGATAAAAAGAAAATTATTTCAAAATATGATATTTCTAAGGAAGATGCAAATTTACTATTAGGTAAGGGATATGGAAAAGCAAGAAATACAATCTTATATTATGCTTTAAAAAGAGATATTGACTATTTACTTTTTTGGGATGATGACGAATATCCATTAGCTAGTGTAAAAAATGACAAAGAACTTGAATGGATAAAACAGGCTAATATTGCTGAACATATAAAGCATATAGAAGATGCAGATGTTACAATGGGATATAGATGTGGATTTATGAATCCATTACCTTATATAGAATATAATGATATTATCCAAGAAGAAGATTATAAAAAATTTATAGATGGTTTAGAAAATGAAGTAATAAATTGGGAGAAAGCTCAAAAAACTAGAAAAGATAATACAAATATTGAATATGCACAAAGAGATATAGCAGAACATACAAAGCCAACAGAATACTTAGAGGAAATTGGTAAAAAGACATTTGTATTGGGTTCTGGTATATGCTTGAATCTAAGACATTTAGATAAAATTCCTGCATTTTACAATCCACCAGGAGCAAGAGGTGAAGATACATTTTTCTCTTGTGCATTAGGATTAAAAGATGCAAAAGTAATGAGAATTCCAGTATATCATTTTCATGATTGTTTTTTAAAGTATACTTCTTTAATGAAAGAAAAATATCCAAAAACATTTAGAAGAATTGCTTTAGATGATAATGGAATTGAACAAAGATTTTTGAAAACAACTATGGGTTGGACAAAGTATAAACCTCTTTTATATTACATAACAGAAAGAGAAAGTTATAAACAAATAATAAAAGATACAAGGAAAAATTTGGAAGAAAGTATACCGAAAATTAATACAGCTTTTGAAACTTGTGATTTTTCATGCTTAATAGGTGAACTTGACGAATATGATAAAAATGTAAAGAAACATTATCAAGAATTTTTAAGAGTTACAGAAGTATGGAATGATTTAAAATATAAAATAAAAGAGTCTAAAGTATAAGAAGAACATTAAGTTCTTCTTTATCTTTAATAAAAGAAAATGAAGAATTTATATATTTTTAAGATTTTTTCTTATACATATACATTGAAAAAATAACAGGTTTATTTTATAATAGTCAATAGGAGTTAATGAAAATGAAATTGATTGTAGGATTAGGAAATCCAGAAAATGAAGAAAATTATTCAAACACTAGACACAATATGGGGTTTGATGTTATAAATTTATTAGCAAGTAAATATAATATAGAAATTTCAAGAACAAAATTTCAAGGATTATATGGTAGTGGTACTATTGAAAATGAAAAAGTAATTTTACTAAAACCACAAACATATATGAATAATAGTGGAGAATCAATAATAGAATTTATGAAATTCTATAAATTATCTGAAAATGATTTACTTGTTATCTATGATGATATAGATATAGAACCAGGTAAAATTAGAATTAAAAGAAATGGCTCAGCAAGTACGCATAATGGTATGAAGTCAATAGTATATAATCTGAAAACTGAGAATTTTCCAAGAGTAAGAATTGGTATAGGCAAACCGACTAATGGAAATGATATGATTTCACATGTAATTGGAAATATTCCAGAAGACGAAATGAAAATTTTAAAAAAAGGAATTGAGCAAGGTGAGCAAGCAGTAGAAACAATTTTAGACAAGGGAATTGAAACTGCAATGAATATGTATAATTAAGAGGATGTATGAAAGAGATAATAATTTACGAAGAAAATGAAAATAAAACAATAATGTATTTGGAAAATCAACGAATATTAGAAAAATACGAAGAGAGTGAAGAAAATAGAACAATTGAAGGAAACATTTATATAGGAAAAGTACAAAATATTTTATCTGGTTTACAAGCAGCTTTTATAGATTTGGGAAATGGAAAAAATGCATTTATACATTTAAAAGATATTTTACCGAAGAGAAATATAGTTACAGAACCAGAAGTTGATGAAGCAGAGCAAAAACTTAAAATTAAAGATTTTATCAAACCGGGAATGCCAATTATAGTTGAGGTAAAAAGAGATGAAACTTTAAATAAAGGTGCAAGAGTTTCAACACATATAAGCATAAAAGGAAGATTTATAGTATATATGCCAAATGCGACTTTCATTACTGTATCTCAAAAGATTACTAATAAAGAAAAAAGAGAGGAACTAATTGCAATTGCAAAAAAATATTTACCAGAAAATACAGGAGCAATTATAAGAACAGTAAGTGAAGAAGCAAGTGAAAAAGAAATTGCTGAAGATATAAATGCTCAAGTAGATAAATGGGAAAAGTTAAAAAAACAAGAGGTATATGAATATCCTAAAAAGCTATTTGATGCTGGTGGTATAATAAAGAAAATTATTATTGACTTAGCAGATAATTCACTTGATAGAATTGTTGTAAATAGTGAAGAAATGAGATATAGGGTAAATGCTATTTTAAGTGAAATAAATAAAGATATTAAAGTAGTAGTTACTAAAGAAAATATATTAGATTGGTATAATATAAGAAAAGAATTACAAGAATCAAATAACAGAAAAATATGGTTAAAAAATGGTGGATTTATAACAATAGACAAAACAGAAGCTTTAACAGCAATAGATGTTAACTCAGGAAAATTTGTTGGAAAAAATAATCTAGAAGAAACCATTTTTCAAGTTAATGAACAAGCTGCTATAGAGATTGCAAAACAGATTAGATTAAGAGATATTGGTGGAATTATTTTAATTGATTTTATAGATATGCATATTGACGAGCATAAAAATAAAATTATAAAAGTAATGAAAGAATATACAAAAAACGATAGAAGTAGAGTACAAATAGAAGAATTTACAAAATTAAATTTATTAGAACTTACAAGAAAACATATATGTAGTAATTATAAATAAAATATGGAAGGAAGTATAAATTATGGATATTTTATCATATTTAATAGCTTTTGTGATTTTACTTGTAGTATTAAAAATTATAGCTATTCCATTTAAGATAGCAATTAAGTTTATTATAAACTCAATTATAGGAGGGCTTATACTAGCTGTACTTGCATATTTTGGAATAGGAATAATAGTAACTTGGTGGATGGTAGCTTTAACTGGATTATTTGGTATTCCAGGAGCTGTTATTTCTATAATACTAGCAATGATATTGTAAAAGATATTTACATAAGGAAAAAGCTGATGCAAAGAGATTAAATAATTGGAGAAAGATATGAAAGTAGGTTTTATTTCATTAGGTTGTAGTAAAAATTTAGTTGATACAGAAATGTGTATTGGTATTTTTAAAAAAGAAAATATGGAAATTGTAAATAATCCAGAAGAGGCAGATATTATAGTAATTAATACTTGTGGATTTATAGGTTCTGCAAAAGAAGAGGCAATTAATACAATTTTGGAAATGGCTAATTATAAAGAAAATGGAAATTGCAAATATTTAATTGTAATGGGCTGTTTAGTTAAAAGATATAAGAAAGAGTTACAAAAAGCATTACCAGAAGTTGATCTGTTTTTAAGCATTGACGAATATGACAATTTATGGGAAAAAGTTGCAAACTTGATAGGAACAGAAGTAAAATCTAAAAATACATTAGACTATATGGAACGTGTTGTATCAACAGGAAGTACAACAGCTTATTTAAAAATTGCAGAAGGCTGTAATAATAAATGTACATATTGTGCAATACCAGCAATAAGAGGACCTTATGTAAGTAGAAAATTTGAAGATATAATAGAAGAGGCAAAAAAACTTGCAAAGAGTGGAATTAAAGAACTTATAGTAATTGCACAAGATACAACTAAATATGGAATTGATTTGTATGGAGAGCCAAGACTTGCAGAATTATTACAAGAACTATGCAAAATAGAAGGCTTTAAGTGGATAAGATTTTTATATGCTTATCCAGAAAGTATAACAGATGAACTTATAAAAGTTGTAAAAGAAAATGATAAAATTTGCAAATATTTTGATATTCCACTTCAACATTTTTCTGATTCTGTATTAAAGAGAATGAACAGAAAAAGTGATAGTACAAGTATAGAAGATTTAATAGAAAAAATCAGAAAGGAAATTCCAAATGTTATTTTAAGAACTACTTTTATAGTTGGATTTCCTGGAGAAACAGAAGAGGATTTCTTCAAATTATATGAATTTGTAAATAGAGCAAAATTTGAAAAATTAGGTGTTTTTAAATATTCAAAAGAAGATGGAACACCAGCAAGCAAAATAAAAGAACAAGTTCATCCAAAAACCAAACAAGCTAGATATAATAAGATTATGGAACTCGAAAATAAAATTTCGAAAATAAAATTAGAAGAAAAAATTGGAAATATTTATGAAGCTGTTATAGATGGTAAAACAGATGATGGAATGTATTATATAGGTAGAAGCTACATGGATATTCCAGATGAAGATGGTGTTATATTTATAAAATCAAACAGCAATTTAAATACCGGAGATTGGATAAATTGTAAAATTATAGATGTTGCACAATATGATTTAATAGCTGAAAAAATAGATTAAAAGAAAGGCTGATGCCAATGCCAAAGAAACGAAGTAATATTGTAGAAAAAGTAAATAACAGATATTTTAGAAGAAGATTTATATTATTATTTATTATAATGGTTATTTTAATTGCTATAATAAATAGTTCAGTAAAAACGGCTAAAAGAGTACAATTAGAAAATAAAAGACGTGCCTATGAAACAAAAGTATTTGGCGAACTTCAGGAAAAAAATGCACAAATTACAAAATTTTATACATATGGTACGCATTTTCAAATTACAGGAACTGTAGATGGAATAAGCAAAGATAACTTTGAAAATGCAAAACTTGTATTAGTAGATGAAAATTCAGAACAAGAGTTTTCAATTCAAGGAAGTATTGAAGATAATAAATTGAACTTTTATTCAGATTCGACAATTAATAGTGGAATATCATTAGAAGATATTCCAGAAGGTAATTATTATTTAAAGCTTAGATTAAAATTAAACAATAGCACAGCTCCAAAGTATTATACACTTTCTAATATGAGTTCATGTCAAAATATTGAGTATTATACTGTTACAAGGAATTCTGAAAACAAAAAAGTAAATATAAAATTTTCTGAATATACAACAATTGAAAATGTAAAACTTAGTTGTTTAAATTTTGTAGTAGAAAAATCTGCATTGCCAAAAAATGTTTATGATATTGTTATAGATGCAGGACATGGTGGAAAAGATACAGGTGTAAAAGCTGGTGGATACGAAGAAAAGAATATAACTCTAGAAAGCAGTAAAATTTTAAAACAAGCTTTAGAAGAAAAAGGGTTTAAAGTAAAATTAACTAGAGATGACGAAAACACAGATACTTATACATCAACTAATATGTATGATGAAAATGGAAGAATAGATATTGCTTGTAGTTCAAAAGCAAAACTTATGATTTCATTGCATGTTAATGATGGCTCAAGTAAGCTTTCTGGATTTGAGGTTTATGCACCTTGCAAAAGTGATTTAACACTTGCTAGAAAAATTGCAAATAAAATAGTAGAACAAACTAGTATAGATTATTCAAATAATAATAGTTTTAAAGAAACAGATGGTGTATATGTAAAAAATTATACTAAAAGTTTAATAAAAGATATGGAAGAAACAGCTAAAAAGAAAAAATTTGAAATGTATAATATAACTGAAGATACTCCATATTTGTATACAATTCGAGAAGTTGGAGGAATCGCAACAGGTGCATATGTTGATGGAAGGAATACTGCTTATAGCAAAAATACTTATTATGATTCAAACCAGGGAATAGAATGCTATCAAATTGAAATGGGTTATATAGATACGGATTTACAAAAGTTAGTAGAAGAAGAGAATGATTATGTTTCAGCAATAGCAGATGCAATTGCTGAAAATTGGAAATAAATTGAGAATGCAATATTTAAAACTTGTAATACCAAAATTAGGTTTAAATATTGCTTTTTTTTATATTTTATTGTAATATATTAGCATAAGTAGCTTTATAAGTTTTACTTTAGAAACTTAAATTTTTAATAATAAGGAAATAAGAAAATGGAAAAAACATTTATTTTTGGACATAAAAATCCAGATACAGATACTATAACATCAAGTTTAGTAATGGAAAATTTAGAAAAGAAATTAGGACATGATGTAGAAGCTTGTAGATTAGGAAATATCAATAAAGAAACTGAATATGTTTTAAATTATCTTGGAATTGAGGCCCCAAAGTATATAGAAAGTCTAGAAGATGGTTCAAATGTAATACTTGTAGATCATAATTCACCAGATGAATCTATTTCAAATTTAGATAAAATGAATATATTAAGAGTTGTAGATCATCATAAATTAGTTCTACAAACATCATATCCTTTGTATTATAGAGCTGAACCAGTTGGTTGCACAGAAACAATTTTATACAAAATGTATAAAGAAAATGGTGTAGAAGTTGACAAAAAAATAGCTGGTTTAATGTTATCAGCTATTATATCAGATACATTATTATTAAAATCACCAACAACAACTGAAGAAGATAAAAAAGCTGTTATGGAACTTGCTAAAATATCAGGTTTGGATCCAGAAGTATATGGTTTAGATATGTTAAAAGCTGGAACTGATTTGTCATCATTTACAATTGATGAAATCTTAAAAATTGATGCTAAAAAAATTAATTTTAAAGAAGTTAAATCTATTGTAAATCAAGTTAATACAGCTAGTATACCAGAAGTAATGAAAATGAAAAAAGACTTAGAAGCTGGTATGCAAAAAGTTATCGAACAAGAAGGTTTAGACTTATTTATGCTTGTAATAACAGATATTGTTAATAGTAATTCACAAGTAATTGCACTTGGAAAAAATGCAAGTCTTGTAGAGAAAGCTTATGGAGTTAAATTAGAAGATAACACAGCTTTATTAAAAGGCGTTGTTTCTCGTAAAAAACAAATAGTACCAATTATGACAGAAAATGCATAGTAGAATTATTGTGAAGTGTCAAAAGTTAAGACTTTTGACACTTTTTTCTTATACATCAGGAATTTTGTCAAAATTTATGTAATATGGATTTAAAATTGACACAAATAGAGTAAAATGTGTTATAATATTGTTGTAAAAAAATCAAGGAGTTGATATTTTGAATAAGAATAAGAAAATAGTAATATTGGTAGTTATAGCAATAATAATTTTGTTGACATTTGGATTTTTAATTATTAGAAATAAAAAATATTCGCAAGAAGCTAATATCTCAATATCTGATTATAAATATTTTGTACTATATAATAACGAAGATAAGGTAGGAGTAATTGATAGAGAAGGAAAGGAAATAATTCCACCTAAATATACAGATATATATATACCTAATCCTTTGAAAGATGTTTTTATATGTTTCAATGGTGAAGAAAGGCATATAGTAAATTCGAATGATGAAGAAATTTTTACAGACTATCAAGATGTTTCAGGATTAGTCACCTCTGAAGATAGTTTATTAGTATTGGAAAATAATGTTCTAAAATACAAAAAAAATGAGCTTTATGGTTTAATAAATCTTGATGGTAAAATGTTGACAGAACCAATTTATGAAGAAGTTTCAAGTTTGAAAAATAGACCAGGTAGAATTTTAGTAAAAAAAGATGACAGATATGGTGTTTTAGATACAAATGGAAAAGTTGTTGTTCCAGTTTTATATTATTCAATTATTGGGGACGAATATTGTGAAGAAGAAAATGGATATCAAAATACAGGATTTATAGTTTCAAACAAGAGTAAAACAGGAATTTTGTATGGATATTATAATTCTAATGGTAGAAAAATTTTAGAAACAAAATATGAATCAATTTCTAGAATACTTGAATATAATGATAATTCTACATACTTAATAGTAATGTCAAATGGTAAAAAAGGTGTTTTAAGAAATGGAAGAAAGTTAATAGATTTGAACTACCAAGATGTTATGTATTCAAGAAACTCAAAAATTTTTATTGTAAATAAGAATGGAAAATATGGTTTCTTTGCAAAAAATGGAAAAGAAATATTAGAGCCAAAATATGAAGCTTATGAAATAGCTGGTGAATATATTTCAGTAAAAGAAAATGATAAAAATGTATTGTATGATATAAATGGAAATTATATTGATCAAAAAAACTATAAGTCAATTTTAGAAGTAGGAAATTCATCATATTTTATAGCAATTAGTGAAAAGGATAATTCTTACAGTATCCTTAGTAAGGATGTAAATATTGAAAATAATTACAAAAATATATCATATTTATTTGATAATTTATTTACATTTACAAATCAGGAAGGAAAATGTGGCATTATAGATGCTACAAAAGGCGAAGTAATTGATGCAAAGTATGATTTGATTTTAAAAGTAGATGGAATAGATGCAATAGAAGCAAGAGAAAATGATGGAACTGCTACGATTTATTCAAGAGATTTACAGGAAATATGCACAATGAGTGGTGCAATTGTGGAAAATATAAATAAGAACTTCGCTGTTGTATACAATCAAACAGAAAGAGTATATATAGATTTATATGGCAATACAGTTGAAAATACTAAGGTATACCCAAATGATAAATTATATGCTTTTAACAAAGATGAAAAATGGGGATTTATAAATAAAGAAGGTAAAGCAATTATAGAACCAAAATACGATATGGTAACAGAACTAAATGAATATGGATTTGCAGGAATATACAAAGACGGCAGATGGGGAGTTATTAATGAAGAAGGAAAAGTAATAGTTGAACCAATATATGAAATAAATAGTTATTATTTACCAAAATTTATAGGCAAATATATGTATGAACAAACTGAAACAATACATTGTATTGATTTGAGTAAAAACTAAATTTATCATAAACATGTTTAAAAATAAGAAAGGAAACTAAATATGTATAAAGAATTTGGAATAGACGAAAAGATAGAAAATATGGCAATAGAGGCAGAAAAAGAACTTGCAGAAGAATTTTCTAAAATAGAAAAAAATTGTATAAGAAATTCAATAAAAGTATTGAATGCTTTTCAAGAATTTAATGTATCTGAAATGCACTTTAACAGTACAACAGGATATGGATATGGTGATATTGGTAGAGATACTATTGAAAAAATATTTGCCAGAGTTTTAAATGCTGAAGACAGTTTAGTTAGAAATCAATTTATTTCAGGAACACATGCTCTTACAGTATGCTTATTTGGTCTTTTAAGACCAGGAGATACTATGCTTAGTATATGTGGAAAGCCATATGATACATTAGACAGTATTATTGGTATTGAGGAAAATAATAGTTCTTTAAAAGCTTTTGGAATTAAATATGACCAAATTGACTTAGTTAATGAAGACTTTAATATACCAGCAATAATTGAAAAATTAAAAAATGAAAAAATTAAATTAATAGAAATTCAACGTTCGAGAGGTTATGCAACAAGAAGAAGTCTTACTATGGATAAGATAGAAAAAGTAATAAAAGCAATAAAAGAAGTTGATAAAAACGTTATTGTTATGGTGGATAATTGTTATGGTGAATTTGTAGATGAAAAAGAGCCAACAGAAGTTGGAGCAGATGTTATGGTTGGTTCTTTGATAAAAAATTTAGGTGGTGGACTAGCACCTAATGGTGCATATATTGCAGGTAGAAAGGATTTAGTAGAACTTTGTAGTGAGAGATTAACAGCACCAGGACAAGGAAAAGAAGTTGGACCTTCACTAGGAATAAATAAAAGTTTTCTACAAGGTTTATATATGGCTCCTAATGTTGTTGCAAGTAGTTTAAAAACAGCAATTTTCACAGCAAAAATGATGGAAAAATTAGGATACAAAGCAATACCTACATCAAATGAAAAAAGATCAGATATTGTTCAAACAATAGAATTTGGAAATGAAGAAGATTTAATAAAATATGTACAAGGAATTCAAGCTGGTTCAGCAGTAGATTCAAATTCTGTTCCTATGCCTTGGGATATGCCAGGCTATACAGATAAAGTAATTATGGCTGCTGGGGCTTTCACAATGGGTTCTTCAATAGAATTATCTTGTGATGCACCAATTAGACCACCATTTATCGCTTTTCAACAAGGTGGATTAACTTATGAATATGGAAAGCTTGGAGTATTAAGAGCAATACAAAATATGATGAAATAATATAAAAGAGGTTTATAGGTATCCTTTTAAAAACCTAAATTTTTATTTTAGAAAGAAAAATTCTATGAAAAAAGATACTATATTAATACAAGGTGCAGAAGAACCAGAAATTGATTTTTTAGTAAAAAACTTGAAAAAAGTTAAGAGAATAGAAATAGGAAAATTTATATTTTTTCAAGGTGAATTTGAAAATAAAAATATAGTTATTTCTAAAACAAAAGTAGGAGAAATAAATGCAGCTTCAGCAACAACAGTTGCGATAATGAAATTTTTACCTAAAATTATAATTAATCAGGGAACAGCTGGAGGATATGGCATAAATATTCATAAAGGGGATATTGTTATAGCTGAAGAATATATGCAAATAAATTCATTTATGACCAAAAATGATAAAGTACAAATAGACCTAAAAGAATTTTTATCAGATGATGAAAAAGAAAATAAATTTCATTTGGCTAATAATAATTTACTTGAAAAAGTAAAAACTATCTTACCAATTATTACAGATAGTCATATACATTGCGGAATTGTTGGTAGTGGTGATGTTTGGAATAAAAATGAAACAATAATAAAAACTTTAAATGAAAAATATAATATTTTATGTGAAGAAATGGAAATAGCAGGAGTGTATAGAATTGCAAATAATTTCAATATTCCTGTAATTTCAATAAGAATTATTTCGAATAATGAAATATTACAAGAAGAGTATGAACCCAATATTGCTGAGAATATACAAAAGATTATTTATGAACTTGTAGAAAAAATTGAATTATAGATGAAAAATTGATAAAAGAAAGTAAAGGAAAAATATGAAAGTAGTAGTAATTGGTGGTGGACCAGCAGGAATGATGTCTGCAATAACAGCAGCTCAAGAAAAAAATGAAGTTATTATAATAGAAAAAAATAAAACTTTAGGTAGAAAGTTATTAATTACTGGAAAAGGTAGATGTAATATAACTAGCTCTTTGGATATGTCAGAATTTATAAAGAATATTCCAGGAAATGGAAAATTTTTATATAGTGCATTTCAAACATTCAAAAATACAGATATAATAGAGTTTCTAAATAAAAATGGTTTAAAGGTAAAAGAAGAAAGAGGGAATAGAATATTTCCTGTAACTGATTCAGCACAAAGTGTATTAGATTGTTTTGAAAGAGAAATAAAAAAAGATAATATAAAAGTTAAATATGGTACTAGAGTAAAAAGAATTTTAAGAAAAGAAATTCAAGAAGAAAACTTCAATTATAAAGCTGTTGGGGTTGAACTTGAAGATGGTGAAAAAATTTATGCTGATAAAATTATTTTAGCAACTGGAGGCAAAAGTTATCCTTTGACTGGCTCAAATGGTGATGGATATAAAATTGCAAGTGAACTAGGGCATACAATTACAGATATAAAACCTTCAATAGTACCTTTGGAAGCTGATGTTAATATATGTAAATATTTACAAGGTTTATCATTAAGAAATGTTAAAATAATGATCAAAGATATTGAAAAGAATAAAAAGATTTACGAAGATTTCGGAGAAATGATGTTTACACATTTTGGAGTAAGTGGTCCAATTATATTAAGTTCATCTGCTCATTTAGTTAGATATAAGAATATTGATAGACTATTAAAAGAAAATAAAATTGTATTATATATAGATTTAAAACCTGCTTTATCAGAAGAGGCCTTAGATAATAGAATTTTAAGAGATTTTGAAGAATTTAAAAATAAAGAATTCAAAAATAGTTTAGATAAATTATTACCTCAAAAAATGATTCCTTATGTAATAGAAGAATCAGGAATTTTACCAGAAAAAAGAGTAAATGAAGTATCAAAAGACGAAAGAAGAAAACTAGTAGGTCTATTGAAAAATATTGAGATTACTATTTGGGGATTTAGACCAATAGAAGAGGCAATTGTTACAGCAGGTGGAATTTCTATAAAAGAAATAAATCCAAAGAATATGGAATCAAAAATAGTAAAAGGATTAAGCTTTGCTGGAGAAATTATAGATGTAGATGCTTATACAGGTGGTTTTAATTTACAGATAGCATATTCTACAGGTTATATTGCAGGATTGAATTAAGGAGGAATAATGTTTAAAACACTTGAAACAAAAGAAATTCAAGCAGAGGTAGTAGAGAAAAAGTCTAAATTCATTGCGAATATATTTTATGTGGAGAGCATTGAAGAAGCAGAAGAGAGAATAAAAGAAACAAAGAAGAAATACTTTGATGCAAGACATAATTGTTTTGCATATAGAGTTGCAACTAAAGAAGGAATTGTAGAAAGATTTAGTGATGATGGTGAACCTTCTGGAACAGCAGGAGGACCAATGTTAACAACTTTAAATGGCCAAAATTTGGCAAATATCGTTGTGATTGTAACAAGATACTTTGGAGGCATTTTATTGGGAGTAGGAGGACTTATAAGGGCTTATACATTAGCTCTTCAAGAGGCACTAAATAAAGTTCCTTTAAAAAACATGGACTTAGGAGTTTCTGCTAAAATAGAAATTTCATATGCTGATTTAGAAAAGTTAAAATATTATTGTAAGCAAAAAGATATAAGAATTATAGAGATACAATATCTTGAAAATGTAGAAGTAATAACTGAGATGTTAGAAGAAAAATATGATGAATTAGAATTAAAAAGAAATGAATTGAATTTTGTAATTAAAGAAATTAATTTGATTGGTAAGAAATATATTTGTATATAAAATTTTCAGTAAAAAGACAAAAAAGTAAAAATTTTGTCGAATTTTGTCAAATGATGGTATACGAAAGTGGCGAAAATTCAATAAAAAAACTTGCACACCCGCGAAAGAAAACATATAATTTATTTTGTAAACATTAGGAGAATATAGGAGGGATTATGTTGAGGGAGAAAATCAGAATTTTTATTGCAGATGATAATTTAGAATTTGTTTCCACTCTAGTAGATTGTATTGGTAAGCAAGAAGACATGGAAATAGTGGGTACTGCAAAGGACGGTTTGGAAGCTGCACAAAAAATAGCAACAATTAGACCAGATGTCTGTTTATTGGATGTTATTATGCCACAAGTAGACGGAATTGGTGTACTCGAAAGACTAAATGAAACAATGGAAAAAATGCCTTTATGTATAATGCTATCTGCAGTAGGACAAGATAAGATTACCGCACAAGCAATTATGACTGGTGCACAATATTATATTGTAAAACCCTTCGAAATGGATGTATTAGTAAAAAGAATTAGAGATTTTAAAAAATATCAACAATATCAACCAACAAAAATGCAAAGTTATGTAGCAAGAGAAATAAAACCAGCATACATAGAAGTAGATAATAAAGATAACAAAGAACAAAATTTAGAAGCAATGGTAACAAATATTATCCACGAAGTAGGTGTGCCAGCACATATAAAAGGTTATCAATACTTAAGAGATGGTATTATGATGGTAGTTGAGGATATAGAGGTGATAAATCAGATAACTAAACAACTTTATCCAGAATTAGCTAAAAAATATCATACTACACCTTCAAGAGTAGAAAGAGCAATAAGACATGCAATAGAAGTAGCATGGGGAAGAGGACAACTAGATGCAGTTGAAAACATATTTGGATATACTGTTTCGGCTAGCAAAGGAAAACCAACTAATAGCGAATTTATAGCAATGATTGCTGATAAGTTAAGACTTGAAATGAAAGGTGCATAGAGCAAAATAAGATTTTATTGCTAATTTGTTCATATAATAATTTTACGAAAAACATAAGTATAATAAAAAGACTATTTACATTTATTTGTAGATAGTCTTTTATAATAAATCTTTAATATCGATTTTTAAGAAATCAGCTATATAAAATAATACTTCCAATGACATTTTTTTTACTATATTTTGAGCTTCAATTTGAATAATATATGAGTAGCTTATACCTACTTCATTTGCTAGTTCTTCTTGTGATAATCCTCGTTCTTTTCTATATTTAGCAATATTTTTGCCTATTTTTTGTATTTTTCATCATATTTATTCATACATCTATCACCAGTGAAATTTTATTATAAAAATTATAAAAACACTTTCACAAATAATGAAAGTATGCTATGATAATATAAATAAAAAATGACAATATTTTAGTAATAGTAATAAATACAATAGATTTAATCATTTATTATATTTTTGAGTTTTTAATATTTTTAAGAAGGTAAAATGTCATAAGTAATAGAATTATTTATAATAACTATAGTTTTATACGAGATAATATAAGCGATACTTATTATAAAGTACAATATATCTAGTAAAATATATATGGTATTTATTTATAAATTTTATACTCTTATAATTATTATATATTTTAAAGGAGGAAAATAAAAATGGTAAATAAAGAAAAATTAGAGACAATTGAAATAAAGTACGAGACAACAAATAAAAATAATGTAATTTCAAAAATATTATACATAATAGCAATTGTTGAATTTTTTTGTGTACCTATAATATGTCTTGCTTTAGGAAATGAATTAAAAATAGGATATGACATTCCTATTTTTTTCGTTGCAAGTATAATTGTGAGTTTTGTAAATGGAATTTTTATATGTGGATTTGCAGAAATAATACAACTTTTACAAAATATAAAGGATAAAAATTCAAGAAATATATTTATGCATTTAAATGCAATGGAATATTCAAACTTGTATATTGCTGAACAATATATAAAAGAACAACAATATGTATTAGCTTATGATTTATTAGAAATAGTTATTATTGAGATGAAAAATACTAATCAAGAGATTGTTAAACTTGCTGTTAGTAAGCAAAATGAAATTAAGGAGAAAATGATAAGACAAGTAATTCTGCAAGCACAAGAAGAAATAGACAATCAATACTATTCATCAGCTAAAATATTTCTAGAAAAATATAAGGATTTAGGTAATCAAACTATTGTTGATATGTATAATACTGCTACAAATGAATTGAATAAAATTGTTGAAAAAAGAAATAAAAGTAAAGAATAAAAAATGTAAAACTATAGAAATACGAAGCTTTATAAAAGTATAACTAAATTCAAATGAATATAAGTAGAAAATTTTAATTGAATAATATTTAAAGTATTAAAACAAAGTAACTAAAAAAATCAGCAGGGCAAATGTGACCCTGCTGATAAGTGGGATGTTAGTTCATACTAACTACATAGCAGAAATGATTGCTATGTTTTAACACAAGTTTTTATCGAAGATAGCTAGGTTTTTGATTGAAACCATAGCTTGCCCAGGTATTGCTGTGGAATTTCAGTTCCGGATATTCAGTAGAGAGCACATCAAGTGCTTTTTTGAACATCAAGGCCTCAGTTTTGTCGACGAATGTGCGTTGTCCAACAAACTCTTGCACTTTAAAAGTGACTAAACCTTTATTAGGCATGAAGACTGTTTTCAAACGTTCGTGACGTCCTTTCCAGTTTTCAGAGTTGTAAACCAACCACGAAACAGTGGAAAGATCAGCAACTCGTTCAAGACGGAGATGGGACATTCCACTGATTGTACAGCAGTCGCCATTGATCCATTCGCCATGTGCAAAGATAGACTCTTTAGCAAAGCGAATTGCTCCCAGGAAAGTGCAGCAATATTTTGGCTTCGTGAGCTGGCAATCTTCGTCAATAAACTTCTGAATGTCAGCAGGCAAGATGCTGATAAAATATTCCACCATCTCAGGAATGATGTCACCATCTTTGGCGAAGCGGAAATATTCATTCCACTCTTGTACAATGACATCTGCCATTCCAAAGTAGCGACTTTCGTCAACTTTTTCCTGCACCGTGAGTAGATGATGCTTTGTCTTATCGTCATAGGACATGTACTGAAATCCTTTGATATAGCGATAATAGACGTGTGCCAGCTTGGCTTTACGAATATCGCTATATTTATGCTGAGGATCGTATACCTTTTTGGCGACAGAGCTGATTGTGTCGTGACACTCCATATGCCAGGCATAGATAGAGTCAAATGACTGCAAGAAGCTTGCTGCATCAACAGTTGCCAAATACATTGCATGCAGTGCTTCATCATTGGGTCTGAGAACCTTTTGATAATGCTTAGGACCACCAGACAGACCAAAGAACTTTTCTATGGTCTTACGTTCTTTCTTTGGAAGTTTATGAATTTCAGTTTCCAAATTTTTAATGTAGAACATAGGAACTTCGGCCAAGTTGCGATTTTTAGCACTAATCAGTTCAAGATACAAATTGATGAAGTCAAATGCTTCAGATTGGTACTTTTTGCTATCATAAGCGATTGAAAGTAACCGCTTGTCGGTAAAAGATAGCGCTTGTGTTTGTTTGCTTAAAATCATTTTATTCTCCCTTGTTGTAAAATTAAATAGTAATTGGAAAATTTAATGAAGCTTTTACCCCACTTCATTAAAAGCGTACATATAAATTATACACTGATTTACATAAAAAATCAACATTTGACTATAAAAAAGTTACATTTAGTACTAAAAATGTGTTATTTTAGCTTGGCTTTGAGAGAGTAGTGATTCAGAAGAAATGTGAAAAAAATGTGAAAATTAGCAATCAAATATTGACATTGCTAAAAACGGTGCTATAATAATAAATGTAAAAAGTAAAAGATATCTTTTAAAAGTAAATATGTGCTTACCTTAAATGGTGTCAACACAGAAATAAATGAAAGGAAGTTGATTTATATGATGATGATACCAAGAAGAAATAATGAATTTGATTTTATAGGAGATATGTTTAAAGATCCATTTTTTACAAATGATGAGAATAAAATAATGAAAACAGATATAAAAGAAAAGAAAGATAAATATGTAATAGACATTGATTTGCCTGGCTATGAAAAAGAAAATATTAAGATGTCTATTGAAGATGGATATTTAACTATTAATGCAACAATAGATACTAACAAAGATGAAAAAGAAGAAGGTAAATTTGTTCGTAAAGAAAGATATATGGGCTCTTGTTCAAGAAGTTTCTATGTAGGTGATGAAGTTGAAAGTGAAGATATTAAAGCTTCATTCAAAAATGGTACTTTGAGAATAGAAGTTCCAAAGAAAGAAGAAAAGAAAGAATTGCCAGAAAAGAAATATATTCAAATAGAAGATTAATTGAAATTTAATAATAGACGGGGGAATTTTGAAAATCGTTAGTTTGAGTTAAAATTCATACAGACGAGAACAAAATGCTCCCGTTTTTTATATAATAGAAGGTAAGATGCACGTTTCATTATAGAAAGATGCTTTGCTAAACAGTACATAGAAAATTTTGGAGATATAAATCTTTTATTGAATTTTGCATAAAATATTGATAAGAAAAAAATCATATGATAATATCATAATATTAGAAAAAGAAGGAGGATATGTTAATTTTAAATTAACATTATATAGAGATGGCTATTCATAATTCTGCAAAAGATGGAGAGATTGCAAAAACAGTACTTATGCCAGGAGATCCATTAAGGGCAAAGTATATTGCGGAAAAGTTTTTAAATAATTATAGATTAGTAAGTGATGTAAGAAATATATATGCGTATACAGGAAAATATAAAGGAAAAGAAATCACAATAATGGCTTCTGGAATGGGAATGCCTAGTATGGGAATATATTGTTATGAATTATACAAATTTTATAATGTAGAAAAGATTATTAGAATAGGTTCATGTGGAGCATATAGCCCTGAGCTTAAACTATTAGATACTATATTAGTTAATGGAAGTTACACAGAAGGTAATTTTGCATATAATATGAATAATGAGAAATGCAATTTTGTGTATGGAGATAAATTACTTTTTGATAATATTGAGGAATCTGCTAAAAGTTTAAATATAAACTTAGTAAAAGCAAATGTAGCATGCACAGAATGTTTTGATGCCTATACACCAAATCCACAACAGTATGTTGAAAGATTACCAAAAGAATATAATATAGTTGCTTCAGAGATGGAAAGTTTTGCTTTATTTTATACAGCAAAAGTATTGAATAAGAAAGCGGCTTGTTTATTGACTGTTGTAGATTCAAATTATAAAGATATAGAAAATAAACAATTAACTTCTGAAGAAAGAGAACTATCATTAAATAATATGATAGAGGTTGCTTTAGAAGCAGCAATAAAATAATTATGTATTAGTTTAATATGAATTAAAATTCATTCCGTAAAAGTGTAAAAAAGTTGAACAAAAAGATATTTTATGAAAAAAATGGAAAATTAGTAATTTAGTGTTGACAATGGCAAATAAAGGTGTTAAAATACAGTACAGTTGTTGACAAGAAACAACAAATTAAGCCAAGATAATATAAAATATCTTTATTTTTTTGACTAAAAATAAAAGAAAAAATAGGACATTGTTTGAGTGAGTCCAAACTTTATTTTTAGAAAAATATAAAAGAAAATATTACAAAAATGGCTAAAAATATTTTAACAAAAATGAACATTAAAAATTGAAAAAATATTTTTTGAAAAAGTAAAAAAATATGTTGACAATGAAGTTCAAAAGTGCTAAAATATAAAACAGTTCCGCTAAGGAACAGAACATTGAAAAACACAGAAAAATAGCGAAAATACTTGATTAGAAGTTTTTTAAAATTCTAATTTAAAGTATAAAAATTCTTTTTGAAAAAGATAAAAAAGAGTTTGAAAAAAACTTAAAAAATCTTTAAAAAAAGAGTTGACAAAACACTATAAAATGTGTTAAAATAAGACTCGTTCACAGGAGTGAACAAGTAAATAAAAAGTACATTGAAAAGTAAACAATAAACAATATCCTTTAAGATAAAC
>CAKPBB010000022.1 GCA_934140005.1 uncultured Clostridia bacterium
AAGAAAAATGCATTTTATGGATGTACAGGCATAGATGCATTAAATTTTGAAGAAGGGGAAACAGGAAGTCAACTAGTAACAATAGGAGATAGTGCTTTTCAAGAATGTACAGGAATAAAAAATAAATTAGTAATTCCTAGTAAAGTGAAAAGTATAGGAAATTCATGTTTTAACAATAGCCAAATCAATGGTATAGAATTTAATTCTATTATAAAAAATGTGGGAAATGGTGCTTTTATGAGTTGCTCAAATGTATTTGGAAAAGTAGTGATACCATCAACTATAGAACGTATTGAAGCAAATACTTTTAGAAGTTGTACTAATATTGAAGAAGTATATTGGGAAAACAATGATAATATTGGATGTAAGACAATAGGTGTTTTATCTTTTTATAATTGTCCGAGATTAACCAAAATTACATTGCCTGCAACTTTAGAAGAGATACAAGAAAGAGCTTTTGATGGAGCGAAAATCACTAATGAAGTTTATTTACCAAATTTATTAAAAAAAATTCAACGTCAAGCATTTATACAACAAAATAAAATGAATGTGACTAACTGGCCACAGAATTTAGAAGAAATTGGAGAGCAAGCATTTATTGGCTGTGAAACAATCCAAACATTACCTTCTACTGCAAAATTAAGTAAATTAGGCAAAGAAGCTTTTAAGGGGTGCACGAATTTAGGTAAAACAGATACTAATGAAAAAACAGATGTAATTAAGTGGTTAAGTAATTCAAAAATAACAACAATAGGAGAAAATTGTTTTGAAAATGATACTTATTTGACAGGAGAGTTTTCAGGAACAATAAATAATTTGAATAATCAAAAAATAGCAATAAGTGGCTCAATATTTACAAATACAGGAATAACAAGAGTAAGTGATATTACTAGTATAGGAAATGTAATAGCGGATAATCAATATAGTGGAAGCACAAAATTTTTAAGTAAAGGGGAAGAAGTAACAGAAATAACAATACCAAATGGAGTAACAAGTATAGGGAAAAATGCATTTGCAGGATGTACCTCAATAAAAAAAGTGATAATACCGAATACAGTAACAAGTATATCCCAAGGAGCATTTATGAATTGTACAAATTTAACAACAATAGAATTTGAAACAGGTATAAATATAAAATTGATACCAGATTTCTTTTGCTACAATAATGTAAAATTTGTTAGTATAGTATTACCAAATACGATAACCGAAATAGGAACATATGCTTTTTATGGAGCAGGTTTGGGGAATATAGAAATTCCAAGTAGTGTAGTCAAAATAGGAAATTCTGCTTTTGAAAATTCATCTCTTCAATATGTAAAATTAAATGATGGATTAGTAAGTATAGGAAGTGGTGCTTTTTATAATTCAAAAATAGAAAGTATTATTATACCAGATTCTGTTACAGATACATTAAATTCTTATGTTGCACGTTGCAAGAATTTAACAAGTATAACATTAGGAAAAGGAATAAAAGTTATGAAAGGATATTTTATTTGGGGTTGTCCAAAACTGAAAGAAGTAATTGTAAAAGGTAAAATAACAAGAATTGAAGAAAAAGCTTTTTCAGGAGATTCTGAATTGACTTTAAATGGAATAAAGGGATTAAATTGGGAAGATGTATTGTATATAGGAGATAGTGCTTTCTATAGTTGTACAGCTTTAAAGGGAAAAGTTACTGTTAATAAAGCATGTGTAATTAGTGAAAATGCAACAATAGGTTCTTTTATTGAATTTACTAAATAAAAGAGTAATTATAAATAAAGAAATTTGAAAATAAAAGAAGAAAATTTGATTTTTTTATTAAAAATAGATGAAAATATGCTAGAAAAAAATGAAAATATAAAGAAAATAATAAAATTTAATGGTTTAACTGAAGAAAAACTAAAAAATATAAACAATCTAGAATAATTATTTATAAATAAAAAGAACTTTAAGTCATTAAGTATTTGACTTAAAGTTCTTTTACAATTTATAAAAATTCTATCATTAGTAAGTATCGAAGTCAACTATTCCAAAACAATTTTTATGAATAATTTGAAATAAATAAAAATAGAAAAGACGCGAAAGTATAAAGAAATATACTATTCTGTGTTTTTTTTCACTTCTTTAAGTCAAATACTTAAAGAAGTCCATAAAAATGAAAAAAGAAGTTTTGAAATGGTTTTCTTTCAAAGGAAAGCAAAAGTCATTAGACTAATGTTTTTTATGGATTGAAAGAGAAAGAGCTTTAATATTGATAATTGTAGTGTACTGCGGATGCCAAAGGTTATCAAAGATAAACAGAAAAGCTTTTTCTCTACTTATAAAATCTAAGGGAGGAAAATCATAGATGAACAAAAGAAAATGTGAGAAGAGTCAACTTGAAATGCAACAGACTAATAACAGGCAAATAAAATATTGGTATAATACAAACGGTATTACTTTAATAGCATTAATAATCTCAATAATTGTAATGCTAATTCTTGCAGGAGTTAGTTTAAATGCAACAATTGGAGAAAATGGCATAATGACACAGGCTAAAAATGCAACTTATGTACAGAGTGTTGCAGTACTAGAAGAATATATAAACAATTATTATGTAGAACATTATGAAGAATTGAGTGGAGAAGAAAGTAAGGTACTAACATTAACAAAATTAGAGCCAAGTTGGTTTTATATACCAGCCAATGAAGGTGTTGGTGGTTTAAGATATGTAGTAGATGGAGAAGGACATGCACTTTATTTAATAAAGAAAAGCGGATTACCAGAAGATATAAAAAATCAGATAAGAGGTGGAGATGCAGGAGAAGGTAGTTATGCAGATTATGTAGCATTAAATGATGTGTATGGAGTAACATCAGATTTGAAAGTATATTATTGTTCAAATGGTACAGATACAATATTAGGAGCAAGTAAAGAAGCAATAGATTCAGATAACCCATTAAGGAAAGTGTATACAGAAACAGATAATTCAGCAATATATGGATTATTATCGGATTATGATACGGAGAATAGCGAAGGTAATAAAGATGGAGTATTAACAGCAGAAGAATTAAAGAGTGTAACAACATTAACAATAAATCCATCATCAGGAATAACAGACTTTTCAAGTTTTTATAATTTGATATCATTAAAAGAACTAGTATTAGATGGTTTAACTTTAAATAATCTAAATGGCATAGAAAATTGCCCACAGTTAAAAGACATATATTTTAAGAGTTCAGTAATAGGAAATTATAGTAGTTTAGCAAAGTTAAGCAAATTGAATCACTTGTATTTATATAATATAGATGATAATGAATTAGAAGCTTTATGTAATGGAATAAAAAATGCAAATTTTTCTAATTTAGAGTATCTTTCAATAGCCGGAACAACTGGATATGAATCATTAACAGGTGTTAGAAGTGATTATGACAATAGTAATTTAGCAAAAGTAGTAAAATCCCCCAAAACAATAACAAAATTAACACCATTAGCAGAGTTATCAGATACGACTAAGAAGGCAGTAAAATATTTATCAATAAATCATAATAATATTACAGGTGATTTAACAGCAATAAAAGATTATACAAATTTAATTTTATTGAGATGTGAACATAATAAACTTACTTCACTAGATGGAATGGACAATATGAATAATATTACTTATTTATGTGGTGTAGGCAATAAATTAGGAACAATAACAAATGAAACAGAACTAGAAATTGGAGAAGATGCAATAACAGGAACATCAATATCAGCTTTAGCTAATAAAACGCAATTGACACAAGTAAATTTAAATTCAAATTCAAATTTATCTAATGTAAGTTATTTTGCAAATGATACAAGTCTAAAATATTTATATTTAGAAAATTGTAGTAAAAATATGGTAGTAGGTAATATTACCAATATAATAAATGGTTGTACGGAAACAAGATTACCTGTAAAGTTTTTAACAGGAGATAGATATAAAGTAGCAGATTATTATAATGCGAGTACAGTTACTTATGAAGAATTAAGAGCCGATTTATATGGAAACACAACAATAGATAAATTAAATTTGGAAGGATGTACAAATTTAACAAATGAACAGTTAAATACAATTTTATCAAGTATGAAGCAACTGAAATTTTTATCATTAAAAGGCAATACAACATTAACTAGTCTAGACTTTGTTGGAACAGGAAAAGTAGAAGGTTTAATAGAGTTAGATGTAAGAGATACAGGAATAAAAGGAGAGAATTCTTTAACAGCATTAAATGAAGGAGCAAAAAGTTTAAAAACATTAAGAGTTTCAGATGGAAGTGACTTTAAAAATATAACAACAACAATCAACCGATTGAGTATAGATGGACAGTACAATTATTGGTATGGAGATCAAGCTGGGAGTGCATCAGGATTAAATGTTTCAAATTTTGATGTATTAAAAAAGCTTGAAAGTGTTATAGAAATAGAAAATTTACAAATGGCACAATGGGGAGCAGGTGATTCAGTAGGGGATAAAAGTACTGTATTGGATTTAAGAAATTCTAAATTAAAATATGTAAGATTAGGTGGTATAATTGCGAATATATATTTTCCAAATTCTATAACTAATATTCTATTCAATGATGGAGGAATTCCAATAATTTCTGAAAATTCTGAATTTTTAACAGAAATATCGATTGCATTCCCAAAAGCGGATATGAACCTGAAAAAAGAATTTTTTTCAAGTTTAGTTAATGCTAAAAATCTGAGATATTTGACTATCATGAGAATGAAAAATTTATGCATAACAAGTTTGTCAGATTATATAACAATTGAATTGCCAAGTGTTACAAGTTTAAATATTGGTGGTGCAGATTATGCTGATAGACAGAATTTATTAAAAGATTTAAAGGGAGTTGAAAAGTTTTCACATTTAAAATCATTGAATGCAAGTTATAATAATAACAGATTGGATATAAGTGCGATAAAGAATTGTATAGAACTGAAAGAGGTGTATTTAGGATTTTCTAATATTCAGTCCATATCAGGTATAGAAAATTTATCTGCTTTGACAAAAATAGGTTTAAAAAATAACAATATAAGTAACTTAAAACCATTAGAAAACTTAAAGAATTTGGAAGAACTAAATTTAAGTAATAATACAATTTCAGATACGTCAAGTTATGTAGATAGTGATGGAAGTACAAAAACATATAATAATTTGGAAATATTAGCAAATTTAAATAAAAATGGAAAGTTAAAAAAATTATATCTAGCTGGAAATGATAATATAATAAATTGGTCACCATTATCAAGTTTGAAATGGACAGATAAATCAGGATGGTAAATATAATCCCTCCTTGTTAAAGCATTTGCTTAATAAGGAGGGAATGTGTTTTTTAGTACTTTCTATTCTTTTTTATCTATTTTAAAGCTTCTCTGATCTTTTGCATATTTTCAGTTAAGATAGCACAACTATTATCAAGCTTTGCTTGATTTTCATCAGATAATTTTAAGTCTAATAATTCTCTTGCACCTTCACTATTAATAATTGCTGGAACACCAATATAAATATCTTTGTGTCCATAATGATTATTTAAGTATGCTGATACTGTTAATATTTCGTTTGTATCGTTTAAAATAGTTTTAACAATTTTTGTTAATCCTAAACCAATACCATAATATGTAGCTTTTTTACGATTTATTATTTCATAAGCAGCATCTCTTACTTCAACATATATTTTATCTAATTCACTTAAATCCTTATGAGAATCAAGTAAAATATCTGAAACTTTTTTACAGCCAACATAAGCATGTTCCCATGGCACGAAAGAAGAATCACCGTGTTCACCCATAATGTAGGCATGAACATTTTTATTAGAAACATTTAAGTACTCACCAACTAAATATCTTAAACGAGCTGTATCTAATGCAGTACCAGAACCAATTACTCGTGATGGGTCAAATCCAGAAACTTCTTGAACAACTTTTGTCATCAAATCAACTGGATTTGATGCAATTAAGAAAATTCCTTTAAAACCACTTGCTACGACTTGTTCTGTAATATCTTTCATTATTTTTGCATTTGCAGTAGACAATTCTAATCTTGTTTGTCCAGGTTTTTGACTTAAACCAGCTGTTATAACAACTATATCAGCATCTTTACATTCTTCATATTCACCTGCTTTTATTTTCATATGACTTGAAGAGCAAGGAAGACCATGACATAAATCCATTGCTTCACCAATTGCTTTATCTTTTAAAACATCTATTAAAACAAGTTCACTAACGCCACTAGCATTACCTTGATTTAAAATTGAATAGGCCATACTCATACCAACAAAGCCTGTTCCAACTAATATAACTTTTCTTTTTCCTATCATAAAAAATCCTCCTTTAAAAATTTCTTTCAATTTTAAATTATAATGCTAAGTTGCTTAATAGTCAATAATTTAGAAAATAGAAAATCTAAAAATTATAAAATGTAACTTGTAAAAAATATCAAAAATTGATAAAATGCAATAGATATGAAATAACTTAAGATTAGGAAGGAATAAAATGAAAAGAGCTTTATTAAAAGATAGTTTGAAAGAAATAAAAAAATCATTTAAGAGATTTTTATCAATATTATTGATGTCTTTATTAGGAGTAGGATTTTTTTGCGGACTTAGAGCTGCAAGTCCAGATATGAAGGCAACAATAGATAAATATTATGATGATGCAAATTTTTATGATATTCAAATATTATCAACCCTTGGATTAACAGATGATGATGTTACTAGCTTAGAAAATATTGACGGAATCGAAAAAGCATATCCCAGCTTTTCAAAAGATGTAAAATTGGTAGAAAATAATTTAGAATATGTACTTAATGTAAGTGAGTTAAATAATGAAGTAAATACAGTTAAGTTAGTAAAAGGTGAACTTCCTAAAAATGCAAATGAATGTCTGGTTGAGAGTTCTTTATTATTAAAATTAGATAAAAAAATTGGTGATAAAATAAGAATAGAAGAAGTTTTAAGTGATGATGAAGAAAATAGTTTCATAAATAATGAATTAACTGTTACAGGAACAATAGAAAGTCCACTATATATATCAAGAGAAAGAGGTACAAGTACATTAGGTTCAGGAAAAATAAACTATTATATGTATGTACCAAAAGAAAATATAAAATCAGATATATATACTTCAATTTATCTTAAAGTAGCAAATGCTAAAGAACTAAATACTACTTCAGAAGAATATAAAAATATAGTTGAAAGTGCAAAAGAAAGAATAGAAGAAATTGAAGATACACAAAAGCAAAAAAGATATGATAGCCTTATAAATGAAGCAAACCAAAAATTAGATGATGCACAAAACGAATTAGATACTCAAAAAGCTGATGCAGAAGCTAAAATAAAAGAAGCTGAAGATGAAATTAACCAAAATGAGGAAAAACTAAATAATGCTCAAAAAGAGTTAAATACGAATAGAAATAAGGCTAATTCTGAATTTGAAAGTGCAAAAGATAAAATCAATAAAGCAAAAACACAATTAGATAATAGTAAAGCTGAACTAGAACAAAAAAAGCAAGAAGCAGAAGAACAGTTTAAGGAAGCAGAAGAACAAAAGCAAAAATTACAAAAACAATTAGATTCATTAAATAGCGGAATAAGTGAAATTAACTCAAGATATAATGAAATTTTGAATATTATTGATACTCAAGGAAAATTTATGAGTGAAGAGCAAATGCTGGAACTAAAATCACAGCTAGCATATATAATAGGTTCTACGAATGAACTTACAAATAATAAAAGTAAGTTAGAAGAGGCAATAAGCTCAATTGATAATCAAGTTTCATCTGGAAGAACAGAGCTTGAAAATGCGGAAAAACAAATTGAAACAGGATATTCAGAAATTGAAAAAAATCAGCAAACATTAAATGAAAAAATTGCAGAAACAAATAAAAAATTAGAAGATGCTCAAAAAGAGATAAATGAAGGAAAAGAAAAACTAGAAGAAGGAAAAAAGACTTTAGAAGATAACAAAGCGGAATTTGATGAAAAAATAAAAGATGCAGAAGGAAAATTGATTGATGCAAGAGAAAAAGTTGCAGATATAGAAAAGCCAGAATGGTATATATGGGACAGAAATAATAATCAAGGATATTCAAGCTATGTAAATGATTCAGATAATATGTCAAAAATAGCAAATGTATTTCCTGTAGTATTCTTTGTTATAGCAGCATTGATAAGCTTAACTTCAATGACTAGAATGGTAGAAGAACAGAGAGGTTTAATTGGAACTTTTAAAGCACTTGGTTATTCAAATCTTTCAATATCAATGAAATATGTGATATATGCTACCCTTGCAACAGTAATTGGAGCTGTAATAGGAATGAATATTGGATTCCAATTATTGCCAAGAATTGTTATATCTTTATATCAAATGATGTATCCTTATGTAACTAATGCTGTTATCGAATTTAACATATATTATGCTTGTATTGGCTTGGGTTTAATAAGCATTTGTATAATTGGTGCTACAATTTATGCTGTACAAAAAGAATTATTTTCAACACCGGCACAGCTAATGAGACCAAAAGCACCAAAGGCTGGAAAAAGAGTTTTGTTAGAAAAGATACCATTCATTTGGAAACATTTGAATTTTACGCAAAAAGTAACATTCAGAAATATGTTTAGATATAAAAAGAGATTTATTATGACAATAGTTGGTATAAGTGGTTGTACAGCACTTATATTAGTTGGATTTGGCATAAAAGATTCTATATCACAAATTATGCATTTTCAGTATGGAGAAGTATACCAATATAATGCTTTAGTGAGTTTGAAATCAAATTTAAAATTAGATGAGATTGAAAGCATAAAAAAAGAATTAGTAGATATAGATGAAATATCATCTGTAACTGAGACTTATATTGGCTCTGCTACAGTTATAAAAGGTGATAAAGAAAAAGATGTCCAAATCGTAGTACCAAATGATTCAAAGGAGCTCACAACAGCAATAACTTTAAAAGATAGAAAAACAAGAGAAAAATTAGAATTAGATGATAATTCAATATTTATAACAGATAAAGTAGCTGAACTTCTTGGTATAAAAGTAGGAGATAAAATAGAGTTGGAAGATTCTAAACATAATAAAGTAAATGTTGTTGTTGGAAAAATAGTAGAGCAATATTTGGAACATTATATTTATATGAGTAAGGAACTTTATGAAAATACATTTTCAAAAGAATATAAGGCAAATGTATTATATGTAAATTATACTAATACAAATATTGATGAAGACAAACTTACAGCAAAAATATTGGAAGATAATAAAGTATCAACAGTAATTGGAACTACTAAAATGATAGCAAGTGTTGATGATATGTTACAGTCTTTGAATTCAGTTGTTTATATACTTATTGTTTCAGCAGGACTATTGGCATTTGTTGTACTTTATAATTTAGCAAATATAAATATAAATGAAAGAATCAGAGAACTAGCAACTATCAAGGTATTAGGTTTTTACGATAAAGAAGTTTTTGACTATGTATCAAGAGAAGTTGTGTTTTTAACAATTATAGGAATATTTTTAGGGTTGATTGGTGGATTTTTCTTAACTAACTTTATAATTTCTACATGTGAAATTGAAGTATTAAGATTTCCAAGAACAATAGGTATGATGAGCTATGTATATTCAGCTTTAATTACAATTGTATTTACTATAATTGTAAACTTTGCAACATATTTTGTTTTAAAGAAAATTGATATGATAGAATCTTTAAAAAGTGTTGAATAAAATTTTAGAAAATTACAATATAAACTTTGAATTAAAATTACGAATAGTAATGTAAAAATTTTAGAAATTCTATGCAATTTTATGGAAAGAGTTCACTTTTAGTGGAAGGGTGCCATAAAATAAATTAGAATTTCTTAAATTTTGTAATGAATCGAGTAATTTTTTGAAAAGTTTATATTGTAATTATTTATATAAAGATTCTCGGGATTATATTTTTGATGAAAAGGTGTAAAAAAAGTTTGCTTTTTATGTAAATCTGTAATATAATATTACTATTAAATTATTTATTTAGGAGGATTTATTTATAATGGCAAAGATATTAGAAGATATTTCAAGAACTTTTAATGAATTTTTACTTTTACCAAATTTAACAGATGAAAGATGTATTCCAAGTAATGTAAGTTTGAAAACTCCATTAGTTAAATATAAAAAAGGAGAAGAACCAAAGTATTATGCGAATGTCCCATTCGTTTCTGCAATTATGCAAGCTGTTTCAGGAGAAAAAATGGCTATTGCATTAGCACGCGAAGGTGGATGTTCTTTTATTTATGGGTCACAATCAATAGAATCACAAGCAAAAATGGTTTACAATGTAAAAAAATGCAAAGCTGGATTTGTAGATAGCGATTCAAATGTAAAAAGTGGAACACCTTTAAGGGATGTCATTGAGCTTGTAAAACAAACAGGTCATTCTACTGTTACAATAACAGAAGATGGAAGTAGTAATGGAAAGTTCTTAGGATTAGTAACAGATAAAGATTATAGAATAACAAGAGCTGATTTAGATACACCAATAGATATGTATATGACTCCTAGAGAAAGAATTGTTTGTGCAAGAAAAGGTATTAGTTTATCAGAAGCAAATGATATTATTTGGGAAAATAAAATAAGCTGTTTACCAATATTAGATGAAAATGATAATCTAGAACATTTAGTATTTCGTAAGGATTATGAAGATAGAAAAAATAATCCAGAATCTTTATTAGATGAAGAAAAAAGATATATTGTAGGTGCAGGAATTAACACTAGAGATTATGAAGAAAGAATACCAGCATTAGTTGAAGCTGGAGTTGATATGGTTTGTATGGATTCTTCAGACGGATATTCAGTATGGCAAAAAAACACAATTGAATGGGTTAGAGAACATTATGGAGATAATTTAAAAATTGGTGCTGGAAATGTTGTAGATAAGGAAGGGTTCTTATACTTAGCAGAAGCTGGAGCTGATTTTATTAAAGTTGGAGTTGGTGGAGGTTCAATCTGTATCACTCGTGAAACAAAGGGAATTGGACGTGGACAAGCAAGTGCTTTATTAGATGTAGTTGCCGCACGTGATGAATATTTTGAAAAAACAGGTGTATATATTCCAATATGCTCTGATGGTGGAATCGTACATGATCACCATATTACATTAGCTTTAGCTATGGGAGCTGATTTTGTAATGATGGGTAGATATTTTGCTAGATTTGATGAAAGCCCAACAAGAATTATGAAGGTAAATGGAAATACAGTAAAAGAATATTGGGGCGAAGGTTCAAATAGAGCTAGAAACTGGCAAAGATATGATATGGGAGGAGCTAAAAAGCTTTCTTTTGAAGAAGGAGTTGATTCATATATCCCTTATGCTGGACCATTAAAAGAAAATTTAGCTATAACAGTAAGTAAAATTAAATCAACAATGTGCAATTGTGGTGCTATTACAATACCAGAATTACATGAAAAAGCAAGATTAACAATGGTTTCTAATGTAAGTATTAAAGAAGGTAGTGCACATGATGTTATATTAAAAGAAATTCAACAAAGAGGATAATTTAGAAAAATAATGGAAAGGAACTGTTATAGAAATATTTATGAAAAATGAAGAGTTAATTTTAATTGTAGATTTTTATGGACAATATAATCAATTAATCGCTAGAAGAGTAAGAGAATGTAATGTGTACTCAGAGATTATTCCATTTACAACAAGCATTGAAAAAATAAAAGAAAAAGCTCCAAAGGGAATAATTTTTACAGGTGGACCTGCTAGTGTATATGGTGAAAATTCACCAAAATGTGATCCAGAAATCTTTAATTTAGGAATACCTGTGCTTGGTATTTGTTATGGCATGCAACTTATGACATATATGCTAGGTGGAGAAGTACAAAGAGCAGAAAAAAGAGAATATGGAGTAACACAAGTACATATAAATAATAAATCAAAATTATTTGATACATTTAATAACGAAAATGAGTGTTTAATGAGTCATACGGATTTTGTTTCAAAGCTTCCAGAAGGTTTTGAAAACATAGGATATACAGCTCATTGTCCAAATGCCGCAATGCAAAATACAGAAAAGAATTTTTATGGAATTCAATTTCACCCAGAAGTAAATCATACAAATAGAGGAACAGATATATTAAGAAATTTTGTTTACAATATTTGTGGCTGTACTGGAAAATGGAAAATGAATTCATTTGTTGATGAAACAGTTAAAGCTTTAAAAGAAAAAATAGGAGATAAAAAAGCTTTATGTGCATTATCTGGTGGTGTTGATTCATCAGTTGCAGCTGCACTTATCAATAAAGCAATAGGAAAAAACTTAACTTGTATATTTGTAGACCATGGTTTATTACGTAAAAATGAAGCAGAAGAAGTTGAAGAAGTATTTACAAAGAACTTTGATGTAAACTTTATAAAAGTTGATGCAAGAGAAAGATTTTTAACTAAGCTTGCAGGTGTTGATGATCCAGAGAAAAAGAGAAAAATAATAGGTGAAGAATTTATTAGAGTATTTGAAGAAGAAGCTAAAAAAATAGGAAAGGTCGACTATTTGGTTCAAGGTACAATTTATCCGGATGTAATAGAAAGCGGTGTTGGTGTAGGAGCTAAAATAAAAAGCCATCATAATGTTGGTGGACTACCAGACTATGTTGATTTTAAAGAAATAGTAGAACCACTTAGAGATTTATTTAAAGATGAAGTAAGGCAAGCTGGATTAGAACTTGGGTTACCAGAATTTTTAGTATATCGTCAACCGTTCCCAGGACCAGGTCTTGCAATTCGTGTAATTGGAGATATTACAGAAGATAAATTATCTATTCTAAAAGAAGCAGATTATATTTTTAGAGAAGAAATAGCAAATGCAAATTTAGATAGAAGTATTAATCAATATTTTGCAGTATTAACAAATTTAAAGAGTGTTGGTGTAATGGGTGATGAAAGAACTTATGACTATACAGTAGCTTTAAGAGCTGTTACAACTTCAGATTTTATGACTGCTGAATGGAGTAAAATTCCTTATGAAGTTTTAGAAAAAGTTTCAAACAGAATAGTAAATGAAGTAAAACATGTAAATAGAGTTGTGTATGATATAACAGGAAAACCACCAGCAACAATTGAATGGGAATAAAATTTGATTTAATATATTAAATGATAAAGACTACTATTATTGAATGTTCTATAATAGTAGTTTTATTTTTTATATTGAAACTATCTTTAAAAATAAGATTTTTTTTGAAAAAGTTGACTTATAGTTAGAATATTATGTTATAATAGTTGCATCAAATAGATATTTATAAAGGAGTGATTTAATGAAAATTTTAGCAATAGGAGATATTGTTGGAAATGTCGGTTTGCAAAAGCTAAAACAAGAATTACCTAGAATTATAAAAGAAAATAATATAGATTTTGTTATAGTAAATGGAGAAAATGCAGCAGATGGTATGGGATTAATAGAAAAGCAGTACAGACAAATATTAGCTTTAGGAACAGATATTGTAACAATGGGTAACCATACATGGGCAAAAAAAGATATCTTTAACTTTATAGAAGATGAGAGAATAGTAAGACCAGCTAATTATTCAAAGAATAATCCAGGAAAAGGATATAGAATTGTAGAATGTAAGACAAATGGAAAGAAAGTTGCTGTTATTAATTTAATTGGTAGAGTGACAATGGGAGTTTTATCAGACAATCCATTTACGAAAGCAAAAGAAATAGTGCAAAAAATAAGAAATGATGTTGATATTATAGTTATTGATATGCATGCAGAGGCAACTGCTGAAAAAATTGCACTTTATCATTATTTAGATGGGGAAGCAAATATTGTGTTTGGTACACATACTCATGTTCAAACAGCCGATGAAGAAATATCAAAATTAGGTACAGGATTTATAACAGATTTAGGAATGACAGGACCAATAAGCTCTGTTATAGGAATGGATATAAAAACATCTATTAAGAGGTTTGAAACATCTTTGCCAGAAAAATATAAAATTGCTGAAGGTGATGCTAAATTAAATGGATGTATTTTTGAATTAGATGATAATAGTAATAAAGTTGTATCTATTAAAAGATGTAATGCGTAATAAAATTAGCTAAATTTGAGTTTGAAGAAATTTTAATTGTTCTAAAAACAAATTGTAATAAAAAACTAAAAAGAAAAATGTAGTATAATGTCGAATAATGAAATATAAAAATACGAATTCGACAACAAACAAAAATGACAACATTCCTTCGACAATATTCGACATAAAAAGTCTGAAAACATTGCAAATACTGTAGAAAACTGACGTATGAAAATTTGATGAAGTTGAAAAAAACTATGGACTTAACAAAAAAAATATTGTAAAATATGTTTATCGAAACACAAGATAAGATAAAAAAATCATAGGAGGAAAAGAAATGGAAGTTTTAAAAATTTCATCAAAATCAAACCCAAATTCAGTTGCAGGAGCAATCGCAGGATTGGTAAAAGAAAGTACAAGAGCAGAAATGCAAGCAATAGGGGCTGGCGCTTTAAATCAAGCAATTAAAGCAGTAGCTATTGCAAGAGGTTTTGTTGCTCCATCAGGAGTAGACTTAGTTTGTATACCAGCATTTGCAGAGGTTCAAGTTGAAGGAGAAGATAGAACTGGTATAAAATTAATTATAGAGTCAAGAAAATAAATTCTTATAAGGATATGAATATAAAATTTATTTAATTAACCCCATTAAAAGTTATTCTAAGTATTAACATATTATAGAATAACTTTTTTATTTTATAATATCTAAAATATGAAAAATATATAATCTATATAAAAATAAAAAGCCTGTAAGGTAGAGTTACCTCACAGGTGAAACCAGATGGTTTCAAATTGTTATGATGTGGCTTTAGTGTGTGATATCATAGGGGATGTGCCAGCAACCCCAAAGAACAACGAAGAGAGCAAGGCCTCTTGCAATATGCTCTTTGGTACGAGGACTCGTCGTGTCTGGTGCAAAACGGTCAACAAGTCCAAACAGTTTACGGTACAGCCAACGACCTAACCGGAAATGTAATGGACGATGTGTCCGACTATAGTGAAAATGGATATGTCCACCTACACTATGAAACCAGAAAGTCCAGGGCTCGTTGCTATCATCAAGTTGTCCACGGACAGCTCCGTAAATCAAATAAACCCATGCAAGCACAAGGTTTATAATCAGTGTGAGTAGCCAAGCTACGAATCTACTGATTCGCATTGCGAATTGTCGAGTCATTCCATGGAATAGACGATTAAGTCCACCAAGATTGAACAACATGGCAATGCCGATACAAATGATGATAATACTTCCGCCAGCTCTGAGCAAGTTTCCAAGGATTACGCTAATGAAAGCATATGCCCATTGAACCAGTTGCTCTTCCATATAGATGATCCCTTTTGGGGGCCAAATAATTTGGAAAAGAACCTGAAGTTCAATCCAGCACGTCCAGAGAAAGTTTTTAATGTGCCAAACCATAAAAATACCTCCTGCCAATTACGGCGATGTCTCGAGTCATTTTGCTAACTCCAATGGAGAAAACATAATGACATACAAATGTATACAATATTATTATAACAAATTATGTAAATAAAAGCAAGTGGGATATTTTTAATGAAAATTAGGTATTGAAGAAGTAAAAGAAAATATGAACAAGACACAAAAATATAGAACTTTTTTAGAAATATTAGAAAAATATTATAATAAGAAAGAAAGCACTTTAAGTTCCGTACTTAAAGTGCTTTTACATTTATAAAAATTCTATCATTAGTAATATTGGAAGTCAATTGTTCTGAAGAAATTTTTAAAAATAAACTTAAATTTATAAATAAAGAAAAGACATGAAAGTATAATAAAATATACTATTATATGTTTTTTTAAAATTTACTTTAAGTACGGAACTTAAAGAAGTCCATAAAAATAAAATAGAGAAGTTTTGAAATGGTTTTCTTTCAAAGAAAAGCAAAGTCATTAGACATTTGTTTTTTATGGATTGAAAGAGAAAAAGCTTTAAATATTAATAATTTATTGAGGATTAAACAAATAAATTAGCAATGAAACAATAAAAGGCTTTTTCTCTGCTTATAAAATCTAAGGAGGAAAATCATTAATGAACAAAAGAAATTTTAAATTAAAACAACAAGATAGTGCTTACATGTTACAACGAAAAAATGGTATCACTTTAATAGCTTTAGTTATTTCAATTATTGTAATGCTGATTCTTGCAGGTGTAAGTTTAAATGCAACAATTGGAGAAAATGGCATAATGGCGCAGGCAAAGAATGCAACATATATGCAAAGTATAGCGAGCTTAGAGGAGTATTTAAATAATTATTATATAGAACACTATGAAGAAATGAATGATGAAAATGCAAATAAGGTAATTACTTTGAAAAGCTTACAGCCTGATTGGTTTTTTTCTACAAGGCTAGGCTATGTACCAGATAGTGAAGGAAATGCTTTATATTTAATAAATAAATCTGGTTTACCAGAAGAAATCAGAAATAATTTAAAAGATGGCAATGCAGGAGATGGAACATATAGTGATTATTCAAATTTAAATGATGTATATGGTGTTACTAGTAATTTACAAGTATATTATTGTTCAAAAGGTATAAGAACAATTTTAGGAAAAAATATCAATGATTTAGACAAAGACAATCCAAATAGAACTGTATTGGAAACATCTTCAATTTTAGGAAAAGTTTTTGAAGGTTATGATACTAATGGTGACGGAAATCTAAGTGTTCAAGAATCAAGAGCTATAAAACAGGTTACTTTTGATAAAAACAGCAATATAAGTTCTTTAGAAGGAATAGATAATTTATTAAGTTTGGAAAAAATAGTAATTTCAGACTTGAAATTAGATAGTTTGAAAGGAATAGAAAATTGTACAAATGTAAATTATGTTTTTATCAAAGGTTGTGATATTGAAAATTATTCAGCTTTAAAAAATTTGAAAAATAAACTGCAATATTTGTATTTTCATAACATAAATGATGAAGAATTAGAAAAAATTTGTTCAATAACTACTGGAATAGGAAATTGTGATTTTGAAAATTTACAATATTTTGCTGTTGCTGGAAACATAGATTATATAAGTGATTTATCAACACCTTCTTTTACTAGTAGAGGTTCAAGTGTGCAAACTAGCAAATCTGCTAAAACAATTACTAGTATAATACCTTTAAAAAATTTATCAGAAAAAACTAAGAACAATATTAAATATTTATCTTTAAATAACAATAATATAACATCAATAGAAGGTATATCAGAGTTTAACAATATATTTATGTTAAGATTAGAGTACAATTGTCTTAGTGATTTAAAAGGTATTGGAAGCTTAAAAAATTTAGAATATTTATATTGTGCAGGAATGAAAACTTTAAAAGTATTGGATGAATTTAAAGAAGGAAGTAAATTAAAATACTTAATTACAGCAGATAGTGGATTAAATACATTAAAAGGATTAGAAAATTGTAATGAATTATATAGCCTTTGGGCAAAAAATAATGATTTTGGAAAAGATTTGGAAACAAATTTAAAAGATGAAAATGTCGATAGTATTACAGCATTAAAAAATAAAAGCAAATTATATTTAGTTGATTTAAGCAATAGTTCAAACTTAAAATGGGTTGACTATATAAAAGATAATACAACAATACAATATTTATATTTGGAGAATTGCAATGGAATTGTAGGAACAAGTTTATCTGATTTAAAAACAATAATTAATAATTGTAAAAAGGTAAGTTACCCATCAAACTATGCATTGACTTTATTAGATGATAGTTTACAAAAATTAGATCTATCAAATCAAACAATAAGAGAAAGTGTATTTAGAAGTATAAAAAATAAAAGTAATATAACACATTTAACTTTAAAAGATGTTAATTTAACAAATGATAGTGATAAAAAGTTAACAAGTAAAGAAGTAAATAATTTATTAAATGAAGTATTAGGAACTTTAACTGGTTTAAAATATTTACAAGTATATGCAACTAATATTAATTTCAGTACTAGTGAGTTGTCAACAATAGATTTTGTAAATAAAAATAAAGTTACAAATTTACTTGAACTTGATTTAAGAGGAACTAATGCTACTGACTTATCTAATTTGAATGAATATGGTAAATCATTGAAGAATTTAATTTTAAATAATGCTAATATAGAACTCAATAAAATTCAACCAACAATTAGCAATATGAGTAATAATGAAACTGAAAATAGTTATTTTATTTCAGGAAATTTAACAAACAGAGGACTATTATTATTGAATTCAGATTTAACTAAAAAACTAGAAGGATTGTCTGAAATAACAGGATTAACAGTATTAGCAGGTAATTTTGGATGTTCAGTATCTAAGTTAGATCTTAGTGGTTGTGTAAATTTGAAAAAAATAGTAACATATTCAGCATGGGAAGGTGCTAATTTAATATTACCAGCTAGTATTGAAAATTTGAATTTAAGTTTTGAAAACAATTCATATATTGATTTTTCAAGATGTGAAAAATTAAGTACAATTTCTTTAAATGATTGTATAGTATATTCTGAAGACCAATTAACTTATATATTAAATTCTATAAAGAATTTGAAGAATGCAAATCGCTTAATAATTCAAAATGTATATCATGGAAAGATAGAAAATTTAGATTGTTTAGAGATATTGAAAGATAGTAATATAACTTATTTTGAATGGAGTACTGTTGGACAGAGATATAATTTAAAGGATATTAATGGATTAAAGTACTTGAAAAAATTGAAAAGTTTAAGCTTAGAGTATATTTATGCAAAGGATATTTCAGGGCTAGAACCAATTTATGATGAAAATAATAATTTAGTTACAGGTTGTCCAGAACTAGAAGAAGTAAATATTAATACATCAGAGATAGGTAATTTAGATGTACTTGGAAAAATAACTACATTAAAAAATATAAGAGTTGTTAATTCAAGTGTAAGTAGTATAGCAAACTTTGCTAATCTTATTAACCTTGAAACATTAAATTTGAGTAATAATAGTTTATACAATTTAGGAAGTTATACAGATTCTGATGGAATAACTAGAAGCTATAATGTATTAGAAGTTTTGGCTAAACTTAATAAAACAGCAAAATTAAAGAATTTGTATTTAGCTGGAAATAATATAGATGATTTTACTAAGATTAAAGAAGGCACAAATTTTGCTAAACATTCAGGTTGGTAAAAATAATAAAACCCTTTAAGTTACACACTTAAAGAGCTTCTAACATTTATAAAAATTCTATCATTAGTAATATTTTAAGTCAACTACTATAAAAGAATTTTTTATAAATAATTTTAAAAAAATATTATATAAGACACAAAAAAGTATTTAAAATACGCTGTTTTGTGTCTTTTTTTATTTCTTTAAGTGTGTAACTTAAAGAAGTCCATAAAAATAAAAGAGAAGTTTTGAAATGGTTTTCTTTCAAAGAAAAGCAAAGTCATTAGACATTTGTTTTTTATGGATTGAAAGAGAAAAAGCTTTAAATATTAATAATTTATTGAGGATTAAACAAATAAATTAGCAATGAAACAATAAAAGGCTTTTTCTCTGCTTATAAAATCTAAGGAGGAAAATCATTAATGAACAAAAGAAAATTTAAATTAAAACAACAAGATAGTGATTATATGTTACAACGAAGAAATGGTATCACTTTAATAGCTTTAGTTATTTCAATTATTGTGATGTTGATTCTTGCTGGTGTAAGCTTAAGTGCAACAATTGGTGAAAATGGAATTTTGACACAAGCAAAGAATGCAAAAATTGCACAGGAAGAAAGTAGAGAAAGAGAAGAATTAGAATACATATTATACGATTATAATTCAAGTAGTTTCTTTGGAAAGACAAATGGAATAACTAGTTATTTGAGTGAATTGAAAAATAATGGAAAAATTGCAGACTACTTATATACAGATAATTTAATTGTAAAGTATGCAAAAAGTTATTATGAAATAGAGAAAGATGGTGAATTTTATAAGATAAAGAATAAACTGTCTGACGAATTTACAAACGATCAAAAGAATTTTATTGTAACACCAGATAATATAACACGTGGAGATTTGGAAATAAAGCCAGGTAATAATTATATTGTGCTAGATAAAGTTAGTGGCCAAGATTTTAATTTTAAAATTCCAGCAGGAGATCCAGTTACTATAAAAATAATTGGTGATATGGATATTGATAATAAGAATTATCCAGGTAGGAGTGCAATAGAATTAGAAGATGGTGCTACATTAAATTTATATGTATTTGGAACTGTTAAAGTTCGTTCATCTTATGCAGAAGAGGGAGAGAAAGCTACTGATTGGAATGCAAAAGGTGGAGTTGGTGGTAGAGCAGGAATAAGAGTTTCTACAAATTCAACTTTGAATTTATATGGCACAGGTACATTGATTTCATATGGTGGTAATGCTTCGAATGGAAATGGAACATATGGAACAGGAGATAGTAATACTGGTGGAGGAGGCCGGAGGTGGTGCTGGTGCTGGTATTGGTGGTAATGGTGGCAATGGAGGAAGTGCAAATGGAGAAATATCTGATGATTTAAATGGTTCAGGCCATGATGGAGAAACTGGTGAAAACTGTGGCAATGTTAATATATATAATAGTTTGGTAGTATATGCTTATGGTGGAGCTGGTGGAGCATCAGTTCCAGGTACTAATGCTTATGCTGGAACAGGTGGTGGAGGCTATCCAGCCGCTGGAATTGGTGGCGGAGGTGCTGGAGGCCGGAGGTGGAGACCATGCTGCTGGTGGAGGTGGATACACAGGAGGTTCTGGTCAACCCAGTATAGCAAGAGCTGATAACGGACTTACAGCGGATTTGAATGTTGAATATGGTACAGGCGGAGCATATTTTGTGTCTGGAAAAACTACTTCAAATAGATTGACATATAATAAGGAAACATATGCATATATAGGGGGACAAGGTGCTTTGGCCTGCCATTTTAACACACAAGGCGGAGATGGTGGAATAGCTGGCAAAGGTGGCATTATAAAAGTATCAAGCAATTCTAGAATTTATGCATATAATGGAAATAAATATACAGATGGTACAGATTATAATGAAGGAGAAAATCAATTAGAAATAGACTGTCAAAATGGAAAATTAAGAAATATTTATAAATATGATGTTTTTTGGAATGCAAAAGAATATAGATATGTTGAATTTTTTAAACAACTTTTTGGAACAGATGTAAATAGTGCAATAGATAGCTTTACTGCATCACCTGCAAAGAGAAGTGTTAATCATAGCAACTATTTAGTAAGAACGGAGAAAAATATAATTAAACTTACTTATCAAAATAGTAAGAGTAATAAAAACTTTGGAATTGGCTCAGGCGCTGGATATATAGAATTATCAAATGGAGAATATATAATAGACAGTAGTATGAATTAATAAATTGATAAAAAAGTGAAGTGAATCCAAATGATTAGACGAAATTGAGTTTAATAAGAAGGATTCATTTTATTTTTTTCAAAAATAAAGTTTGATTAATTTACATAAGAAATCACCAATTTCCATAAAATTGAATATTATACATTAACAGGGAGGGATAAAATGTTTTTTTGTAAATTTAGAAAAATAATTTCTGGATGTTTAATTGGATTTGGTATTGGCATTTTGCTAATCTTATTCCTTCCAGTAGAGGCGTGGCTTGTTATTATGGGAATAGCCTTTATAATTTGTGGTATTAAATTTTTATTTGGAGACTAGGAGGAATTGCTATGCAAATTGTTGTAAAAAAAGTTCCAAAAGCATTTAGAGGAATTGTAAAGTTGATTTTTGGAATTAAATCTACATAAAAATGTAGAAAATAAAAAGAAGATACTGTTAAGTACCTTCTTTTTATTTATTAATAAAAAAACGATCGTTTTGAGTTTACTATTACATAGCTCTTTTAACTTTTCCTGAACGAAGACATTTAGCACAAACTGTTATTCTTTTTGGTTCACCATCAACGATAGCTTTAACACTTCTTAAGTTAGGGCTAACAGTTCTTGTAGATCTTTTGCTAATATGTGAACGTGTAATACTTAATTGATTACCAAAACTTGTTTTCTTATCACAAATTGCACATTTTGCCATAGTTTTTTGCACCTCCATTGAATTTGTAATTTGACTAGTAATTAGTCTAACACAAAAAAAATGAAAAAACAAGTAAAAAAGCAAAAAAAATTAAATTTCTATGAAAAATTCTATAAAAAACTCTATAAAAAAGCCTATTTTTAATGCGAAAACTTTGACAACAATATAAAATGAGAGTATAATATACTTATTTTCTAATCAGAACATTCCGAATATCACTAATTAGTGAGAGGATAACCTCTTTCTTTTTAGTTTTACATAAATGTCAATTCACATCAAAAAAAGAAAGGAAGAAAGAATTTATGATTAAAAAATTATCTCAAAAAGGTGCAATTGCTTACCTAGGCATTATTTTAATGCTATGTACTTTTTTGTCACCACTAGTTTATGCAGAAATTCCTAATGCAACTAATGACTTTTATGTGAATGATTTTGCCAATGTATTTACAAGTGAGCAAAGAAATGAACTTGTAAATAAGGCAGATACTTTTGCACAAAAGCATGATGGGGTTCAGCTTGTTATCACAACAGTTGAAAACTTGGATGACATGAGTATTGAAGAGTATGCCAATAAAATGTACAATACCTATGGTATTGGAAAAAATAATATGGGTGTACTTATTCTGTTATCTACTGGTGAACGGAAAATTCGAGTAGAAATTGGCAGAGAAATGGAGGCATATCTTACTGACTCCAAAGCTGGAAATCTGATTGATAATTATGCAATCCCATATTTGAGAGATAACAGGTTTGCAGATGGCTTAATTCTGTTGCAAGATAAGATTTTTGAAGAATTAACGAATAAGTTTGAAAATGAAAGCAAAAATGCTAATGCTGTAAGTTCTAATGATTCTCCAGTTAATAATGTTTCTGGTAAAAATAAAGAGAAAACTAGAGTTAGTATTTTTGCCAGTGTTTTTATTATTTTAGCAGGATGCTTTGGAATTGGAGTTGCTATTTTTATTTTAGTAAAATATTCTACTTATGATAGAGAGATTCGAGCAAAGTGTTCTGAGCTTGAAGCAACAAACAAGAATCTAAAAAAGGATGTGAGCAATAGTCAAGCCCATAATTTTGATCAAGTTAATCAACATACCAAAGAAAAAAATAGAATGTTGGATGAAATACAGCTTCTGAAAAAGATGATTGAAGGTGAAACTGCAAGAGCTTCAAAGTTAGATGAACAGCGGGCTTATTTTGAAAAATCTTGTGATGAGCTTTTTAAGGAAAATTGCGATTTTAGGACTTTCTTTGATCATGCAAAAGAATTGCATCCTAATTTGGAACAAGAAGTAAAAGAACTTGTTGACAAGAAACAGGAAGAAAAGGCTAAGTCTGATGCAAAGGAATTTGACAGCTTTGTGAAAGAACATGTTGTTAATGTTCCGGTTGAGGCATATAATGTTGACATATTTGAAAATGCAATGGGAAGGTTCAACAGCTTAACAGATCAGGCTAAAAGTTTTGTTACAGTTGATGTTTCTCAAATTAAAACAAAACTTGCAAATTCTAAGCAAGCTAGAATAGAGTATGAAGAAGCTCAAAAAAGAAAACGTAACGAGAAGACAGCAGCCAAAATAATTGCAACAATAACAGCTTTTACTGGTGCTTTAGCATTGGGAAAAGCAAGAGATTTGCAAACTTTAAGAAATCTTCAAAATCAATACAACAGATTGGACCCAGATATTAAAAAACTTTGTGATGCAAAAGAAATTGACAAACTCAATCGGTTAATTGCAGATGCTGAGCAAGATGAGGAAGAGGAGAAAGCTAGAAAACGTAGAGAAGCAGAAGAAAGAAGAAAAAGAGAACGCAGAGAAAGAGAGGAACGCGAAGAGGAAGAACAAAGAGAAAGACAAAGACGACGTGAAAGAGAGGAAGAAGAAAGAAGACGTAGAAGTAGTGGCAGTAGTTTTGGTTCGTCAAGTCATCATAGTGGTTTTGGTGGTAGCTCGAGAGGTGGAGGCGCTTCGAGAGGCTTCTAAAACAAGAGAACATGTATTAAAAGGTGGTATCTTATGAAAAAAAGAAGCATGGTATCTATTCCACTAGTTGTTTTGTTCAGTGTTCTTATAGCAATTTTTCTTTTAATGTCCATCTTTTTTAAAACTCAATCGAATTTGGTAAAAATGCAAGAAGATGTTCTTCTAAATCAAGCACAGGTTCAGATACAGCTTCAAAGAAGAAGCGACTTAATTCCGAACTTGCTAGATGTTTTAAACAATGAAATGGCTCATGAGCAAGAGTTGTATCGAGAAATTTCTAAAGCAAGTAACAATCTTGCTGAAAGTTTGGGAAAAGTTGATGTTTTTGAAGCATATAGATATGACCAACAACTAAACAAAGCCATCAATATATTTATAAGTAGAATGGCAGATTATCCAGAGATAAATTCCAATGAACATGTTACAGCTATTATAGATGAGATTTCTGGGACAGAAAATCGAATTTCAATAGCAAGAGACAAGTACAACGAATCTGTTTCTAGATATAACAAATATGCTAAGGTTTTTCCTCATAATATTATAGCTATTCTGTGTGGTTATACAGAGTTCGAGTTTCAAGTATTTTGAGGTAAAATGAGATAATTTAAGTCATAAACCAAAACGTGGACAGTGTTACTGCCCACGTTTTGGTTTATATTTATCAAGTTTTGTAAAAAATCTTGTAAATAAAAAAGCATATTGATATAATTATCAAAAAGGAGGCATTTATGAATTCAGATGTATTTATAAGTTATAGTTCAAAGGAATACGAAAAAGTCAAGGAAATAAAGGAATACTTAGAAAAAAATGAAATATCTTGTTGGCTGGCACCTGATTCTATTCCCAAAGGTTCTAACTATTCAAAAGAAGTTCCAATGATTATATATGGTGTAAAAACTTTCTTACTTATTTTATCAGAAAATTCGCAAAAATCTCCTTGGGTTATTAGAGAAATAGAAGCAGCTAGAAATTGCAATTTAACAATTGTTGCTTATGAAATAGAAAGCACAAAAATAAATGAAAATTTGGCTTTTTATATATCAGATGAAAATCTTGTAAAGGCATATAATGAAGAAGACTCTTTAGATTTATTACTTAAAAAAATAGAAGAAGCTATGATAATAAAAAATGAATTAAAAATTGAAAAGTCTAAACCAAGTAATCGTGACGGGCAAGGAAAAATGACTTTTTTAGATGGTAGAATTTATGAAGGTGAATGGAAAAATAGAGAAATAAATGGTTTTGGAGTAATGAAATACCCAGATGGAGTAATATATGAAGGCGATTGGCTAGATGAAAAGTTTGAAGGACATGGCAAAATAGTAACACCACAGGGA
>CAKPBB010000023.1 GCA_934140005.1 uncultured Clostridia bacterium
GTTATTGTCGCCATTTTAGATTTGCTTAATACTCCATTATCTCCCATTACTAAATTTATTGACACACCTGCTAATATAAGTAATACAATTATTGTTATTACTAATGCAATTAGAGTTATACCTTGTACATTAGATAAAACACAAGTATTGCTGTTTGCTTTTTTATTATTCTTCTTTTCATCTAGTACTAGAATATATCTTTTGTTTCTTTGCATAATTTCCTCCTTAGTTTTAACTTTGCAATTTATTTAGTTTTTAAAATTATTTATTGATTATTTTTGATTTTAAACATGTTTATCATTTATGAGATTCATATTGAAAAAAATTTTTATACAAAAATCTACCCAATTTTACTAAAAAATGCTATTTAAAACATTTTTCTACAAAAATAGTAAAAAAGTGGAAATAAAAATTTAAAATAATACTTTTCAATTTCACTTAAATAGTATAAAATATATTCGTATTATAAAAATAAATTAATTTTTATTAAATAAGGAAGTCTTTGCAGACTTCCCCAAATCCATAAAAACAAAACTTTAAAGAAGTCTTGTCAATTTTGGAGGGAAAACCACCTCCAGATTGAAGTGAATTTAAAAAAGTTCACTTTTAAAATTATACTGATTAATAATAGTTTATTATTAAATACAATTTATTCTTTGTAATTTAATTTTTTTAGTTTTGTAAAATTTATATTGTTGAGCTTTAATTTTACTAACTTCGTATATATCGAATTCAGTATCTATTGTTTTCGATATCTATTGTTTACAGTATATACTTTTTTGATAAGTTTTGCAAGAGTTAATTTTATTTATAATACAAATGTAATATTTTATTGAAAGAGGAATTGTTTATGCTAAAGTTAAATGTTCTACAGATATTAGAAAATAAAGGAAAATCTAAATATTGGTTATTTTCACAATTAAATCTTACATATCCAAATTTTAACAATCTTGTAACAAATAAAACAAAATCAATCAAATATGAACACATTGAAAAGCTTTGTGATATTTTAGAGTGTACTCCTTCTGATTTATTTATAAAATTGCCTGACCCACCAGATGCAAATAAAAAAACTACAAAGAAGAAAACCGTTAAAAGTAAAAAATCTAAAAGCAAACAAACTAAAAATAATAATTCAGAAAACGAGCAATCACAAACGGAAAATTTAAAATCTGATAGTGAAACAATAGATTTAAACTCAAAAATTGAATCATAAATCAGAAATTAAAATCAAAAGCTAAAAATCAGCATTACTATAAAAAGTAAAATAAATAAGTAGCAATTTTACTTTTGCTACTTATCTTGTTTTATCTATTATTACATTACTCTATGCTTTTATTGTTTCTTTATTTATTACTTTTATCAGCTTGCTTATTTTTATTTGCTATTCAATTTGTCTATCAACTTTTCATCTTTATTCACTCATGTAATTTTTCTGTTTAAATAATCAATCCTATATCTCATTGATTCATTATATTTACCTTCTACATACAACTTCCATTAAAATATTAGTACCCAATACATAACCACTCTCGAAAGCTATTTTTGCTTGTTCATCTTGCATTTCACTCATCAAATCACATATACAGTTTACCTCTTCTATCAAATTTTCATCTACTTTAGACAGCCTTTGTATCAGACCATCTACGCTTTTTGCAAATTCATTTGAATATTTTTTATAATTTTCTGTTAAAGATATATTTTGAGAAACATAATTCTCATACAAACTTTGAATTTCTTTTTTCTTATCCATAATTTACCCTCAACTTCATTTACAAATTTATTTTAGCAAAACCATATTTACTTGACAAGCTTTTTCGTAATACAGTATTTGACAGCATTTACTCTTTTTATTAAAACCATGAATTTATTCTACATTTGTTGATATTTTACATATTTTTCTACATATATTTTTTGTCTTTTTTTATTATTTTATGTATTACTTTGTAAACATTATATATTTACAAACATTCTTTTGCAATACATTTGCAATCACTTTATGTGATATCGTTCGACCATTTTCTACATTTTTCTTCTTTTATCCACAATTTTCTATTTTAGTTTCAAAGCATAAATAAAAAGTGATTTTCGAAAATATCTATCCTTTAATAAATATTTCAAAAATCACTTTTGCACTAATTTACACTAACCTATAAAATTATTTTCTAAGTTCTGCACCTAAAGATTTTTCTAATTCTGAAATAATTTCTTCCATTGCTTTATTTATTTCGTCATCAGTCAAAGTTCTATCTTTAGCTCTGAATTTTAAGCTATATGCAACACTCTTTTTCTTATTGCCTAATTTATCATTTCTATAAACATCAAATAATTCAACTTCTTCAAGAATCTTTTTAGCTTTTTTAACAATTATCTTTTCAATTTGAGCAACTTCAATATCTTCATCTACAAGCATTGCAATATCTCTTTCAACTGCAGGATATTTTGGAACTTCAACATATTTCTTATCTACTCTTGCATATTTAACTAATTTATCTAAAGAGATTTCTGCTACATATACTCTATTTGCTATATCATAATTTTCACAAACTTCTGGATGAATTTCACCAAATGTTGCTACAACATCTTTTCCTATACAAATTTTAGCTGTTTTTCCTGGATGATATGATGTATTAGTTTTTTCAGACATAACTTCATATCTTAAAACAGATGATACTTTAAATACAGTTTCTACTAAACCTTTTAATACATAGAAATCCACATTTTCTCCATAGCAACCAATTGTTACATACATTTCTTCAGTTGGATTTTTTCCTTCAGAAATTTGTCCATTAACATCTTTATATACTCTTGAAATATCAAACAAAGCAACATTTTTATTCTTTTTAGCATTATTAGTAGATAATGTTTGCATCATACTTGGTAATGTTGTTGTTCTCATTACAGAATAATCTTCACTTAATGGATTTCTTAATTTAATTGTTTGACATCTCAAATCACTATCTTCTGTAATACAGCATTTATCCAATTCATTTGGGTTATAGAAACCATAAGTATATATTTCACTTAAACCTTTACTTACTAAAGCTTCTCTAATTTTGTCTTGAATTTTTTGTGATTTTGTACGAATTCCTAAAGTTGTTTCAGCTTCAATTAAAGTGCTTTGAATTTTATCATATCCATAGAATCTAGCAACCTCTTCTGCTAAATCTGCAACATAATTTATATCTGTTCTGAAATATGGTGGTATTACATATCCATTTTCTACTTTCATATCCAATTTTTCTAAAATATCAATCATTTCTTTTTCAGAAACATCTAATCCTAATAAGTCATTTATTCTTTGAACATCAAGTTTAACTTGTGGTATATTTTGCTTTGTTGGATATACATCAATTTTTCCTTCAACTTCTTCACCAGCACCAATTAAAACAGCAAGTTCAACGGCTCTATTAGCTGCCCTTAATGCATTTTCTGGTGACAAACCTTTTTCATATCTGCTAGATGCTTCTGTTCTAAGTCCAACCTTCTTAGCTGTTTTACGAACATTTCCACCATTAAATACAGCTGATTCAAATACAACTGTTGTAGTATTTTCTTCGATTTCTGAATTTTGACCACCCATTACACCAGCAATTGCAACTGCTTTTTTATCATCTGCAATAACAAGCATAGAGCTATCTAAATCTCTTTCTTGGTCATCTAAAGTAACGATTTTTTCTCCATCTTCTGCTCTTCTTACTGTAATATTTTTTCCTTCAATTGAATTTATATCAAAAGCATGCATTGGTTGGCCAAGTTCTAACATAACATAATTTGTAATATCAACAATATTGTTTATACTTCTAACACCACAAGCTTCTAGTCTTCTCTTCATCCAATTTGGTGAATCACCAATCTTTACATTTTTAACCATTCTAGCTATATATCTATAACATAAATCTGGTGCTGTAATCTTTACAGTTAAGCCTTCTATGTTATCTTTATTTTCAACAGGCATATCCATCAATTTGCCTCTTGGATTTTTAAATTCTTTATTTAAAGAAACTGCTGTTTCTCTTCCTAAACCTTCAATTGATAAACAATCTGGTCTATTTGGTGTAATTTCAAAGTCTATAACATCTTCTTTTAATTCTAAAACATCAACAACATCTTTTCCTAAATCTTTTTCCATCTCTTTTGGTAAAATCATTAGTCCATGTTCAATTTGATTTGGAAATCTTGTAATTGGAATATTAAGTTCACCACAAGAGCACATCATTCCACAAGATTCAACTCCTCGAAGCATTCCTTTTTTTATTTTTACTCCTCCTGGTAATTCAGAACCATCTTTAGCAACAGCAACAATATCTCCTGCATTTACATTTGGAGCACCAGTTACTATTTGTACTTTTTCATCTCCAAGAGCAACTTGGCAAATAACTAAATGATCTGAATCTGGGTGTTTTTCAACTGATAATACTTTTCCTATTACAACATTTTTAATATCGTTTCCTCTTGAATCTATTGTTTCAACTTTAGAACCTGTCATTGTTAAAATGTCTCCAAGTTCTTTTGCATCAACATCTATATCTGAGTATTCTTTTAACCATTCTATACTAGCTTTCATTTTAATTAACACGCTTTAAATTTTTTTAAAGCATATCTCCTTATACATATTTAGGTTTTTAAAGGATTCCTATAAACCTGAATTTATGATAATTTGTTTTTTTTTAATTTAACTATCTAAACTTTGATTATCTACAGCTTATTCACATTTAGTTATTAAAATTGCTTTAAGAAACGAGCATCATTTTCATATAGTAGACGTAAATCATCAATTCCGAATTTTGCCATTGCAATTCTTTCTACACCGAAACCAAATGCAAATCCTGAATATTCTTCTGGATCTATTCCACAATTTTTAAGCACATTTGGATGAACCATTCCACATCCTAAAAGTTCAATCCATCCTTCTCCTTTACATACTCTACAACCTTTTCCTCCACAAACGAAACAAGATACATCTGCTTCTGCTGATGGTTCTGTAAATGGGAAATGATGTGGTCTAAATCTTATTTTAGTGTTTGGTCCTAGGCAATTTTTAGCAAACATCTCTAAAGTTCCATTTAAGTCTGACATTTTAATATTTTTGTCTATAACTAATCCTTCTATTTGATGGAACACTGGTGAATGTGTTGCATCTAAAGTATCTGAACGATATACAGCCCCTGGGCAAATGATTTTTATTGGTGGTTTTTGATTTTCCATAACTCTTGCTTGAACTGGTGATGTTTGTGTTCTTAAAATAACATCTTCAGTAATATAAAAAGTATCTTGTAAATCTCTTGCTGGGTGGTCTGCTGGTGTATTTAATTGGTCAAAATTATAATGTGTTGTTTCAACTTCTGGTCCGTCAGCAATACTATATCCCATTCCTAAGAAAATTTCTTTTACTTCATCAATGATTTGTGTAATAGGATGAACTGAACCTAAATTAACATTTCTACTTGGCATTGTTACATCTATTTTTTCTTTTTCCAATCTTTGCTCTAACATTTTAGCTTTAATTTTATTTTCTGCTTCTTGCATTGATTTTTCGATTTCATCTCTTACTTCATTAACCATACTTCCAATTTTTGGTCTTTCTTCTGCTGATAATGCTCCTAAGCCTTTTAACATAGAAGTAAGTTCACCTTTTTTTCCTAAATATTTTACCTTCAAATCTTGAAGTTCTTGCAAATTTTGTATTTCTACAAGCTTATCTTTTGCTGCTTTTCTAATTTCTTCAATCTTCTCTTTCATATATACCTCCCAAATATAATTATCAATTATTAAAATTTCAGTAAGTTTTTCGTTTATGCTATATGATTAAAAACTCGTCACATAGGTAGTTCATACAACAAAAAATCCTATATACTTATGTATATAGGACGACTTACCGTGTTACCACCTAAATTTATTACAACCAATTAAAATTTATTATTTGATATAATTAAATTTTAATCAGTATTATAACCTCATTTTGCTATAACGTTGCAAACGCTTTTACCTACTTTTATAATTCAATAAAAGACCTAAAAAGTGAAATTTCAGTAAAATTTACATAAATGAGCTTTCAGCTATCACCCATTCTCTCTAAATATAAAACCTTTTACCTACTTTGCTTTTTCAAACAGTTTTACTTATTAACAATATTAATATACCACATAAAAGTTGGAAAATCAAGAACTTGATGCAATTATCTTGCCAAATCCGCTCTTTTTGTATTGATTCGGTCTTGTTTATCTGACATTTCAATAATTTCTTCACTGCTTTCTATAATTTGACTATTGATTTTTTTTACATCTTCCACAAATAATTTTGCAGAATTCTTTTGAGTTTTTTCTACTCTTTTCTTAAAATCATCTATATTTCTATTCATTTATATTATCCCTTCACACTTGCAAGTTCTGTTTCTCTAAATTCTTTTACTAAATCATTTAATGGAACTATGATATTTTTATGTATTTGCTTTGTTGTATTAAATTTACTCATAAAAAACCTTTTTACTTTTGTAAACATTTTTGGTCTTTTAATATTTACAGCAATCCATTTATCTCCCATTTCCATAGCCTGCATTAAACTTTGTGCTTTTTTATCATTTAGTTTATTTATTTCATTTTCTATTTTTTTAATTTGTAAATCTATATTTTGTATTTTCTTATCGTTTTGTGAAAAGGCTTCTTTTGCATTCTTTACTCTATTTTCCATTTTGTTATTAACTTCTACTTTTACATCTTGAACATCTTGAACTTTATTGTACAAGCTAACATCTATATATTCTTTTTCTTTATTATTATTTTTGTAACTAATCTTTTCAGATAAACCTTTTACTCCTTTTATAACGCCTGAAGAAAGCTTTTGTTTTTCCTCTTCTTTTTTTTCTGTTTTTTGAATTAAAACTTCATCTCTAAGTAAAAATCCTAATTTTTGTGTTTCTAATTCTACTTTTTTTAGAATTAGTTCTTCTATTTTCTCATCATAAAAATTGCTTAACTCCATTAAAGCTGATTCGTAGTTAGTAAGTGCATCTAGTATATCTGCTTTTGTATCTGCATAATTTTTAGAACCTTCGCCATATTTAGGATTTATATTTCTAATTTCTACTGAAATAGCATTTAACTTTGAATTTACCTTTGTATTTATAGTTTCTGTTGATATTTTATCTGCCAAAGCTCTATTTATAACAGCTTCTAATTGTATGTTTTCTGAATTTTGATTCCAAACTTTATTTAGTACCATTGCTATATATTGTTCACTAATTCTTTTATCCATAAAATTATCACCAGTACCTTTCTTCTTTTGTTTATCTTTTTATTATTCTCTTACCTTGTTCAAAGTTTTTATTTTTTGAAACTTCTATCTTTTGAAGAAGATTTTTTATTTCTTCCGAACTCATATAATCTAAATTATAAATTTTATCTTCATAAGCAATCGTTCCTAATTTCATAAAAAACCTCCTAATTTATCATTTGAATTTATATTATATTTATATATTTTTATACTTTAAAAGTCAATATTTTTTAATATTTTATTTCATTTAATTTTCTACCATTTGTACCAATTCTATACATTTGATAAATATTGTTTTCTCCATTTGATGCATCTAAATAATATATATCACCATTTGAAGTTAGATTGATTCTTGTTTTATTAGTTTTTATCTTTGTAATTACTTCTAAGTTCTTACCATTAGTTCCTATGCAACTAATATTACTTTTTTCTGAATCGTAAAAATAAATTTTACCTTTATAAATATTGAAAATATATGAATTAACTTTATCTGTTACTGTATCATTTTCACTACCATCTATATTTATTTTGCTTAAATAGTTTTCAGATTGTTTATAATAATATATCCATCCATCATAAACTTGGAATTCTGTTATTTCATCATTTAATAGTGTCTTTTTATCTGTGCCACCTAAATTCATACTATATAAATATCCAAAATCATCAGTATAATAAATAGTATTATTATCTACTGCAAAATCTTCAACTTTATCTTGGCAAATTAAATTTTCCTCTTTTGTATCACACATAATCTTAGAAATTCCTGATTGATTTACATAGTAAATAGCATTATCTACTACAAAAAATTTACTTATGCTTGTTTGAATTTCTTTTTCTGTTGATAATTTGTCACCATTTGTTTTAACTTTCTTTATAAGCAATTTATTACTTTCACCTTTAGTCAAATAATAAATATAGTCATCCACAACTTGCATTGAATATGCTGTTTCATTAGTTATTTGATATTCTTTATTTCCTTTTACTTTTACAATTCCATTTTCATATTTATTATAAAATACAACTCCATCACTTTCTGTAACTAAGCCTAAATTTGATAAATTACCATTAACATCACCTTTATTGTTTTTGTTGTTTGAATTAATAGTAATTGCAACTGTACAAAAAGCTATGATAACTATAGCAACTATAAGTGCTACTGCTTTTTTATTTAGCTTTTTGTTTTTTTCGACTTTTTTCTCCATATTAAGTTCTTCCTTTCATGACTATTTTTCTATTCCTCTGTTAAATTAAAGTCTGAATCTATATAAAATGTATATCCGTTTACAACAATTGTTGCTATATTTCCATTTACACTACAAGAAACATTATATCCTTCAATTTGTAATCCAACAAGATTATTTAAAGTAAACACTTCTCCACGATTTTGTACTTCTGCCATCATTCCAGTAACTACATCAATTAGTTTCTGTCTAGCATCATCTTTTGCAACTGTATTATTTGTATTTCCTTGTTCTATAATTGAAGTATTATTATTTTGATCAATTAAATTTAAAACTACCTTTTTTTCGTTTATAACAGTTTCAATTCTATCTGTAATTTGTTTTGTAATATTATTAAATTCCTCTGTATTTAACTTATCCAAAAATAAACAATTTTCATTAGTTAAATCTTCTATGGCTGTTGTTGCCTTCTCAAAATTTGCATTATAATTTAAAGTTGCAATTAACTGTCCCTCTTGTGTTGTAAACGTAATTATTGCTTGGTTTTTAATATCTTTTGAATTTGTAGTACCTGTTGTTGTAAGTGCTAAAGAAAGTTTTGTATTTATTTCTAAATTAGTTACAACCCCAATTTCAGCATTAATCTTTGTTGACATATCTGAAGTTATTTTCTCAATTTTTATTGTAAATCCATTATTTATTCCTGAAGTTTCATTTGTAGTTTCTTCTACATTTTCTGTATTTCCACTATTTAACTCATTTGCAATATTATCTAAAGAATTTGTTAAACTAGAATCAGGTGTAAGTACAGTTAGTTTAATCTTATCTCTATTAGCTTCACTTAAAAAATCAATTTCTATATTTAGTTTTGTTGATTTTACAGTAATCTTCTTTACTTTCTCATTTACAACATATTGTGAAATTTTTAACTCAGTATTATCTGCAACTAGTTCATTAGCATCATCAATCATGTTTTCTAACATTTCTTGTAATTCATCTAATGTTTTATTAACTTTTTTTCCTAAAATTATATCTTTCACTACAAGAATATCATCTAGTGTAGAATGACTTATATTTGTATCTGTGTCTGTTGATAAACTATTATCCTCTTCTTTTGCAATCTTATTTAATAATTCAACATCATTTTTTAGCTTATTTAAAAAGCTTATATATATATTACCAATTTCAGAATAAGTTGTAGTAAATTCATAGCAATTTGAATTTAAGTTGCTTTCTTCTTCTGTATTTATTAAAATATTATTTTTTTCAGAAAATTTATCTTTTGAAATTAAATCATAAACATATTTAGAATATTCATTAATTTTTGCTGTTCTGTATTCTTCACTAAGTTCTAGATCTTCTGTTTCTTCCTGACTTAAAGCTTCAATTCCTGTTGTAATGGTAGAATTAATTTCATTTCCAAGTAATTTATTTGCATCTGCTTTATTTACACCTATATACTTATCTGCAATTTCATTAGAAGCAATTGCTATACTATCCTTATTATTTATTAATCTAGCTGAAATCAAATCATTATCTGCATATTTTACATTAAGCTCGGCAAAATTTTTTTCCTGTTCTTTATCAGTAATTTGATTGAATGTAATATTAAATTTGCTAACATCTAAATCATATTTGTTCTTAAAACTTGATGTTGCAGTTAAATTTAAACTAGAATGATTTGTTTGTTTCATCGTTTTTTCAAACAAAGTATTATATATTTCATTTTCTAACAGATTTTCAATATTATTTGTTGATAAATATCTAAAAAATTCTGTTTTTGTCTTCTCTACTACATAATTTTTATAATAATTATATCCAAAAACACAACCACAAGCTAATAATAAAATTATAATAAAAGTTATTATTATCTTTGGTAATTTACTTTTTTTCTTTACAGGTCTATTCGGGCCAATTAGAACATCTTCTACTGAAGGTTTTTGATTCATTTTTTCACTCCACTATTTAAAAATTTATCTTAAAATATTATATCTAAAATTCACATAAATAACAAGATTAATATAAAAAATAAATTTCAAATTTGTATTGTGTTTTTGAATTTCATATGGTATAATGAGCTCGCGTCAAGCAAAATGAATTTATTTTTTAACTGAGTCCTATCTTTTTTAGAGCAAGATTTTAGTAAAAGTAATTCAAATCTAAAAAAGGAGGTCTAGTCCATTATGGAAAATAATTACGAAGATATCACAATCAAATGTAAAGATTGTGGTAAAGAATTTGTTTTTACTGCTGGAGAGCAAGCTTTCTATGCTGAAAAAGGTTTCACAAACAACCCTGTTAGATGCCCAGAATGCAGAGCAGAAAGAAAAAGACAAAGAAATAATCAATAAGATTTTTATATAATTTAATATTATATAGTAAACCCTCTAGTTATCTACTAGAGGGTTTCTTATATATTTAGCATTACCATTCTATATTTTCAATTGGAGTTGGATTGTCATTTTTTACAATTTCAGTAACTTCCCCACTCTTAAAATGAATTACTTTATCTGCCATGGCTGATATTGCAGAATTATGAGTAATAATTACAACAGTCATATTATCTCTTCTACAAGTATCTTGTAATAATTTTAATATTTGTTTACCTGTTTTATAATCTAGAGCACCTGTTGGTTCATCACATAAAAGTAATTTTGGATTTTTTGCAATAGCTCTTGCAATTGCAACTCTTTGTTGCTCTCCTCCAGACAATTGTGCTGGAAAATTATTCATTCTTTTATCTAATCCAACTTTTGTTAAAATTTCTGCTGGTTCTAAACTATCCTTACAAATTTGAGAAGCAAGTTCAACATTTTCTATTGCAGTTAAATTTGGCACTAAATTATAAAATTGAAATACAAATCCAACATCTTCCCTTCTGTATTTGCATAATTTTTTATTATTATAATCAGTAATATTTTTTCCATCAACAATTACTTTTCCATCTGTTGGTGTATCCATTCCTCCAAGAATATTTAAAGCTGTAGTTTTTCCAGCACCTGATGCTCCTAAAATAACAGCAAGTTCACCTTTTTCTACTGAAAATGTTGCATTGTTCAATGCAAGTATCATATTTTCAGAAGTACCATATTTTTTAGTTACCTTATCAAATTCTATATATGACATAATTATTTCCTTTCAAAATAAACTACTTGAATTATATCACAAATAAAATTTTTCTAGCAATATTTTTATAAATACTTTTAATCATCAAATAAATATTAATGTTCCTATATATACAAAGTACAAAATTAAGTATATTACACCATTTCCTCTTGTCATTTCATCTTTTTTAGATATAAAAGGAAATATCATAAGTAAAACAGTTGAAATAATTAATAAAGTCAAGTCTTTATTAAAACTCATATTATAAGTAAGTGGGTTAATTATAGATGTTACACCTAAAATCAGTAAAATATTAAATATATTTGATCCTACTATATTTCCAATTGCAATATCACTTTTTCCCTTTATAGCAGCTGAAACACTTGTAAAAAGTTCTGGCAAACTAGTGCCTACTGCTAATACAGTAACACTAATTACTTTTTCACTTATATTCAAGATTCTTGATATATTAATTGCATTGTCAACCGTCAATTCAGCTCCTATTTTCAAGACAATTATTCCTAGTCCAATATCAATAATATCTTTAAATAGGCTTATTTTATCAATAGGTTCTCTTTTTTCTTTTGAATATACCTGGTTATGCTTTATTGCAATAATTATAGTATAAACAATAAATAGTAAAAATAGTGCTACAAATACTATTCCATCTAATCTAGTAATATTACCACCTAAATTGCAAAAGGTCCAAAATATCAAAGTAGTGATAAGGCATACCGGAATTTCAATAAATTTAGTTTCTTTTTTTACGGCTATTGGTCTAATTATCGCCGAAATACCTAAAATTAATAATAAGTTTGCTATATTACTTCCAACAACATTTCCTATTGAAACATCAGAAAGTCCATCTATGCCAGATGTTAAACTAACAAAAAGTTCTGGCATAGATGTTCCTATTGATACAATTGTTAAAGCTATAATTATTTCTGGTATATTAAATTTCTTTGCAATATTACTAGCACCTTCTACTAAAAAGTCAGCTCCTTTAATAAGTCCTATAAAACCAATTATTATAAACAAAATTGATACAAACATTTTTCAAATCTGTTTTATTTCATTTTTAATTCAATAAAACACGTTCTCCTTTCTTTTTTCGTTTGTTTATACCAATATATATTTTTTTATTTAAATTATTACTCTAAATAGAATTTTTTTAATAAAGCTTTAAGAGTGTTGATATTTAAGCACTATCAATTTGCATTTTTATGTAAACAGTGGTATAATATTTGTATAAGTTTTTACTTATTATATATATATTCTCCCTTTTTCCAGCATTGCTGTTTACATATATAATAATAATTTAAGGAGATTTTTTTATGGGTTATATTGCTAATCTTTTTGACAGAATTCACACTTGGTTATCCAACCATAGTGATGACATCCAGGCTTTTTCTGTGGCGTTTACTCATCGGCTTCGCCGTTTAGCACGCAACATCACTCGGTTAATGATTGCTGGTATCCTTCTTTACGTTGTCGAATCATTGTGCCCCGGCTTTGCAAAAAAATATCCAGTTATCTTTAGCTGGTACACTGGCTGGTTGCAGTTCTGCGAGTTTGCAATTTCTGCTGTATTCCAGTTCTTGCGTACCCTCTTTACCGGCAACTGGAGTGACTTCCGAGCTGAATACCTCGCTGCATACCATATGTACTTGCATCAGTTCTTGAACTGGATGTACAGTCTACACTTCTAAGCAATCCCACAATAACACCCAAAAGCCAGAAGAACCCGCCGGCACTTGCCAGCAGATTCTTCTGGTTTTATTTTATTTTTTAGACTGTTTTTTTCAATTCATAGTGTTCAACATCAATATCACTCCATACACAAAATCCAGCTCCTGCATCCTCTCTTAATCCTTTGCTTATAACCAAATCATTTAGTTCAAGCAATTCTTTCTCAAGCTCCGGATTGCTTCTAACAGCCACTCCAAAATTCCAGCCGATAAAATGATCAAGAAATTCATTAACAAAAAACTTTTTTGCTGCAACTACTTGTTTAGGCTTTACCTGACTATTTTGAATCGCATCATCTGTTAATACAAAACTTGCCTTTCCATAGTAATATGGGCATACTTCATCATCAAGCCTAATAGCAAATCCCATAGAACCAATGAATACATCTTCATCTATGTATTTAGCATACAACCTGACCATTTGTAATATAATTTCACTTAAGTTAGTAATGTATTTAAAAGATGTTTGATTATCCATTATCATTTGGTATTCGCCGTTAAACCTACCATACCATTCAATAGGACAAGTTGGCATTCCATCATTCGCAGGATGTAACAAAATATATTTGCCTTCTGCCGCCAAAACCCTCGTTACAAACTCTTCATATAATTGGATTCTAGCACCTGTCGCTTTTGGAATATAAACAATACCATTTTCTTCTGCTATCATCTTTGCTGTAATTTTCTGGAAATCTGCAACTTGTTCTTCTGTTGTGGTTTCTGTTACTTTCCGCTCTACTGTTTCTTTTTTCACCTCAATTGTCTCTTCTTTCTTAGCTTCAGTTCTCACACCAAAAATTTTCGAAAAAAACTTACCAAACATAAAATCTCCTCCTTACAATTGTTATTCGAGAATTGTTTGCTATTTCATATAGCAATGAACGTATTATTATTATAGTACAGAAAATCCTTCAAATCAATTACTTTATTTAGAATTTCTAAATACATTATCAATAGTCAATTAAAAAAGTCTTTACGAAAATTTTTTTCTTTTATATTAATTTATTTTTAATTGTATGCTACACTGATTCACATAGAAAATGACAATAAGCAGATGTGGTTTTGTCATTTCCTATATTCACTTTACACAGATATTTAAGAAAAGTCAAATAAAATTTCACAATCAAAATTATTTACTGAAAAATCTTATTATAAATTTCCATACTTTTTTATACCATTTAATATTATTTATTTCTATTAAATCTAGTTTTTGCTCTTGTTCAGTAGCATCCAAAACAATTTTTTTCTTATTATTCTTAAAAATATTATCAGAATTATATATTTCTTTCTTTTTTTCTTCTAATTGCATTCTATCGTAATTTTGTTTAGCAATAATTTTTTCTTTTTGTATTTCAGTAGCCCAATAATCTCTAAATAAAATCGCAATAATTGCTTTTGCAATTTTTGATACATTTTGCTCATCTAAAGTTTTATTTGGATTATATTTAAATATATATTCTTTATTATGATTTGTTTCAAAAAGCTCGATTTTAGAATTTGGTATTTTTTCATAATCTTCTTTGGAAATGTATTTTAAAATTTCTAAAACTTCACTATATGCATTTGCATATTCAATATCAATCATATTATAAATCTCCTATACATTTGGTTCATTTTCTTGACTCGCTCTTTGGTTTATAATTGTTATTTCTTGTCTTACTTGTTCTTGTTCTATTTCATCTAAGAATGCCGTTTCTTTTTGTTCTTCTAAAGTTTCTTGTCCTAATCTTTGTGTAGAAATGATTTTACTTCTTTCTACCCCAGAGTATAATCCTGCATATCTTGTTTGAGCTATATCTCTTTGCAATCCTTGTTCATAAGTTTTTCTATTAGTTCTTTCTAAATTATGATCTAATGTATCACTTATAGACCAATATGTTATTCCATCTAACTGTATTCCTGTTTCTTCAATAGCTTTTGAAATTTCATCCATTTTCATTGATTTAAACTCTGCTATACTTCCAATAGTAATACCACTTTTACTTATTTTACCATTAATAATTTCTACCAAATCTTGCTCTGAACGTATTTTTCCGTTTTCATCAAACATAAATCTTTCTGGTAAACACATATCAAATTCTGTTATTTGAGTTCCAATTCCTAATTGTTTTAATCTTTTAAATTCCTCAAAACATTGTCTAATATCATCTATATTTTGCGTCATCTCAATATGCATCTGAGTACCAATTGTATCAATTAATCCAGGAGCCAGTTCATTAATTCGAGATAACTGTTCTATTACAACTTGTCTTCTTTCAGGATTTTCCAAAAATGGTTCATTATATACATACGTTACGCCATCTGGTTTGTTTTCTAATGCATACTGAAAAATGCTGACTAATTCTTCGTTGGAAATTCCGTATAACTCTTGCCACATGTTTCTGTATGGTTCATCAAAAGAAATTATCTCATTAAGCAAATCTACAGAACATATTACTCCTTTTCCATTTATCTTATGCTCGTCATTATATTTTGAAATAAAATCTATAGATGTCTTTACATATTCTTGAAGTTCTCCTAAAACATATTCTTTTTGCTTGCCTATTAAATGTTCTTCCATAGTTTGTTTATCTAATAATGTATGATATCTTGCATACATTCCATTTTTATAACAAAAATCTAAACCCCTTTGAGCATAATAGAAATCATATTTTTTCATATTTGGTATATGTTCATCATACATTTTTCTTTTAACATCATAATATCTTCCTGCTCCTATTAGAAGAGTATTATGATTAGATAAAATGTCATTTAATCCAGATAATTCTTCATAAGTTATGCTTGTCATTTGATCTCTTTCTATTCCAATAAATCTATGCGCTTTTTCTGTAAAAATATCATAACTTTCAGGGTACTCTGCTTTTAATTTTTTCTTAATACCTTCATAACCATTATTTTGAAATACTGAAATGTATGAATCTACTTCATCAGCAGTAATTCCCGAATGCTTTAATGCTAATTCCAAAACGCTTCTTCTGTTTTTAATACTTTGTTCCATTGATACTAATGTGCTCTTATATTGTTCGACAAGCTTTCTTTTTATATTTTCAATATTGTTATCATTCCAACTAGTTAAATCTTCCTCAGAAATATTTAATTGAGAACAATTAATTGCAAAATCTTTTAATTCTCCAATATTTTCACATTGAATTATACTTAATAATTCAATAGTTTCTGAATTTAAATAAATTCCATTTATTGGACTCTCTAACTTTAATGAAAATGCTTGCATCTTTTCACCTTCTATTGTTTAATTCAAAAATATTATATCAATAACTTTTAATTTTTACAATAATATAGTAGGTTTGTTTTTCTTTAGATTAGCAACAGATTAGCAAAATACTTATTCAAAAATGCAAAAAGAAAGAGTAAGAATTGTTTAACTCTTACTCTTTCTTGGTGCAGATGGCCGGAATCGAACCGGCACGGTTTATTCAACCGCAGGATTTTAAGTCCTGTGCGTCTGCCAGTTCCGCCACATCTGCATTAACTGGCTTTTTATGTCTTTCTCTTGCTGACAAGAATTATTATACTATCTACTAAATATTTTGTCAACACTTTTTTAAAATTTTTTTAATTTTTTATTTTTTTAGTAAAATTGTTCTTTGCAATTGCTTCTTTTGACTGATTTGCAGACTTTAATAATTTGAATACTTTTCAAAAATTCATATTTACTTTAAAACTTTTTAGCACTTTTCTAATATTTTTATACAAAATACAACAAAAAAGACACGATAATCGTGCTTTCCTTGAATCCTATGCTCCGATGCGTGTCTTATTGTATTTATTCTTCAACTTCTGCTGATTCAGCTTCTGGAGATTCATAAGCTTCTAATATAGCTTTTTGAATTTTTTCTCTTGTTTCAGCATTGATTGGATGAGCAATGTCTTTAAATTCTCCGTTTGGAGTTTTTCTGCTAGGCATAGCAATAAATAATCCATTTTGGCTTTCGATAACTTTGATATCGTGAACAACAAATTCCTCATCAAATGTTACAGAAGCAACAGCTTTCATTCTGTTTTCTGAATTTACTTTTCTTAAACGTACATCTGTTATTTTCATTTTATTAAGCACCTCTTTCTCTGTTTTTTATACATATATTATTATTTATGTACATTTATATTATTCGCCAAAAAAGATTTTTTTCCTTCTTATTTTTACAAAAAATTAAAAATTTATATAAATTCACATATTTTTTCCAATTTCATATAATACTATATACATATTTATAATTGTACATATTACTACTCTTATACTTCTAATGTTTTTCTAATATAGAATATATATCAAGAGTATGAAATTTTAATATAAGTTTTAGCATGAGTTTTGAATTTTTTGTTGAAAAACTTCCTATTTCATTATATAATGAAGCAAATTTAAGGAGGCGTATATTAAATTGAACTTAAAAATTAATGATTTAAAAAATTATAAAAGAATACATTTAATTGGCATTGGCGGTATTAGCATGAGTGCAATTGCTGAAACCCTACATAATTGGGGTTATACCGTTACTGGCTCTGATATTACTCGTAGTGAAATTACAGACAAACTAAATGAACACAATATACTAACTACAATTGGTCATGATTTAATAAATTCTAAAAATTCTGATTTAATAGTATATTCAGCAGCTATAAAAGAAACTGACCCTGAAATATTAATTGCAAAAGAAAAAAATATTCCTCTTGTTGGTCGTGGTGAATTTGTAGGCTTACTTACAAAAATGTATAAAGAAACAATATGTATTGCTGGAACACATGGAAAAACAACTACTACATCAATGGTTTCAGTATGTTTTTTAAATGCTCAAAAAGATCCTACAATTGAAGTCGGTGCTATTTTAAAAAATATAAATGGAAACTATAAAATTGGAAAAAGCGAGTTTTTTATATTAGAATCTTGCGAATATAAAGGTAATTTTCTAAAGTTTTTCCCTCATGCTGAAATAATATTAAATATAGATAATGACCATTTAGACTATTATAAAACATTTGATAATGTTGTAAAAGCATTTCAAGATTTTTCTAAAATTTTACCTTCAGATGGTGTACTTATTACAAATGCTGATGATAAAAATTGTTATAACTTAAAAAATATTACAAAATCAAAATTCATTTCTTATGGTATAGAAAATGAAAATGCAAATTTTGTTGCTAAAAATATCACTTATGATGATAACGGATTTGCTCATTTTGATGTATATAAAAATGGAAATTTACTTTGCAATTTAGATTTATCTGTTGCTGGCAAACACAATGTTTTAAATGCTTTAGCATGCACTGCTCTTTGTGATTACTACAATATTGATGTAGATGTTATTAAAAAATCTTTAAAAGAATTTACAGGTGCTGAACGTCGTCTAGAATTTAAAGGTTATATTACTCCTAAAAATTCAACTACTCCTTCTGTTTCTGTATTTGATGACTATGGCCATCATCCAACAGAAATTGAAGCAACTGCAAATGCAATCGCAGAAAAAAAATATAATGAGTCATGGGTTATCTTTCAACCACATACTTACAGCAGAACCAAAACACATTTAGATGCATTCGCCAAAGTTTTAACAAAGTTTGACCATATTATTTTACTAGATATTTATGCTGCTCGTGAACAAAATACAGTTGGAATTTCTTCAAAAGATTTAGCACAAAAAATCCATAATTTAGGTAAAGAAGCATTGTATATGCCTGATTTCGATGAAGTTGTAAAATATATAAAATCTAATGTCAAAGATAAAGATTTAGTTTTAACTTTAGGAGCTGGAACTGTTACAAATATTGGTCCAATGCTTACAGAAAAATAGTTTTCCATATATATCAAAAAACTGTTATGTATTTTATGAAGTGAGCCCCATATGTTAGATACTTTTGGGTTCAGTTCATTTAATACATAACAGTTTTTATTTTTCATTATTAAAATATTTATATTAAACAAATATTTTAATTTATTTTGTTCATTTCTTTTATCATCATATCTGCAAATATTGCATATCCCTTTGTTGGAGAATTCACTAAAACATTCGTAACAGCCCCAACAAATTTTCCATTTTGAATGATTGGAGCACCTGACAAACCTCTTATTATCCCTCCTGTTTTTCCTATCAATTCTTCATCTGTAACCTCAATCATCATACTTTTATTATTTGTATTATTGCTATCATATATTTTTTCAATTTTTATATCATACTCCTTTGTTTCTTTTCCATCAACAGAACAAAGCATCTTTGCATTTCCAATTTTTATTTCATTCCTTAAAGCAATTTGTATTTTCTTATTGTAATCTATATTTAGATTTGACAAATTCGTTAATTCACCATATATACCAAAGTCAGTATTTTTATATACAGTTCCTATCGTTGGTTGATTTATTATACTGCCTCTAATTTCACCTGGTTTTCCTTGTTCTCCTTTTTGAATTGAAATAACTCTTGAAGTTACCACATTTCCAGATTCAATATTTATTAAGCTATCAGTATCATTATCAGTTATTCCATGCCCCAAAGCAGCAAATGATTTGGTTGTTGGTTCATAATATGTTAATGTCCCAACTCCTGTTGCAGCATCTTTAACCCATAATCCAAGCTTATACTCTTTATTGCTAACTTGAACAGGCTTAATATTCGAAGTTGCAATACTCCCATCTTCTTTTAGTAAAGTTAGATTTATATTTTCACCTTTCGAAGCATTTATCTCTTTCTGCAAATTTTCTATTGTTTGTATTTCTAAATCATTTACCTTTAAAATTGTATCTCCCTCTTGAATATCTAGATTTTCAAAAGGCCTTTCTTTTTTATGATTTACATCCTCTATTTCAGACATTCCAACAATTAATACTCCATTTGTATATAATTTTAGTCCTATAATTTTTCCTATTGGAATTACTTCTGTATTTTCTATTACATTGACAGATACCTCTTTTACAGTCTGACCTAATATATTTAAGTTTAATTTTGTAATATTTTCATTTTCTAGAGCAACACTAGAAGTTTCTATCACATCAATGCCATACAATGTTTTTAATTTATATTGCTCGCCCTTTAATAAAGTTATTTGACTTGGAATTAATGTAATATTACAAGCATATAGATATGCAGTTAGCAAAAATAAAATGGTTATCACTATTTTCATTCTTTTCATAAAAATAGCTTAACCATTTTTTTTATAATTATTTATTAATATAATTTTTCAATTATTTATATATTATACTTATATATGCCTGATTAAATGAAACTTTTGAAGTTGTTAATGTTCTTCTTAAGCTTACTGTTATATTTGTAGCACTATTTCCCATAAATAAAGTTGGATTTACATCAAGTTCTATTGTTTGATTTCTTGAATAATTACTTGTTGCTAAAGTTTTTTGTCCGATTGATTGTCCATTTATAAGAACATCAAAGTTAACAGTCGTTTCTCTTCTATCATCTGAACGTAAATTATTTAAAATAATCTTTATTCCTTTTACTTCCCCAAGTGGTCTCTTCAAATTATCAACACTTAATGTAATTACTGAAAAACCTGTTTCAAATGTTTTAGTAATTGTATCTGTTTTATTATTACAGTATCCTTCTGACATTGTTAAAGCATTTGTTTTATACAAACCTTGTCTTAAAGCTCCTATCGCTTTATAATATGCTCTCATTTTATTAGGATGATTTTCTAAAAGATTTGCAAAATCAATTCCTTCTACATAACTCTCCTCATCATTATTGTCTCTAATATAGTTCCTATTTATTATACAATTATAACAAGAAAGGTTTTTATGGTCATACTCATATTTTTTAGTTTGTTTATTATAAATTTTATCATATTTTACTTCTTTTGATGTAAATGCAATGTATTCTGATGTTGTATCATTTGGATCAAATTCTGTACAATCAATTCTATGACATTCAGATTCTTCATCATTAAATTTATCTTTTTCTACATAGTAAATTTCCTCTGGAATAACTGTAAGTTCATTATTTGTACTTGTTACTAATGCATAATTACTATAATTTTTACTTCCACAAGACATTCCTTGCATATAAGCAACTATTGATACTCTACTAGTGATTTTCTCCCATTCATCATCTGTCATAATTGGCATTTCAAAAGTAAATCGTCCACTAGACATTGCACTATATGATGAAAAAGCAACATTCAAATTATATTGAATTGAGTTTCTAATAACTTGTGCTTTATGGCTTGCAAAAACAGAATCTCCATCAATATCTTGTCCACTTGCAAACACTTTACCTGTTTTACCATCAAATTTATCAAAAACATTTTTATATAAATTATTATTGTTATTTGACTGAATACTTTTTTGTGTTGTTGTAGATAAAGTATCTTCATTCATTGAAATAACCTCATCTTTTATATCTTGTTCTTCAATATTTCCTAGATATTTATATACCCAATTTGAAAATATTGTTGATCTAATATAATAAGCTATTGATTCTACATTTTGAATTTTGTATTCCATATTACGAATACTATTAAGTGTAGAATTTACTGCATTTTGGGTTCTTTCTAAATTAGCATTTGCTTCATTTTGTTGTTCTACAGATAATCCATCTGAATTTGCAGTATTATAAGCGGTTCTATATGCTATATATTGATTTTGATAATCTTCATATAATTTGGTTAATTTTTCTTTTTTCTGTGCAATAGTATTACCTTCTTCTCCATTCATACTGATTGTTGTTGTAATACCATTATCTTCAAGTGTAATCTCCAAATTATGATTATTAGAAAGTACATATTCTTCTGCTGTATCCTCATTAAAATTTAATATACTATTTGTAATATCTGTTCCATTTTCTTTTACAGATTTTAATACACCATCTTTTATTAAATATCCTGTTTTAGTATAATATACATCTTTAATTGTTCCTACTATATTTAGATAATTATCTAATGTATAATTTACTGTAATATCAATACTATCTGCTTCTCTAACATATCTTGCAGAATATGGCATATATGATTTAAGCATATTCTGTTGAATATATACTAAATTAGTATCTGAAACATTAGACGTGAAACTTCCATCTTTTTTTAAATACTGTAATTTACCTTCAGAATCATATATTGGTTGTCCTGTAAGAGATTTCTTGCTTTCATTTTCACCTGTATATGCTGCTTCGATTTCTTCTGTTGTCATTGCAACTTCAATAGAAGTATCTCCTCTTGTCTCATATTTATATCCATATTTTATTATAACAGGCTGTTCTGTTGGAGAATAAATATAGTATCCATCATATAAAGTATATAAAATTGCAGGTATATAAGGCTCTAAATTTGCTTTACTAGCATTAGATATACCAAAATTTGTTGCTAAAGTATTAAAAAATATGTTATTTGAAGCCTCAATTATTGTTCTTAAAGAATCTGATACTGCTGACAAATCTTCATTTGCAGTATTAATTTCAAAAGCAGACATTGCATCATGTGTTGCTTTTAGAAGTTTTGAATCATATGAAGTTTGAAGAGCAATGGTATCTACTTGCATTTGAACATAATATGTTAAAATTATAACCATTGGCAATATTATAATCGCAAAAACAATTCCTAAACTTTGTAATTTCATTAGTTAATCCTTTATTATATATTTTTAAAAAGACTTAAAGTTTAATACTTACCTAAAATTTCAGAAAATTAAAATAGTAAATTTTAAACATTAAGTCTCCCCATTCTTATCTATATTTTATTTTGAACCTGTAGCTTGTACCATTCCTGAGTGTTGTGCTGCTATTTGATATGTATCGCTTCCAGAAATTGAATAGAAAGCACTTCTAATTGTTTGAGCCATTGTTTTATTAGTATTCTTTACACTAACTGACATAATGTCTCCTTCTTTCATATTATATGCACTTCCTGATTCCAAAACATCCATAATTTGAGATGTGTATACTGAATAGTATACATTTTCACCAATTACTGTTCCTGATGTCCAAGCTGATTTTTTTCCTATGTTTTCATCTAAAACTTTTACTTCTATTTCAATGTCATATGCATTTCCTGTTGCTTGAATAGCACTTACTAATTTAGAATAATTATCCATTGTTATTTTGCCAATAGCTCTTGAATTATCTACAAATTCAGTAGTTGCTGTTGTTACAGAAAGTAGTGACATATCATCACCTCTTTCAGCAACAGACATTAACGGAAAAACAAACATTAGTATTGCTGCTAAAAAAATTGCAACAATTGTTATTAAAGTATCGCTCATAGGTTCCTCCTTAAATTTAATTATCTATTCTTTTTAGAGTATATGTTATCTCTATTTTATCTTCTGGTTGCTTGCTACCTGTTATAGTTTCAATATCTTCTCCTTCTCCTACTGAAATAGTATCTCCACTATAGGTATATTTAACAAAAGATTCTACAAATTCATATCCTGAATTTTCTTTTTTCTTTTTTATTAACTTTTGTAAGTTGTTTTTAGTATAATCTACCAAAACATTATTTATATATCCACTTTGACCATTTACGTATAGGTCTACTCTTGTTTTTGTATCAACATTTGTATTTCCTATCCATGGTGCTTCAAATAGATATGGATTTGTAGAGTCATCTGTTTGATTTTTATCTCCATAAATTGAAAGTAAATTAATTTGCTCTTGATTTCTTAAAGATGGTCTTAAAGCTGATGCTTTATTTACTTTTCCTTCTGTATTTATATCGAAAATTTGTACAAGTTTGTCTTCATTATAAAGTTTTACAGAAAAGTTTTCTTTATAATAACGATAAAGTGTAGGTACTATGGTATCAGCATCAACAATTCTATATGTTTTTGTTTCTGCTGTGACATCTAAATTATCAAAAAAATTAGTTTTATCGTTCATATACACTATTGTTTTAACTGTTGAATTTGTAACATTTAAAGCATATATTGCTGTTGAAAGTGCAATTACTAAAACAAGCATAGCAAATGCCATTTTCAACGCATCAAGTGCATTTTCCATAGATACCTATCCTTTCTCTTAAGTTTTATTCTTCATTTGGTACAAAAGTAGTTTCTGTATCAGAACATTTGATAATTATTCCTGCTATGTTTCCTGTTGTTTCTGAATAAACATAATCAATATAATAATTTTGTTTTGATTTAATAGAATTTTTTATTTTTGAAATTTTACTTTCATTATTATTAGCAACAGTCGAAAAAATTTCTTCAAAATCTCCATTTAATTCTGTTTGATATTTAAAATCAATTAATTTTGAAGCATCATTTCCATTTTCTTTAATGATTCTTACTGCAACATCTATCATGTTCTTTACAGTTGAACCATTGTGTTTTCCACTATACACCAACAATTCATTATTAAATTCATTATTTGTTCTTAGATTTTCTTTTTTAGCCTGTTTTTTAGGCGCATTTGTAAAATATAGCATTAGCAGTAAACCAATAATGGCAACTGCTAATACAATTATTATTACCCTAAAAATTTTCTGTATGTCTACTTTATTCCCCATATCTTTTCCAACTTTTCTAATTTAATTAAGGTTTTGTATAATAAATGATAACTTTGTTTACAATACCTGTTGTTGTATTAACTTCTGTTTCAACCCAATAGTTATGTTTAATTTCAATCTTATTTCTTGATGTTTGCATAGATGTAATTCCTGCTTCTACAGCATCACTTGATGTTACATCAACATCACTAGCTCCATTAACGCCGTCAAATTTTATACTAATTAATTTTGTAGGGTCTTCTTTGTTTGTACTGTTATTAGCGATAATTTGGCTAATTAAACCTCTACAATTTGAACCTTTTTGTGTACCTTCATAGTTTGTCCAAGTTTGGTTAAAAGCTGTAACCTCTTGTGAGTTCATTTGGCTTGTAGCTCCATAAATTGAACTTGATGAACTTGTATAAATATACATACCTATAGCTATAATTAAAATTGAGATAAGTATAGCACCAGCTATAATAAGTGCTTTTGATGCGTTTTCCATATTTTTTCCTCCTTAGTTT
>CAKPBB010000024.1 GCA_934140005.1 uncultured Clostridia bacterium
CAAGCAGCATCTTCTTGAGCTATTTTTGCGTTCTTAGCTTGTGTTAGCACTCCATTTTCTCCAATTGTTGCATTTAAGCTTACACCTGCAAGTATTAACATTACAATTATTGTTATTACGAGTGCAATCAGAGTAATACCAGCATTTTTATACACTTTTTTCATCTTTTGCATGTTTTTTTCTCCTTTTTAATTTTTTATGTAAAAATATTATATGATATGTGCAATCATTTTGCAAGCACTTTTGGGTACATCATTAATTGTTTTTTTAGGTTAAAATAATTGCAGGAGGTAACATATATGGAGAAATTACACATACCACAAAATCATAGTGGATTAACAAAAACTATACGCATTCCAGAGGACATGATTGCCAAAATTCAAAGTTTAGCTGAACTAAAAAATTTATCATTTAATAAAACTGTTACCGCCTTATTACAATTTAGTTTAGAAAACCTTGATGAACCTGATAAAGGTGATATGGAAAAACATGCAAAGGATCAACATCCTATATAGTTTTTTGTCCATTATGTATATAGAGTGAGTATATTAGCACATATTAATTTTAATATGTGCTAATTTTATTTTTTTATTCTATTCATGATATAGATAAATAAATCTAAGTTAATATTTTTTATTTAAAATATAAAAATAGAAGTTTCCTATAATATAAAAAAATAGTGAATTAAAAATATTTCTAATTCACTATTTTCTATAAAATCTCTATAAATTTCTTAAACAATCTATTGATATTTTCATATTATCTTATTTATAAATTATAAATTATAAATCTTAAATACTTATTATTTTAGTATAAAGGATTTCCATAATATGCATCTAATAATAATTGCTTAATTTCTGATACTAAAGGAACTCTTGGATTAACAGTTGTACATTGATCAGAAAATGCTTTATCTGCTAAACTATCAACTTTAGCTAAAAATTCTGCTTCATCAATTCCACACTCTCTAATTGATTGTGGTTCTCCAACTCTTATGCTTAAATCTTTTATAGCTAAAACTAAAGATTTAACACCTTCTTCTGTTGTAGAAGCATTTAATCCGAATCTTTTTGCTACATGAGCTAATTTTTCATTTGCAATATAATGATCATATTTTGGCCAAGAAACAAATTTTGTTGGCATTTCACCATTATATTTCATAACATAAGGTAACATTATTGAATTTGCTCTACCATGTGGAATATGGAATTCAGCACCTAATTTATGTGCTATAGAGTGATTTACACCTAAAAATGCATTTGTAAATGCCATACCTGCTATACAACTTGCATTATGCATTTTTTCTCTTGCAACTTTACAATTTTCACCTTTATATGATTCCTCTAAATAATCAAATACAAGTTCCATTGCTTTTTCTGCCAAACCATCTGTATAATCAGATGCCATAACAGAAATATAAGCTTCTAAAGCATGTGTTAAAACATCCATACCTGTATCTGCTACTAATTTTGATGGCAATGTCATAACTAAATTTGGGTCTACTATTGCAACATCTGGTGTCAATTCATAATCTGCCAAAGGATATTTCATATTTCTCTTTTTGTCTGTAATAACTGCAAATGATGTTACTTCTGAACCAGTTCCTGAAGTAGTAGGAATTGCAACCATTTTGCATTTCACTCCAAGTTTAGGGAATTTATAAGTTCTCTTTCTTATATCCATAAACTTAAGTTTTAAGCCTTCTGGATCTGCTTCTGGATGTTCATAAAATAACCACATTCCTTTTGCTGCATCAATTGCACTACCACCACCAAGAGCAATAATTGCATCTGGTTCAAAGTTTTTCATTGCTTCAACACCTTTATTTATTGTATCAAAAGATGGATCTGGTTCTACCTCTGAAAAGATTTCTGAATGTGTATAAATTTCTCTTTTTCTTAAATGATATAAAATCTTGTCTACATAACCAAATTTTACCATTGATTGATCTGTAACGATAAATACTCTAGAAATATCTGGCATTTTTTCAAGATAACTAATTGAACCTGCCTCAAAATAAATCTTTTCTGGAACTTTAAACCATTGCATATTAACCCTCCTTTTAGCAACTCTTTTTAAATTTATTAAGTTTACTGATGATACATTTGCTGTTGTTGAATTTCCACCAAAAGTACCACATCCAAGAGTTAATGATGGCATATTTGTATTATAAATATCTCCTATAGCACCATGTGTTGATGGAGAATTAACAATAATTCTTCCTGTTTTTACAGTTTTAGAAAATTCTAATATAGTTTGTTTATCTTCAGAATGAATAACTGCTGAATGTCCCATTCCTGCATATCTAATCAACTTATCTGCTAATGCAATTCCTTCATCTTTTCCATCTACAACATAGTATGCAAGTACTGGACTTAATTTTTCTTTTGAAAATGGATGATCATCTCCTACGCCATTTTCCCAAGCTACAATTACTTTTGTATCTTCTGGTACTGAAAATCCAGACCATTCAGCGATTGTTTTTGGACTTTGTCCTGCAATCTCTCCTCTTAATTTGTTTCCTTTTTCAGGGTCAAACATTCTATTTTGTAATTTCCATCTTTCATCATCATTAACAAAATAGCATTTTGCTTCTTTCATCAATCTTTCAAATTCTGGTGCTATTTCTCTATCAACTATAACAGCTTGCTCTGATGCACAAATCATTCCATTATCAAATGACTTTGACATTACTAAATCTGTTACAGATGTTTTTAAATTAGCTGTTTTATCTATATAGCAAGGTACATTTCCTGGTCCTACACCTAAAGCTGGTTTTCCAGATGAATATGCTGCCTTTACCATTCCAGAACCACCTGTTGCCAAAATTAAATCAACACCTGGGTGATCCATAAGTAAGCTTGTTGCAGTAACAGATGGTTTTTCTATCCATAAAATGCAGTCTTCTGGTGCACCTTCTGAAACTGCTGCTTCTCTTAATATTTCTGCTGTTCTTGAACTTGATTTTTGTGCTGATGGATGAAAACCAAACACTATTACATTTCTAGTTTTAGCTGAAATAATTGATTTAAACATTACTGTTGATGTTGGATTTGTAACAGGAGTTACACCAGCAATTACTCCAACAGGCTCTGCTATTAAAGAATATCCTTCTTCTTCGTTTTTAGAAACTACTCCAACTGTTTTATCGTGTTTTATACTATGATATACATATTCTGATGCAAACATATTCTTTGTAATTTTATCTTCATAAATTCCTCTGCCTGTTTCTTCAACAGCTAATTTTGCAAGTTCCATATGATGGTCTAGAGCAGCCATTGACATTTTTTTTACAATTCTATCAACTTGCTCTTGGTCTAATTTTTTGTACTCTTCTGAAGCTTTTTTTGCTCTTTCAATTAAGCCATTGATCATATCTTCAATTTCTTTTTTCTCATTCTCTTGTATCTCTGCCATTTTTATCCTCCTCGTATATATTCCTTAGTGTATAGTATATACATAATTCAAATTTAATTCAACAATTTGTAAAATTATTTTTTTAAGAGCAATTTTTATTCAATAAATTATTCATGTACAAAATAAGAACTTTCCTTTAAAAATAAAATATTACTTAAACTTTGAATTGCGAAAATTAAAGCTTCATATTTTCCTAGCACGCAAAAAAAGAGGCCTCCTAAAAAGCCTCTAATATACATACTAACACTATCTATATAAATAATTTTGTGGGTTTACTGGTGTATTATTGATTCTTATTTCCAAATGTAAATGTGGTCCCGTTGAATTTCCTGTTGAACCAACAGCTCCAATTATATCTGATGAATCAACTTCATCACCAACTGAAACATATAATTCATTACAATGTCCATAATAAGATTGAACTCCATTTCCATGGTCAATTATAATTAACTTACCATAAGAACCTTTCCAATCTGCATATACAACTGTACCTGATGCAATAGGTGAAAAACCTGTTCCAAGTGCTGTTGCAATATCTAGACCTGTATGTGCACTACTTCTAACACTACTTACACTACCAAATCTGGAACTAATCATTCCACTAACTGGTTGTGATAAAGTTAAACCATCTAAACTGCCTGTTGAAGCAAGAGTTGCTGTACTTTGCATTGCAGCAAATTGTTTTGCTCTTAATGCTTCTGCAGCTTTTCTTTCTTCCTCTTCAGCAATTCTTCTTTGTTCTTCTTCGTAAGCTTGTGTTTTTTCTGCTTTTATTTCGTTCAATGTTGCTAAAGCTTCATCTGAATTAGCTATTTTCAATTCTGTTGTATAAACAGTATTGATTCCTAAATCTAATTCAACACCTTCTTTAACATCTTCTTTGACTTGTTGTACTACTGCATTTGCTTCATCTTCTGAACCAACTTCTGTTTTTTGTTCTCCATCTACTGTAATTGCAAAGGTTTTATAAGTAATAATTGAATTTTTTTCGACAGCTAATAGTACTTCTTTTTCTTTATTTTCTTCCCCTCTATTTACTAGCTTTAATTCATAAGTTGGTAATACTTTTGCATCAATAAATGCAATATTACCTGTTGTGTCATTTATATAATTATCAATTTTCTTTTCTAATTTATTTTTGTCTAAAATATATCCTAGAGTCTCACCTGCTATTGTGACTTTATATGCAGGTTTATATTTAATGAATACTGCTGTTAAGATTATTGTAGTTCCTACTAGAACTATCTTTAGGGCCTTGAAAGTTTCTTTTGTGTAATATTTAACCCATTTTCCTAAAATAAATATTCACTCTCCTTTTCTTACTATTTTTTTTGCGTCACATAAATAATATTATACACTTAATTTTTAATTGTTGCAAGTCTTATTTTTTCGTTTATAAATAGTATAAGGAGATTATTCCAAATTATTCGTATCCATTCTTTCCATTTTTTAGCATTGCTTTCACATAGTCTTATTTTCTCATTTTTTCTCTTTTTTTCTATATGTTTGATTTTGTAAGTTTTGCTATTTTTCACTTTTTTACCAATTTTTCTTATTAAAATATACTCAAATATTTAATTAAAATGATTTTTTTAACTAATAATATATTAAAGAAAAAACGAAATTTTGATTAAATTTCAAAAATTTCGTTTTTCTTTTCTATATATTTTGCACTTCAAGCGTTTTAACGGCCACCACCGCCGCCGCCGCCGGCACCTCCGCCACCGAAGCTACCACCACCAGAAGAGAATCCTCCTCCGCCTCCAGAGCCAGATGAGTTTATTGAACTTGCAACAATACTTCTAGATATAGGAGCTTCTATTGCAGAAGAAATATTAACATTAGACATAACATACATTACATGCATTCTGTCATTAAAATAATCATTATTAACCATTTCTGGATATCTTACTTTCAATTGTTTAATTACCTTATCTGCAATTCCAAAAGCTGTAGCATAAACTAAATATTTTTCCCAAAGCACTAATTCAGGCACTTCTCTTTCATTTAGCATAGAAAAGTCTTCCATATATTTTTTCAAACCTTTCCATTCTTCTCTTCTATCAGTACCTTCTTGAGTTAACCCTCTATTTTTGTTAGCTAAAATAATATATAAAACAGCCAATATTCCTGCTAAAATTCCTAATCCTGCAAGTAGTAACCAGTCTACAAAAGCAACAAGAAATGTAGAAGCAAAAAACATACCAAATACTATTGCTACTGCCTTTACTATATATAAACCAGACTTATTGGCAGCTGCTCTATCGTACATACCACTATCTTCATTTTCATCTTTTGCATACATATTTATTTTCATTATGAAATCATTTATGATTGAAGGATGGCTATTAGAATATTTTTCAAATACTTTCATATTGAATTTATCACTTGAACCAGCTACTCTTTTCAAGTAGTTCAATACTTCTATTTCATCTCTTTTCAATTCAGCTACTTCATTTTTCAAAATAATATTCACGTCTTTTTTATTATTTGGATTGGTTTCAAATTCTATAAATCCTTTTAATGCTAAATCCATCATTGTAGCTGAAACTACCTGTGCTGTTGGAAAACTTCTATTAAAATAATATAAAAATGCAGCTTCACCTGGTGTTGATTTTTCATCTGGAATATCCCTAAAATAATCTAACTTTTGACTTGGAACTATTTTGGCTGTATTTTGTATTTTACGAATATTTACCGCATTTAAAACAACACATGCAACTGTGAGAATTGCATATATTCCATAAAACATTCTTTTTTGTTGTGCTTCTTCCTCTCTTGCCTTTTCTCTTTCTAAATTAGCTTTATTTGCCCAGTTTGTTTCTTCAGAAATTATATTTTCAAGTTTATTACTATTGATTTCATTTGTAGAAAGTGGAAAAATGTTATTTGGAGTAGCAATTCTAACTTCCAAATAATCACTAGTTCTTAAATTTGTCACTTCAAATTTTACTGTGTCAAGTGATGGCTTCGTTATATTTCCATTTAATGGTCCATGTGCCCATATTCTTAAATCTTCTATATTGTCAACTTGTTTAGGTAATTTAATTGTTCCACTAACACTATTAGCAGGAATTGAAAAATCATATCCAACAAATTGCCAATATAATTCTGAACAATCATTATAATTTTTTATAATATCTTTTACTGTATAGCTTATTTCAAAATTTCTTGTTTCTGTACTTGTTGCTGAAACTCCCCATGCAATTTCAAATAATCCGTCACTATTTTCTAGTGCATAAAAACAATCTTTTGTAACATGATACATTAAACTATCTATTTGTTCAAACTCTTTTCTAGCACCATTTGTCGTTTCTAAAATTGAAACATTTTCAAATAAATCTGAATCATATTTAAATGTTTTAAATAAAGTATTTGTATCACTTAATTTTACTCTCCAATTTTCAGTTACATTCATATCGCCATTTTCCATTAGTTCTACTGAAAAATCTAAATACTTTAATTCTTGTTCACCGGCAAAGCTATTTGGTACAAACAGTAGTATCCAAAAAACAACCAGAACTAAAATAAAAACAACCGATTTTATTTTCTTCATAAGTAATCTCCCCTTTTTATTTTTACTGCAATTCACAGTATATATAAGTTTATAATATATTGTACTTTGCACATAAAATGCACAAAGTCAATATATTATAAACCAAACATTATAACCTTTATTGTCTTTTAGCTTCTTCTAACTTCATTGAAAGTAATTTACTAATTCCTTTTTCTTCCATTGTAATACCATAAACTGTATCTGCTGCTTCCATTGTTCCTTTTCTATGTGTAATTACTAAAAATTGTGTAGTTGAAACAAATTTTTTTAAATATTCAGCAAATCTATATACATTTACATCATCAAGAGCTGCTTCAATTTCATCTAATACACAGAATGGTGCTGGATTTATTTTTAGAATTGCAAATAATAAAGCTATTGCTGTAAAAGCTTTTTCTCCACCTGATAAAAGCATCATATTTTGAAGTTTTTTTCCTGGTGGTTGAACAGCTATATCAATGCCACACTCTAAAATATTGTTTTCATCTGCTAGAATTAGTTCGGCTTTTCCTCCTCCAAATAATTCTTTAAATACTTCGCCAAAGTTTTTATTTATTACTTTAAATTGAGTAGCAAATTGTTCCTTCATTGTATTAGTCATTTCGTTAATAACTTTCTTCAATTTGTTGCTAGCTTCTTCTAAATCTAATCTTTGCTCACTCATGAAGTCATATCTTTCTTTTAGCTCTTTGTATTCATTGATAGAATCAATATTTACACTTCCTAAATCTTTTATTTGTGAACGCAAATCATTTACTTTTCTTTGTACTTCTGTTGGATTATCAACTTTCTTAATATCTCCTGTATTATTTGGAGTAAGTTCATATTCTTCCCACATTTTATTAACAACTTGATTTAATTCTAATTCTATTTTTGAATTTTTTACATCTATCTTTGAGATTTGATTTTTAATATCCTCGATTTTTGCAAGTTGCTCTTCAATTTCTTTTTCTAAAGAAACCATTTTCTCATTTTTAGCAGTTCTTTCTTTCTTCAAACTTTCAACTTCTTCTGAACTACTTGAAACTTCTTTTTCTAATTCTGAAATTTGAGCATTTACACTAATTATTTTTTCCTCTAGTTCTTTATTTAATTGAATAATCTCATTTTTTAGCTTTTTCTTATTTTCGATGCTTGTATTATTATTTGTAATATCATTATTTATTCTTTCAACCATTTCATCTATTGATGTTTCACTTTCATCAAATGAAGAAACAGAAATTTTCAAATTTGTAATATCAAAATTCAAGTCATCTATGTATTTTTGATTATCTTTATTTGTATTAGTAAATTCTTCAATTATAATATTTAAGCTAGAATTTTCAGCTTCGATTTTTTCCATTTCTTCTTGTGTTGTTTTTTGTTTTTGAGCACAAGCTTCTTTTTCTTTTTCTAATTCAGCTAAATCTTCTTTTAATTTTTCCAGTTTTGCTTCTTGCTTTAATATCTCGAGCTTAATATTTTCTTGTTTTTGATTTTCAGTAGCATATACTATTTCAATTTCTTGTAATTTTTTTTGCTCTGATTCAAATTTCTCTAATACTTCACTTATTTCTAATTTATAATCTTCTTCTTCTTTTTGTATTTTTTCTATATTAGTTTTAATATCTTTTAATTCTTTTTCTAAAGCTTTTATTTCCTTTCCTCTTCCAAGTAAACTTACTGTTTTCTTTTGAACAGAACCACCTGAAATAGCTCCTGAAGGATTAATAACATCTCCCTCTAAAGTTACAATTTTAAAGCTATAATTATTTTTCTTGGCTAAAGAAACTGCACTATCAATATTCTCTACTATTACAGTTCTACCTAGTAGATTTTGTAATATTCCATCATATTTATTATTTACTTCAACTAAATCAGATGCAATTCCAATTACTCCATTTACACCATTTTTGTCAAGTTTTGAAAGTTTAGTTTCCTTTACAGATGTTATTGGCAAGAACGATGCTCTACCAAGCTTATTTTCTCTTAAATAATTTACTAATTTTTTAGCTTCTTCTTCAGTATCTGTAACTATGTTTTGTATACTTGCACCTAAAGCCATCTCTATTGCAGTTTCATATTTAGAATCAACTGAAATTAAATTTGCTAAAACTCCATTTACACCTTTTTTTAGATTTGGATTTTTTTCAATACCTTCTAAAAGTAATTTTACACTTCTTGTATAACCTTCTTTTTCTCTTTCAGTTTCTACTAAAAACTTATATCTTGATTCTTTCATTCTATATTCATTTTGTAAATTATTTATTCTTGTTTCAAAAGAATTGATTTTTTCTGTAGACTCAATCTTTTTGCTATTCATTTCTTCTATACTTTTTACTACTTCATTTCTATTTTTTTGTATTTCATAAAAAGTTTTTGCTATTTCTTCTTTTTGAGTACGTACTTTATCAAGTTCAGAAATTGTATCTTGTTTCTCTGATTTTAAAGTTTTTTCTCTTTTTTCAATATTGTCAAAATTTGCTTTTTCTGTGTTTATAATTCCTATTAAATCATATTTTTTGTCAATATTACTTTCTACAATATGTTTTTTTCCTTCTATCTCTAAAGCTTTTTCTGATAATGTTTTTGAGTATTTTTCTAGTTCTGCTTCTTTTTCTTTTAGCTCTCTATCAAATTTCTCTTTATTATTTAATAAGTTTTCTTTTTTATCAATTTTGGATTGTTTTTCTTCTTCTAAATCTTTATTTTTTTGAATTAATTCTTCTATTTCTTTATCATACCTAACATCATTTTCTTTGTTATTTGATATTCTTTCATTTGCAATTCCGATTTCACTATTAAGTTGTTCTTTTCTCTTTTCGCTCTCAAATCCTAAATTTTGAGCTTTTTCAATTTGCTCTAATAGTTCATCAATTTTTCTTTTTATTTCTTCTTTTTCTAATTGCAAATTATTATTTTTTTCTTCTTCTTTTACTTTTTGTGTTTCAAAAATATCTAAATTTTCTTTTAATTCTGCTATTTTATTTTTATAATCTTCTATATTGTATAAAAATAATCCAACTTCTATTCCTTTTAACTCTTCTCTTAAGTCTAAAAATTTTCTAGCTTTTTCTGATTGAGTTTTTAATGGGCCAATACTAGATTCGATTTCTGACACAATATCATTTATTCTTAAAAGATTAACTTTAGTTTGTTCTAATTTTTTTTCTGATTCTTCTTTTCTAGTTCTATATTTTACAATACCAGCAGCTTCTTCGAAAATCTTTCTTCTATCTTCTGACTTATTGCTAAGTATTTCATCTATTTTTCCCTGTCCAATTATTGAATATCCATCTTTTCCAATACCTGTATCCATAAATAACTCTAATATATCTTTTAATCTACAAGGTGTTTTATTAATAAAGTATCCAGATTCACCACTTCTATATATTTTTCTAGTAACTGTTACTTCTGTATATTCAATAGGCAATTTTCCATCTGTATTATCTATAACTAATGAACCTTCTGCAAAACCTAATGATTTTCTATTTTGAGTCCCAGCAAAAATAATGTCTTCAGATTTTGCACCTCTTAAAGACTTTATACTTTGCTCTCCTAATATCCAGCGTATACAATCTGATATATTACTCTTTCCAGAGCCATTTGGACCTATTACTGTTGTAATTCCTGGCATAAATTCAAGTACAGTTTTATCTGCAAATGATTTAAATCCATACATTTCTAATCGTTTTAAATACATTTTATTTCCTCCAAAATACTGTTAGTATCATATATTATTTTTCTAAATTATTCAATAAAATTCGAGGATTTTTTTGGAATTTTGTTAATAGTTATTGACCATTTTTCAGTTAAGATATAAAATTAAAATATATAGTCAAACCAAGGAGAAAATTATGAAGGAAGAATTTGATTTTTTTAGTAAAACTTCTTTGAAATCATATAATTTAGATGATAGAATTCGTTATCAATTAAAGATGTTAGATAGCTTAGATGCTTTTACAAGACGTCATTCTGAAAACGTCGCAAGTATTACTTGCCGTTTATGTGAATATTTAAAGCTAAGCCAAGGTTTTACAATTTATTGTACAACTTGCGCTTATTTGCACGATATTGGAAAAATGTTTATTCCACCATCAATTTTGCAAAAACCCTCTCGTTTAACAGACGAAGAATATGAAGTAATGAAAACTCATACAACAATTGGTTATAAAATGTGTATGAATGATCCTAAGCTTAGACCTTATGCTGCTGGGCCTTTATATCATCATGAAGCTTTAAATGGAACTGGTTATCCTAATGGATTAACAGCTAGCCAAATTCCTTATGAAGCACAAATCATTAGAGTTGCTGACGAATATGAAGCAATAAGTGCTAAAAGACAGTATAAAACTCATATTGGCATAATTGAAACATTAAATATTTTAATAGACGATACAAAACCAAATCCTATTAAAAATATTACTGATGGTCTAAAATTTATCGCTACTGATGCTCGTTTAGGAAAAATAGACAGAAAAATTGTAAAAGCACTTTTCAAAGTTTGTATAGATGATACAGAATATGAAATTGCTTCTCGTTCAGATTATTTAGATTATTTAAAAGATGAAATCAAACGTTTAGAAGAAGCAAATAGATACTATCAAAAAATGATTGTTGCACCTAATGATACAAAAAAAGAATATTTTAAACAAGGTGTTGAAATGTTTTTAAAGAGAGATGAAACTGTTGATAGAGTTCCTATAATTCTTGAAGAATTAAAACAATCTTATACAGTTCGTAAAGCTCATATAGATAAGCTTTATAATGAAGTTAAACAAATTAAAAAATTAGTAGTTTAAAAAAAGTGAAGAGTATTAAAGCTCTTCACTTTTTTAATGACAATTCACATATAATTTCTTATATGTGAACTCTATAATTATTAAAGCATATAAATAACTACTTTATTATTTCTAATATTGTCTTCCCCATACTATCATTGTTGTAGCTTTTTTTCCACAAACTGGGCACACATCTGCGATATGTTCTTGTTCAAATGGTATACATCTTGAATGTGCTCCTGTAACTTCTTTTACTTTATCTTCACAAGCAACATCACCACACCACATTGTCTTTACATATCCTTGATTTTCATTTAGATTTTTCAATATTTCATCTAGTGTATAAGCTACTGTTGTTTTTTCTTTTCTTCTCTCTAAACAAGTATTATACATATTTTTTTGAATGTCTTCTAATAGTTCGTTCAATCTATTTTCCAAATTTGAAAGTTCTACTGTTTCTTTTTCTAAAGTATCTCTTCTAACTAAAACAGCAACACCATTTTCTATATCTCTTGGTCCTATTTCAATTCTTACTGGTACACCTCTCATTTCCCAGTCATTAAATTTGAATCCAGGTGTGTAATTATCTCTTAAATCTAATTCCATTCTGAATTTCTTCTTTAATGAATCAAAAAGTTCTTGTGCTTTTTCTTTTACACCTGCTTTTTGCATTGCAACTGGTACAATTACACATTGAATTGGTGCAACTTTTGGTGGTAATTTTAACCCTCTATTATCTCCATGTGCCATTATAATTGCACCTAATAATCTTGTACTAGTTCCCCAAGATGTTTGATATGCGTATTCTTCTTTTCCTTCTCTATTTTGGAATTTAACATCAAATGGTTTTGTAAAGTTTTGTCCAAAATAATGTGATGTTCCTGATTGTAATGCTCTTCCATCATGCATTAAACATTCTACTGTGTATGTTGCCTCTGCACCTGCAAATTGCTCTTTAAAAGTTTTTCTGCCTTTTAATACTGGAATTGCAAGTAAATTTTCTATTGTTTCTGCATATACATCTAACATTTTTAAAGTTAATTCTTTAGCTTCTTCAGCTGTTTCATGAATTGTATGTCCTTCTTGCCATAAAAATTCTCTTGAACGTAAAAATGGTCTTGTTTCTTTTTCCCATCTTAATACATTGCACCATTGATTATATACCATTGGTAAATCTCTCCAAGATGTTAACCATTTTGAATATAAATTTGAAAACATTGTTTCAGATGTTGGTCTTATACAATATTTTTCATCTAATTTTTGTCCTCCAGCTTCTGTAACCCAAGCAACTTCTGGGGCAAATCCTTCGACATGATCTTTCTCCTTTTGAAGTAAACTTTCAGGAATTAAAACTGGAAAATATACATTTTTTACTCCATTTTCTTTGAATTTTTCATCCATGTATTTTTGAATATTTTCCCAAATTGCATATCCATAAGGACGAATTGCAATACATCCCTTTGTATCTGTATAGTCAGCAAGTTCAGCCTTTTTTACAACATCTGTATACCATTGTGCAAAATCTTCTTCTATATTAGTAATTTCTTTTACAAATTCTTCTTTTCCCATATTCTTATTTGTATGAAAAATCATACGCTCCTTCTTTTATTTATTATCTTCTTCAGATTTTTTGTCCAACTCTTTGATAGTTTCATCTGTAAGATTTTGGTCCAAATCTACATTAGTGATTTCTTCTTCAATCTTATCAGTTGAAACATCACTTTCTTTTTCTTCTTTTGAACCTTCTACAACACTACTATCCTCCCTTGCGGGCATAGGAGCCTCTAATACTTCTTCAATTACAATTTGTTCGTTTTCATCTAATTTATATCTTGGAAGCTCTGGCAATTCATCTAAACTTGAAATACCAAACATTTTCATAAATTGATTTGTAACCTTGTACATAGTTGGTCTACCTGGTGCATCAAGTCTTCCAGCTTCTTCAATTAGTCCAAACTCTAATAGTTTATAAATAGTTCCATCTGAACCAACACCACGAATTGCTTCTATTTGTGCTCTTGTTATTTTAGGATTATAAGCAATAATAGATAAAGTTTCTAATGCAGCATTTGAAATTGTAGGTTTAGTTCTATTATCAAATAATGGATATATGTAATCATACAATTCTTTTTTTGTACATAATTGATAGCTATCATTTACTTTAATAAGCTCAATTCCGCTATCCTCTGATTCATATTTTAGTTTCATATTTTGCATTATTTTTTCAATATCTTCTGAACCTAATTCTAAAATATTCATTATATCTTTAATGCTTACTTCTTTACCACTTGAAAAAAGCATTGCTTCTATTATAGCTTGTTCTTTTTTTAGCTCCATAGCTTCCTCCTAAATTTATACTATATATTATTACACGACTTTTAAAAAGTGTCAAGAATGAAAATTGACACTTTTATTGATTCTATGCTATAATAAAGTTGAAAATTTTTTAGAGGTGATACCATGGATAAAGAAAATAAAAATGAGTCAGAAGAAATTGAAGTTGTAATGGGTGACGATTCAGAACTAATCATTTCTGAAGTTGGAGATTGCATGACAGATTTAAGACCAAAAACAGAAAAAAAGAAAAACGTTGTTATCCCTGTTGCAACAAAGAAAAAAGAAGAAAACAAATAATTTAATTTGTAAAAAGAAGATTTTATAGTCTTCTTTTACACTATACTAAAAGTCTAGTAAAATGAACTTTAACTGTTCAACTACTAGACTTTTAATAATTTTATTTTTTAACTAAAATAAATTCTATAAAACCATTACTATATTTATCTTAGTTTCATATCAAATTTATACAAATCACAAACTTATAAATAAATTTTAATTCTAAAATTCGCAATTCTTTGGAGTTCTTGGGAATGGTATAACATCACGAATATTTCCCATACCTGTTACATACATAATTAGTCTTTCAAATCCTAATCCAAATCCTGCATGTGGTGTTGAACCATATTTTCTTAAATCTAAATACCACCAATAGTCTTTTTCATCTAATCCGAATTTTTTCATTTTTTCGCTTAGAATTTCATAGTTATCTTCCCTTTGGCTACCACCAATAATTTCTCCAATACCTGGTGCTAATAAATCTGCTGCTGCTACTGTCTTTCCATCTGGATTTTGTTTCATATAGAAAGCTTTTATTTCTGTTGGATAATCAGTAACAAATACTGGTTTTCCAAAAACTTTTTCACTTAAAAATCTTTCATGTTCAGTTTGTAAGTCAACTCCCCAAGAAACAGGATATTCGAATTCACTATTATGTTTCTCTAACTCTTTTACAGCATCAGTATATGATATTCTGCCAAAATCTGAATTTACTACATTATTTAAACGCTCCAAAACAGTTTTGTCTACAAAATTGTTAAAAAATTCCATTTCTTCCGGACAATGATCTAATACATATTTTATAACATATTTTAACATTTCTTCTGCTAAATCCATATCATCTTTTAAATCTGCAAAACAGATTTCTGGTTCAATCATCCAAAATTCTGCAGCATGTTTTACTGTATTTGAATTTTCAGCACGGAATGTTGGTCCAAATGTATAAACATTTCTAAATGCAGATGCATAAGTTTCAGCATTTAATTGACCACTAACAGTTAAATGTGCTGGTTTTGCAAAAAAATCTTTTGAAAAATCAACTTTTCCATCTTCTGTCTTTGGGACATTTGCCAAATCAAATGTATTTAAATTAAACATTTCTCCTGCACCTTCACAGTCACTACCTGTTATAAGTGGAGTGTGTACATATACAAAATCTTTTTCTTGGAAAAATTTGTGTATTGCATAAGATAAAACTGAACGAACTCTAAATACAGCACTAAATGTATTTGTTCTTGGTCTTAAATGTGCAACTGTCCTTAAGTATTCAACTGTATGTCTCTTCTTTTGAAGAGGATAATCTGAGCTTGATAAATTTACAATTTCTAAATTTGTTGCTTTTAATTCAAAAGGTTGTTTAGCATTTTCTGTTTTTGTAAATATTCCTTTAACAATAATTGATGAACTAATTGTTAATTTACATATTTCTGAAAAATTCTCCAAAGTATTATCAAACACAATTTGTAAATTTTTGAAAAAAGTACCATCATTTAGTTCTATAAAGCCAAATGTTTTTGAATCTCTTACTGTTCTTACCCAACCAGATACTTGTATTTCTTTTGTGTAATACTTTTCGGAATTTTTGAATAATTCTCTTACTACAATATTCTCCATAATGATATCCTCCCATATTATGATTTTACTATTATATAAAATTATTCCAAAAATTTCAATATTTTTTTAGTATTTTATCTTGACAAATGTCAAAAATAATTTTATAATAGATATCGTTGATACGCAATTTAATATATTTATGGCGAAGTAGCTCAGTTGGCTAGAGCATCCGGTTCATACCCGGCAGGTCATGTGTTCAAATCACATCTTCGCTACCACAAAAAAAAGCTTGAATTATCAAGCTTTTTTATTTTGCTATTTATCATAATTTTTCTTTAGAACAACTCCATAAATATATTGTAAAAAAGTAGAATATATAGTAAACTATAAATATATAATTTTATTAAAATTGGAGGAAAATCAATATGGAGAAAAAAGTTACAAAGTTAAATTTATCAACATTATTTTTAATATTAGCAATACTAGTAATAATAGTAATGTCTATATTTATGTTCAAACTTTATAATGAAAAAATGACTGAAGTAAATAAGTCATCTGTTCTTCAATCTCAAGTAAATATCTTAAATGAAAAACTTACAAATTTACAAGAAAAAATAAATAAAATATCAGAAACTGTAAATGAGAACTCAACAACACAGACAAATTCTTCTAACAATTCAGAAACAACTAATAATACAGCATCAAAAGTAACTTATTCAATTAACACTAAAGATGGAATATTTGCAACAATAACTGCTACTAAAGATGATAAAACTGTTACAAAAGAGTTTGAAATGTCTGCTGAAATTTTAAATACTGGTACAATGGAACTTCCAACTTTAGGTACTGTTGCCTTAGTTGCTGATTCAGGTGGCGAATATTGTGGTGTAAGTATATATCAATTAGTTGACAATGAAATTAAATTAGTTGGAACTATAAATTGTGGTGCTGATATGGTTAAAGATGCTACTTATACAGTTACAAACAAAAATGAAAACACAGCAATCATAAATGCAAAAATAAATAATGAAACAATCTCAAAAGAATTTGAAATATCAACTAAAATTACTAATACAAGTATTATAGATATTTTTAATTTTGGTAAAGTTGTTTTAATATCTGAAACTGAAGGTGAAAATTCTAAAACACAAGTATATAGATTAAGTAAAGATTATACTACAGGAAAAATTACAGAAATCAAAAATGTTGGTTCAATACAATAATAACATATAACTAAAAAGTTCCAGTGTGAGCTGGAACTTTTATTATTGCCTTATTTTCTATTTATTTAGGTTCTCTTTGACATATATAATATATAGTCATTTTCATTATCTATTAAAAATTCATTTTCAACATCATAAGTTAATTCACCGTTTCTTCCATCATCATATTTTAATTCTATTGTAGTATTATCTTTTATTGTATAAATTCCATCATCTATAAATTCAGAAGATCTACCACCTGTAATGTTGTTAGTAAATTTTTTATTATCATAGAATGTAAAATCACCTGTAATACCTAATGAACCAAATATAGTCATTGGACTAATTTCATTACCATTTTTATCTGTTACTTTTTCAAATTTCCAATCACCTTTTAAGATTTCATCTGTTATTTGAATTTGTTTATCATTTGTATCTTCCGTATTTTCTTTATTTTCAGTATCTTTTGTATTTTCTTTATTCTCTATATCTTCCGTATCTTCCGTATCTTCTGTATTTAATATATTGTTTCCCCCAGTTGTATTTTCTTGTTTCGCCATAATATCATTTGAATCCTTAACACCATTTAATTTGTAAATTTTAAAAAATATTCCTGCCATTACTCCAATAATAATTATTATAATTGCAAATTTTAAACCTATTTTAATTTCTTCATTTTCTTTCATAAAATCCCTCTTTCAATAATATAATACTACATAATATTGTAACATAAATATATAGTAAACTATAAATTTATGTGCAATATTCTTTTAATTTTATTTATTAATTTCTTTAAAAAAGTCTCTTTATACTCTATCAAATCATTACTTGCTGAAGTTTTGTCTGCCTTGATTTCATCTTCAAAAACATCATCTGGATTATACTTTTCTCTTAATATTCTTTCATATTTTTCATCATTTTTTGTGCACTCATTAAGCAATACATCTTTTTCTGATTGATCACACATATAATTTAAATATAAACCTGCTATAAAATCCTTTGTTTCATCCATCATTTGATTTTCATATATTTTTAACTCTGAATTATATTGATATTTATATAATTTATCTCTGTTATTTATAATATTTTCTTTAAGTTCTTCTGGTATTTTACTCAGTAGCTCATTTGGTAAATAATTGAAAATTTCGTATAATTCAGAAAACATTTTTGCATAATTACATTCAACTTTATTCATATTTTATCCTTATCTATCGTTTCCTTCACTCTTTTTATCTTGTAGTTCTACTTCTCCATTAACATGATGTTTTTTGCTAAATATATTAGAAAGAAAATTTTTTGCACCTATAATTGTTGCTTGAATTTTAGAAAATCTTCTTGTTTCTGTCAATTGTTGTAAATCACCTGTAGTAATTGATGGAGATACCTCATCTTGGTACTTCTCTACTGTAACTTCAGGCATATATGGTTGCTGTTTATATTTTTCAATTAAATCTTTTGCTCTTTGAGCATCAGTTATATTTGTGCTAACTCTTGCTTTATCAATTGTATAATAATCTAATACTGTTATTGCATCAGTTTTTGCAACTTCATTAACTCCAGCCAATGTTTTTCCCACTTCTGATTCAAGTTCTGTTGATTTCACTGATGTATCAGAGTTTAATTTAAAGTAATCTCTTATCTTCTTTATTGTTTCAGAGTCCATATTATATTTATTAGCAACCTGTTCAGTTATTTTAGGTTCATTCAACATATCAATTAAAAGTTCCTCTTGTTCTTGTCCTGCTAAAAAATTTGGATCATCAATTAGCCTTAATAAAACTTTTAAACCATATCCCATACTTACGAACATAGCCTTTTTTAAAAAAGCTTTTCGTAATAAGTCATTCTTTTTATCTTCTGGTACGCCTGAAGCCAATATACTTTCGTATTCTTCTCTAAGTTCATCTTTTTTTGAAAATATATTTAGTCCTGTATATTCTTTTATACTTCCTAATTTATCTTGTAATTTTCTTTCAGCATTTAGTCTTCTAGCTAATCTATCTTCCTCATATTTACTAAACTCTTCGATTCTTTTTGACAGCATATCAACCATTGAAATATCTTTAATATTTGTCATTTCAACTTCTTTTACTCTTCCCGACTTTTCTTGCACTTCTGTTACTTTCCCCGTAACATATTCAAATGGCATAGTTAAAACTTCATTTTCAGATTTTTCATTCAATTGTTGATCAGGAGCAAGCTGTTCAACCGGAAAAGCCTTATCATCTTTTTTCAAAATTCTACAATATCGTACCCCAGCATTCATAGTTGTAGCAGAACCTAAATCTGTACCAAAAGACACTAAACTTTCATATCGATTATTTCTTCCTTCTTCAATAGCCTGACTTGTACCAGTTCCCATTCTTCTAATAATCATGTCATATTTTCTTGATGGCATATTATTAGCTAAAGCATCTATCCTTAGTAAACCTTCTGTGATATCCAGAACTGAAATTGCTGCATTTTCAACTTTTCCATATACACCTCTTGTCAATGAATTTATAGGCTCATATTGAGTACCTTTATAAAAATCTAAAGCTTTTTTATATTCTTCAGGTATCTTTATTTTACCATCATATAAGTTTTTCAATAAATATTCTTGTATACTTTCAGAAAACTCATTTAAATCAGCTACTTTTGCTCCATTAATATCTCTTAATGAATATTTAATAAGTCTATTGGCTGCATTTCTTGAAGTCAAAAGTGGTCTGCCATTAATAGTTTTAATGTCACTAATATTTATTAGTCTTGCATATGTTTTTCTATTATAAAAATTATCAAATTCATTTGCAAGGTCTTCAAGTTGTTCAACTTTTTTAGGATTATATTCTTTTTCGAGCATATCACAACTATATGCAACAGATTCTTGTAAACTTTTTCCAGTTACACCTTTCCTTCTGTTATATTCTATAGCCTTAATTGCTAATTTTCTTACAGCATCATCACTCGTTTCTGGAAAAGCTTCTTGTAATTTTTTAATCAAAGAATTCGGATATGCATATCTTCTAGTCTGAATTTCTACATTTTCATAATCTTCATTACAAGTCACATTAAATTTTCCATTTTCTCTCATTGCCAACACATAATTTAAAATAATTTGTTCTGTGTCTGCTTGAACATTTTCTGCTGAATCAAATCTAATTATATAATCATCATTGTTTTCACATCTAAAATATATTGCTGGAATTTCACCACTTAATGGTATTACTCTAATATCATTTTTATATGATTCTAAACTTCTAAATGCTTGTTTATAAATTGTAGGTGTATCAATGTCACTCCACAAATAATTATAATCAACTTCGACTAATGATGGAATATTTTTTCCATAAAAATCAGGATCTCTATCTGGAAAATATTTCTCACCTTTTTCTGCTAATTCTTCTTTCTTTCTAAATGCCTGTTTAAATTTATCTTGAAAAAATTCTTTTCTTTCTACAATTTTATTAAGTAATTCTTGTGTTTTAGCTTCATCTCCTTTGCATTTTGAAAAGGCATAATCATGAAATATAGCCATATAATCAGCTTTAGATATACTTTGTAGACGTTCAATATATTTTTGCATATCTTCTAAAAAATCAATTCCATATATTCCAAAAATTGCATTACTAACTACATAATTATATATTGGAGCTTCTTCTTTATATAGAGTATTAAAATTTGTTGACATATATAAATCTTTACTATCTGGTTCATCTATATATCTAAAAGCTTGTTCTTTATCAACTCCAAAAACTCTATTATCGTTTGTAACTATAAAATTTCTACTATGAGAGTCATAATTGCAAAGCAAATAATCTACTACATATTCTCCTAATAATTGCTCGTATATTTCTTTTTTTTCATCATTATACAAGTAAAGGTTTCTACCCTCTTTATATTCTTGAACAGCACCAAATCTACCATCAACAGTTGCTAAAGAAACTTTTACGGCTGTATCCGGTGAAATTATTTGTTGTAGTTTTGAAGCAGCGACTTGAATATATGCCATATATTCTTTTAAATTACCGCTTTTATCTTGTGCTGGTTTAAACAAATATTTATTTCCATCAGGATTTATTATTTCAATTATCTCTCCTGTATTCCCCTTATCGAATCTCCTTTTTTCCGCACTATCTGAAATAATAATTTCTTCTTCCATACAATACCTCAATTAAATCTCTATTATTATATAATATATTATCATATAAAAAATTTCTCTTCAATTAAAGACAATAATGTTATAAAATTGTTATATTTTTAAGCTATTTATAAATTGCATTATCAAATGAATTTGTTTTCCAAAAATTTCCAACACAACTTTCTATAACAAAGCAAAAGTGGACATTATGATAATTGCAAAAGAAAAAATCTCGAAGTTATATTTTAACCACGAGATTTCTATATATCACTCTTCCAGTCCGAAACTTATACCTATTGCATTATTTACTCTACTCATAATATTCGTATCATCAATATGTCCTATTTTTTCTTTCAATCTACTTTTATCAATAGTTCTTATTTGTTCAGCAAGAACTACAGAATCAGATTTCAAACCATTAGCATCTGATGCAATTTCTATATGAGTTGGCAATTTGTTTTTTCCAGTTTGTGATGTAATTGCTGCTGCAATTACTGTCGGACTATATTTATTTCCCATATCATTTTGTATAATCAATACTGGTCTTATTCCACCTTGTTCTGAACCTATTACAGGACTCAAATCTGCATAAAACATATCTCCTCTTTTTATTACCATTTTCTTCACTCCTATTTTACATATAGAACGCAATTATTGCTATGCTTATTTAGTTTATTTCTATATCTGTATATAATATGCAAATTGTTGTTTTTTTGTTTTTATCTTTAACTTCAATTTTTACAGGTCTTTTTTCTTTTTTATCAAATGTCAGTTGAATATATTTACCATATGTATTATTTTCAAAATTTTTTACAGTTAATATTAGTTCTTCATTTTCTTCATAACTTTCTAAAATTCCATTTTCTAAATTTTTTGAAAAAGTTGTCAAATACATTGTATTTAAAAAGTATTTTCCATAATCATTATATACTTTTTCTAAATTAGAGTTACTTTTCTTTAGTTTTATTACACCTAAATCATTTTCTATTGTTAGATTTTTCAATTCTTCTGGCGATTTTACTATTTGAATACTACCATTTGATTTTACTTCTTGATATACTTCATACCTATTTTCTGTTTTATTACTATTTATAACAACAATTGCATTTGCTTTATAATTTTTTATATTTTTAACATAAGCAATAACATCTTCATTGTTTTTGATACTTATATTATTACCAGTAATATTGTTTTTATAATAAAAAAATATAAAAATTATTAAAATAATAAAAATTAAAAAAATTAGAATTTTCTTTTCTTTAAAAAATTTCATATAGGTCATAATTAACTATTTAAAATTAATTACTAACTCCTTTCATTTTAAATAAAATTTATACTATGAAAAACTTCATATAACTTCAAAAAACCGAATAGATTAACTCTATTCGGTTTCATTATATTCTCAATAAGATTTTTTATGATTTTATAAAGTACTAAAATATTCATCTAATATTTCAAAAAACTTATTTGCTGTGTCTACTTGATTTATTGCATCTCTAAATACACTAGCATTTTTCATACCTTTAACATACCATGCAATATGCTTTCTTATTTCTCTTGTAGCCACATATTCTCCCTTTTCTTCTAATAATAGATTAAAATGTTCTAAAATTACTGATTTTATTTCTTCATTTGAAATTTGAGGTAATTTTTTCCCTGTTTCTAAATAATATCTAATCTTTGAAAATATCCATGGATTTCCTAAACTAGCTCTTCCAATCATTATTCCGTCAACTCCTGTTTCATCAAACATCCTTTTAGCATCTTCTTCTGACTTTATATCTCCATTACCTATTACAGGTATTTTTACAGCATCTTTTACCTCTTTTATAATATTCCAATCAGCAGTTCCAGAATAATATTCTTCCCTAGTTCTTCCATGTATTACAATTGCTGAAGCTCCAGCTTTTTCAATTATTTGAGCAACTTGAACTGCAACTATATGTTCATTATCCCAACCTTTTCTTATTTTAACTGTTACAGGTTTTTTAGAGTTTTTCACAACTTCTTTTACGATTTTTTCCACCAATTCTAAGTCTAACAAAAGTTTGCTTCCATCTCCATTTTTTACAACTTTTGGTGCTGGACACCCCATATTTATATCTAATATATCTGAAATTTCACTAACTATTCCAGCAGCTTTTCCCATTATTTCAGGTTCATTTCCAAATATTTGCATAGATATTGGTCTTTCAATCTCATTGTAGTTAAGCATTGCCTTAGTTTTCTCATCATTATAACATATTGCCTTTGCACTAACCATTTCATTACATATTAACCCTGGATTTCCATATTTTTTACAAATAATACGAAAAGGCAGGTCTGTTACACCTGCCATTGGAGCTAATATCAAATTATTATCTAAAGTTAAATTTCCTATTTTCAATTTTTTCAAATACATATTTCTACCCCATAAAAATTGCTTTTTGTCGTCTAGAACTAATATTTAGTAATAGCCCTATACATATAAAATTAGTTATTAATGAAGTTCCACCATAGCTTACAAATGGTAAAGGAACACCTGTTATTGGTAAAAGTCCTATTGTCATTCCTATATTTTCTACCATATAAAAAATAAACATTCCTGCTATTCCTATTGCTATATATGAACCTATATTATCCTTTGCTGTTTTAGCTATATATATTGCCTTTGTTATAAGAATTATATATAAAATCACAATTGTACCTGTTGCAACAAATCCAAGTTCTTCGCCAATAACTGCAAAAATAAAATCTGTTGTTTTGGGATGTAAAAAGCCAAGTTGGGTCTGATTTCCTTTTAATAATCCCATTCCAAATACTTGACCCGCTCCAATTGCCAACTTTGATTGATACATATTGTATGAAGCACCTCTTATATCTTTTTCTGGATGCAAAAAACTATCAATTCTTGATACAGCATGTGCT
>CAKPBB010000025.1 GCA_934140005.1 uncultured Clostridia bacterium
GTTCTATTTCCTTCTGAATTTGGTATTACAACTGGCTCGCCACCTTCCATAACAGCTACACATGAATTTGTTGTTCCTAAATCAATACCTATAATTTTTCCCATTTTAAATTCCTCCCTTTACTTCGCTTTGTTCGTAATCCAGTCATCAAGTTTTTTTCAAACTCTTAAAACTGTGACAACGAAACTTGCATTTCTCTAATCTATATAAGAAAATTATTTTTAATTTATATTTTTTCTTTTGTTAATCTATTTTAAAATTGATAACTATATTAGTTGGCTACAATAACCATTGAATGTCTAATAACTTTATTTCCTATTTTGTAGCCTTTTCTATATTCTTGAACAATTTCTTGTTCACCTTTTGTTTCATCTTCTATATGGCTTACAGCTTCATGTAATTCAGGATCAAATTTTTGTCCAAGAGCTACAATTTCTTCTACATTAAAAGATTTTAATGCATTTGAAAATTGTTTCATAACTAATTTTACACCATCTTGATATGCAATATCTTCTGTTTTAGCATTTGCAGCATTTTCTAAATTATCCATAATTGGTAGAATCTTTGAAACTACATCACCTGTTATCATGCCATACATATTTTCGCGTTCTTTTTGACTTCTTTTTTTATAATTTTCAAATTCAGCAAAAAGTCTTTTATATCTATCATTCATTTCATCAATTTCATTTTGAATATTTTCAACTGTTTCTTCATTTTCTTGTACTTCATCTTCTTGTACTTCGTTTACTTTCTTTTCTTCTTTTTCCATTTTGTATTCCTCTCTTCCTTAAAATTTTCCTTTTTTGAAGTCTTCATTTATTTTTTTACTAATATATTTCATTACTGAAATTACTTTTGAATAGTCCATTCTTTTTGGACCTATAATTCCAATTGTTCCTATATCTTTGTCTTCTAGCAAATGATTAAATGTTACAATACTAAAATTTTTAAGTTCTTCTTTATCTGATTCACTACCAATATAAACATTTATGTCACTTGCTATACCAGCATTTAAAACATCAGCTACTAAATCTTTTGCATCTAATACATTTAAAAAATCTTTTGCAACATCAACCTTTTTAAATTCTGGCATATTAACAACTTTATTTGTTCCCTCTAAATAAACTCTATTTGACTCTTCTATAATTTTATTTATTTCGTTTATAATTTTTTGAATTATATTTATTCCTGTTTTCATTTCTGACATTATGAAATCTTCAATTGGTCCATTTAATTTTTCTAGAGGTTTTCCAACTAATTTATTTTTGAATATTACAGTTAAATCATTTACTTGTTCTTGTGTTATATCTTCATCAAATTTTATTATAGATTCTCTTATAATTCCAGAATCAGTTAAAATAACTGCCATTAAAACTCTAGTTCCTAGCAAAACAAATTTTATATCAATAATTGTATGATTATTTACATTTGGTCCAATTGCAATAGTTGTATAATGTGTAATTTCAGATAATGTAGTAGTTGCAATTTTGGTCAAATCCTCTAAATCATTTACTTTAGTTTCTAGTCTTTGTTTTATTAGTTCCATTTCTTTTCTACTTAAATCATCTTCTCTTAAAAGTTCATCTACATAATATCTATATCCCTTTTCTGATGGAACTCTTCCACTAGATGTATGTGGTTGTTCTAGAAAACCACTTTTTTCTAAATCTGCCATTTCGTTTCTAATTGTAGCACTGCTACATCTTAGATCACCATTTTTTACCAAATTACCAGAGCTTACAGGCTCTGCTGTTTGTATATATTCTTCAATTACTGCTTGTAATATTTTTTTCTTTCTTGCATCTAGTTCTTCTGGCATCTCTTTCACCTCTTTTAGCAAACTTATTGTTTGACTGCTAATATATTATAACTTTATACTAATTTTGTCAAGTGTTTTTGTAATATTTCATTGACTTTATTTTCTTTTTTTTATATTATATATTCAAACAAAACATAATAACTTTTGGAGGTAATTTATGAACAACGAATTAGTGTCATTATTATTTAAAACAGATGCTTTTAAAATATGTAAAGAAAATAAACCATTCTGGTATACATCTGGAAAAATTGGACCATATTTTGTAAATACACAATATTTGTACGGTAGTGCTGAAGATGCAAACAATTTCTTGAATTTCATTGACAAAGAACTTGCTGAAGATGAAAAAGTAAATATTCCTGGTGCATTATTTGAAAAAGTTAATGAACAATACGAAAACAACAATATATATAAAGCTGTTATTGATACACTTAGAGATTATATTGCTACTCACATTGATACAAGCTATATCAATTATGTTTCTGGTGGTGAAAGAAGAGATTGGTATTTCTCAATTATGATTGCTTACCTTCTTGGAAAGCCACATATTACAATATTCAAAGATTTAACTACAGTAGTTAGTACTTGCGATTTTGAAGAAAGTACAGAAGTTACAAAATTACAAGGTCAACGAGTTTTACATGTTGCAGACTTATTAAATCAAGCTTCAAGCTATGAACGTGCATGGATTCCAGCAATTCGTAATTTGGGTTCAGATATATTCTGGAGTGCAGTTGTAGTAGATAGAATGCAAGGTGGAAGTGAATTATTAAAAGAAAATCACATTGAACCTTTATCAACAGTTCAAATTGACACAACTTTATTTGAAAAAGCTTTAGAATTAGGAATTATAAACTCTAACCAACTTGGAATGCTTAAAAGATTTGCAGCAGACCCAGATGGTTCTATGAAAGAATTTTTATTAGCTCATCCAGACTTTTTACAAAATTCTTTAAATGGAGATGAAAAAACTTCAAAAAGAGCTAAATTGTGCATTGCAAATAATATATACGGAATTCAATTATAATATTTTAAAAGGCGAAGATTAAATTTAAAATCTTCGCTTTTTTATTTTTTTCACATTATTTTACTGGATGATTTATATCTAAGCTTCCGATAACTGTAATTTCTGTACTTGTTGTAGTTTTAGGTTTATAACATACTTCACATTCATTTCCCAAAGTTCCATCTTCTGCAACAGTTTGTCTTATTAAAAATACGTCTCCAATTTCCCAATTGCCAGTACCATATTTGGAAATTTTCCTTCTTAAAGAGGATAAATTAATTGAATAATAACGATATCCATCTTGGTCATTATGATTTTCATAATTAATTACATTTTTTTCTTGTCCTAAAAAATCTCTTAGCAGAATTTCTGTATTGTATTTAGTTTCTAAATCTTTTCCTAATGTTTCATTATATGCTGCTAAATACTTTTCTGCTGTAAGTGTTTTAATTTCTTCTAAAACTTCACTTTGGTTGTAAGTTAATTCAACTGTTGATGCTTTGGTTAAAATCCCATCATTACCTATTGTAAGTGCTATTGACACTCCAGCTAAAATTAATAATACAATAATTGTAATAACTAAAGCAACTAATGTTAATCCTTCGTTTTGTTTCACGGCTTTCTCCTCATTTTTATGATTTGATATAATTTTATATATATTTTTCTAAAAAATCAACATCATTTCTAAAATAATTTTTTATTAAATTATTTTTACATTTTCTTTTCCAACAATATCTGAAAATTTCTCTAAAATTTTATCTGTTAGTAAAATAGCTCCTGCTGGTTTGGTAATTTCATTATTAGTAATCTGCAATTTTATATTAGCTTTTTCACCTGTAAAAAATCTTATTGCACCTCTTAGCTTATCTTTTTGTTCTTCTGATAAATTAGTTATATTTATATCTAATGTCTTAATTTTATTTTGATTATTATTTGTGCTGCTATTTTGCTCCACTTTTCTTTTATTTTGATTAGCAATACTATCATTAAAGTCAACAATTGAAGAAGCAACAATTTTAGGTTCTTCATCTTCCCTGATGCTTAGTCTACCTTCAATATATACAATATTTTCCTCAATAATTGAACTACTATATCTCGAATAACAACTATCAAAAGCTATAATTTCAGCTGTACCATGCACATCTTCAATAGTTATAAAAGCCATTATCGTATTTTTCTTAGTAAATTTCTTTTTTACTTTACTTATAATTCCTGCAAATTTAACATTCTGCCCATCTTTAAATCTTGTTGTTTTTCCAAATTCTTGTAAATCATCAACTATTTGTAATAAATCAAGTGTATTTATTGTTGTATTTTTCTCTATTAACTCTTTATATTTTTCCAATGGATGTCCAGATATATAAATTCCAAGCATCTCTTTTTCCATACTTAATAAATCTTTTTTATCCATCTCTGGCATTTCTACAAAAGTATATTTTTGAGTTTCTTTTACATCTTCAGTTTCACTTAATAAGTCAAACATAGATACCTGGTCTTCCATACCTTTTTTATTATAACTGCTAATTGTATCCACAATTCCTTCATAAGATGCGAGTAAAGTAGCTCTATTTTTTCCAAATTCGTCAAAAGCTCCTGCTTTTATTAAGCTTTCCAAGCACTTTTTATTAACAGCTTCATCTTTTATTCTTTCACAAAAAGATGTAAAACTTTCATATTTTCCATTATTTTTTCTTTCTGCAACAATGCTGTTAATAGCTGATAAGCCAACATTTTTTATACTTCCTAATCCAAATCTTATTTTATTATCTGAAACAGTAAATTTAGTTTCACTTTCATTTATACTTGGATTTAAAACTTCTATTCCCATATTCTTACATTCTTCAATGTACAATGGTACTTTATCTAGATTTCCTAAAAAGCTATTTAACGTTGCAGCCATTAGTTCTTCTTTATAATAAGCTTTTAGAAAAGCTGTTCTATATGAAATAACTGCATAAGCAGCAGCATGTGATTTGTTGAAAGCATATTTTGCAAATTCAGCCATTTCATCAAAAATTTTATTTGCAGAAGCAGCATCAATTCCATTTCTAACGCAACCTGGAACAACAACATTTCCATTTTCATCTACTTGACCATTTATAAATACTTCTCTTTCTTTTTCCATAACGTCAAGTTTTTTCTTTCCCATTGCTCTACGAACTAAATCTGCTCTTCCTAGAGAATATCCAGCTAAATCACGAACTATTTGCATTACTTGCTCTTGATAAACCATACAACCATAAGTTACATTTAGTATTGGTTCTAGTGCTGGATGAGTATATTCATTATGTCCTGGATTTTGTTTTCCTCTAATATATCTTGGTATTTGGTCCATTGGTCCTGGTCGATACAATGAAACACCAGCTACAATATCTTCTAAACAGTCTGGTTTTAATTCTTTCATAAAGTTTGTAATACCAGCACTTTCAAATTGAAAGATTCCATAAGTTTTACCATCTTGCCATAATTTGTAGACATTTGGATCATCCATTTTTTCATCAAATTTTACATCAATTCCTCTATTTTGCTTTATCAAATCTAAACAGTTTGCAATAACACTCAATGTTCTAAGTCCCAAAAAGTCCATTTTTAATAAGCCTAATTGTTCTAATAAAGTCATTGTGTATTGTGCTACTACGTTTCCATCATTAACATATAATGGAACATAAGTATCTACTGGATTTTTAGTAATTACTACACCGCAAGCATGTGTTGAAGCATTTCTTGGCATACCTTCTAAGCCTCTGGCAATATCTATTATCTTTTTAGTTGTTTCATCATTATCATAAAGTTCTTTTAATTCTCTATTTTCTTCTAATGCTTTATCTATTGTGATATGAATTTCCATTGGTATCATTTTTGCTAATTTATCTACATCACCATAAGGCACATCTAAAACTCTACCTACATCACGAATAACACTTCGTGCTGACATTGTACCAAAAGTAACAATTTGTGAAACATGGTCTCTGCCATACTTTCTAGCAACATAATCAATAACTTCCTGTCTTCTTTCATCTGAAAAATCGACATCAAAATCTGGCATACTTACTCTTTCAGGATTCAAAAATCTTTCAAATAGAAGATTATATTTTAGTGGATCAATGTCTGTAATCCCAATTGCATAAGCTGCAATTGAACCTGCACCAGACCCACGCCCTGGTCCTACTGGAATACCAACTGATTTGGCATAATGTATATAATCCCATACAATAAGATAATAATCTACATATCCCATTTTTTCTATTATTTGTGTTTCATATTCTAGTCTATCTAAAACTTCTTTTTTTGGATTTTCACCATATCGCTCTTTTATTCCATCATTACATAATTTTCTAAAATACTCGGCATGTGTACTGAACTCTTCTGGCACATCATAATTTGGTAATTTTGTAACACCAAATTCAAATTCAAAATTACATTTATCTGCTATTTTAACAGTATTTTCAACAGCCTCTGGTACATTAGAAAAATAATCAGCCATTTCCTCTGGGGATTTTACATAGAACTCATCTGTTTGAAAATGCATTCTATCAGTATCTGTCATTTTCTTTCCAGTTTGAATACATAACAAAATTTCATGATTATAACTATCTTCTTTTTTTAAATAGTGTGCATCATTTGTACCAACAAGTGGAATATTTAGTTCTCTTGATAATGCGATCAAATTTTGATTTGCAATAACCTGCTCTGGTAAACCATTATTCTGCAATTCCAAATAATAATCTTCACCAAACACTCCTTTATACCATAAAGCAACTTCTTTTGCTTTTTCCATATCTTGTGACATTATAGCTCTATTTACTTCTCCAGCTAAGCATGCACTCAAACATATTAAACCATCTTTGTACTTTTCCAATACTTCATGGTCTATACGTGGTTTATAATAATATCCTTCTGTATATGAAATTGACACCAATTTTATTAAATTTTGGTATCCTTCCTTATTCTTCGCAAGCAAAATAAGATGATAGTATTTATCATCTATTCCAGGTTCTTTTTGTAGTCTACTTCTAGGAGCAACATAAACTTCACAGCCAATGATTGCTTTAATTCCTTCTTTTTGACATTCTTGAAAAAAACTAGCTGCTCCAAACATAACGCCATGGTCTGTTAAAGCAATAGCCTTCATTCCTAATTCTTTAGCTCTCTTTGGTAAATCTTTTATTCTACACATTCCATCTAGCAAACTATACTCACTATGTATATGTAAATGAACAAAATCTGGCATGTATTTTCTCCTCTATTACAATATTTTTATTAGTTCACCCATATCTTTTCCAGCAACTTTTGGAATTTTAGTAATTTGGAATTTAGAAACTTTATCTCCAAATTTTATTTCTACAATATCGCCCTCTTTTACTTCATAGCTAGGCTTTACAACTCTGCCATTAACAGAAACTCTACCCATATCAGCTGCATCATTAGCTACGGTTCTTCTTTTTATTACTCTACTGACTTTTAAAAATTTATCTAATCTCATATATATCCTTTCTACAATTCAAAATATTTTTTATATTTATCATATAATTTCAACCAAATTTCATCATCACACAATTTGAAATATTTATATATTCCTTGTGCATCTGGTTTATATAAATTATGATTTAGTTTCTTCATTTCAGAAACTGCCTCAGCAAAAAATTCTTCTCTAATCTTTCCTTTTCCTATCAAAGATAAGTACGTCAAGTTCATTAAAACTTTATCTGCATCAAGTATTCCACATTTTCTTATTTTTTCTTTAACTTCATCTGTTGAATACGGTACTAATCTTTTTTCTACTTCGATATTTTTATTTTTTATATGTAATATAATATATTCAGCTTCTGCCTTATAGTATGGAGAAACACCCATACATCCTGCATTGGCAATAATTTTTCCATTCACATTTTTATACCAAACAGGTTCATGTGTATGACCAAATATTAGAGCATCTTCTTGCAATTCTTTTGCATATTTATCTATTAGCTCTTTATCTTTTTCATGAATTTGCTCTACAACACTTTTGGGAGATCCATGTACTATTTTTAAACTTGTGCCAAAAATCTCTATACTCAATTTTTCTGGTAAATTACATACTAAATTTAAATTTTCTTTTGTAAGCTCATTATACATAAAAACTGTATTCTGAAATTGTATATTTTTCCATGTATAATGTGCCCTGTTATATTCTTTTAAATATTCTTCTTTATTTCCCTCAATTATTAAGTCTGTTACATTTTTCATAAGTTCTAGTGTTTCATTACCAAATGGCAAATCATTAACTAAATCACCAGAAAAGATATACATTTCTACACCATTTCTTTTTGCATCTAATAAAACTTCTTTTAATGCAACACTATTTCCATGAACATCTGATATTACTGCTATTTTCATTTTACACCTCTTTATTGTGTAGAATTATATCATCTGTTATTATAGTTTTCAATATTTATAATAGTAAAAATAAGCATATTCAGTTCAAAGCATCTATAATTTGCTAAATTAACTGCAAAAAAGAAACCTCAGTAATATTAGCTATTACTGAGGAAAGAAAACTAACTAGTTATTCTTATTAAAATGTTGCCTTTAAGACTTCTGCTCTTTCAACCAGTTCTCCAAGATCCTAACCATCTTCTTGGCAAAGCCAATCTCCCAGTATGCGAACGACATGTATGCACATGCCATATACGGCCACTCATAACCGCCACCAGTCGGACCAATGTTCTGAAGCAACAGATTGTTCTCAGGATCATAGTTGGGCTTAGAATCTTTGTACTGCTCCTTCAACGCTTCGTAGCACTTCTGGTACTGCTCCCACATCTTGTCATCCAAGAAGGTTTTCTGATGCTTCAACATCTTAAAGTAATCCCAATTGTGCCAGATCAATTCATCATCCATCCACGCATATTTCCGAGTTTCGGGAGTGCCAATGCGGATTACCTCCCATCCTGTCACTTCCTGCATATCAGGATATACTTTGGCCAAATTGTAAAACTTAGCGTATGCCTCCTTGCTAAACTCCAGCCAGTCAACTGCGTAATTTGGACCAGTCAAGAACCTCTTGTTCCACTTGACGTAAGCCTCGACAGACTCAATCTTTTTTGCCTTTTCCTTTTCCTTTGCCTCGGCTTCAGCTTTAGCAGTCTTTGCTTTCTTGCCAAACATAATCATTTTTTTACTCCTCCAAAAATTTTTACTAGGATGAAAATTCGAACTGCAAACACGAGGTTTTTATAAGTGTTCACAAGTATATTATATATTATTTACATAATATTGTCAATTTTTATATTATTGTAAACATATAATAATACATAGCTTTAGTTATTTCGATATTTCCTATATGGATAATTCTGATTTTGAGAATACTGTTCTCCATAATAATTAGAAGTTTCTCTATTATCTTCATCACCTTCAAAATAATTACTTCTTGAATTATAATAATTATTGTAACAAGGAAAAATCCTTCTTCCACTACATATTAGCATAACTAAATATGCTGTTATAAAAGATAAAACTGTATAACCAATGCTTAAAGCAATATACATTGCTGTTTCACCAATTGCAAAAACAGTAACTAAAAATATTGAGAAAAAAATCCCAGCAACTTTACATGGATTTCTAAGTAAGGTTTCAAGTATAATTGACAAAATCACTACAGCTACAGGTATAGCAAAAAAAATAAGCAAAGTATTCATAATATCCTCCTCTTAAAATAGAAGTTTTATATATATTATTCATATCTGCTTATTTTGTTACACTAGTAAATTACTTCAACTAAACACAATCCTCTTGCTGGTAATGTTTTTCCAGCATTTTTTCTGTCTTTACTATCTATTATATTTTTAACATCTTCTGGTTCTATTTTCCCAATTCCAACATCTACTAAAGTTCCTGAAATAATTCTAACCATATTATATAGAAATCCATTTCCAGTAAGTTCAATTATAACTCTTTCCCCTACTCTTTCTACTTTTGCTTTATATATAGTTCTTACACTACTCTTGCTACTAGTTCCACTCGCTTTAAAAGCTTTAAAATCATGTTCTCCTTCAAAGTATTTAGTTGCTTCTTGCATTTTCTTTTCATCTAATACTATCGGATAATGATATTCCATATCCCTATACAATGCCGTTCCAAATTTTGAATTATTTATTGTATATCTATATGTTTTTGAATGAACAGAATATCTACTATGAAATTTTTCCGGAACTTCTTCAGCTGATTTTATTACAATACTTTTTTTCAATTTTGAATTTATTGCATAAGGAATTTTTTCAATATCAATATTTGAATTTGTTCTAAAGTTTGCAACTTGTCCCAAACTGTGAACACCAGCATCAGTTCTGCCTGAAGCTATTAAATCAATTTTCTCTCCTGTTATTTCTTCAATTGCTTTTTCTATTTCTCCTTGTATATTCAATTTATTTGGTTGTTTTTGCCAGCCATTGAAACTTTTACCATCATATTCTATTACTAATTTAATATTTCTCATTACAATTCTCCATTTTTTCTATTTAAGTCATCTTTGTTTTTATATTATAGCATAAAAAATACAATATTGCAGTTTTATTTTTATTTATACTAATTATTCAATTGACCAAAACTCAAAAATATGTAATAATTTAAGTATGTATCATAACGATTTAAATTTAAATATTTGATAAGAGGTTTTATATGGATTTGCTAGAACAAGCCAAAAATGGTAATAAATCTGCCTTTGAGCAGTTAATATTAAACAACCAATATGCTATTTATAAAACGGCACGTGTTTTCTTTCAAGAAGAAAGCGACATAAATTTAGCACTTGAGAAAACATTCTATACAGCATATCGTGAAATAAAAGGTTGTAAAGATGAAAACATTTTTTTAATTTGGATATTAAATCAATTGATTTTAACTTGTAATTCTATAGAAGAGCTAAAAGCAACAGCTTCCATGTCTTTACCACCAGCAGATATTTATACTCCTTATGAAAAATACAAAGAAAATTCTATCGTTGAGCAATGTATTTCTCGTCTTGAAGTAGATATTAGATTATGTGCTTTGTTTTATTTTTATGTTGGATTAAATATAAAAGACATAGCCAAATTGCTTAGAATTTCTGAAAGTGAAGCTTCTAAAAAAATAGAAAGAGCACGTGAGGAACTTTCTGAAATCTTATCAAAATATTAAAGTAAAAGGAGGTTTTAAGTTGAATAATTTTGATGATGATAAAATAAAAGAAAAACTATCACAAGATAAATATATTACCAACTCTAATAAAAATGTAATTAATAATTATATAAATAATGAAAATATAACTCCCAAAAAGATATCAAGAACCCAAAAAAGTTTTATTTCATTTTTAATTATAATTTTACTTTTATTAATTGCATTAGTTTTATATTTGTTTGAAACAAAAAATTCATCTGAACTTGCAGATGCACCAAAACAAGTAGAAAATTCTCTTGCTATTGTTGATAAAACATTAAATCAAGTTTCAAATACACAACTATCAAATTCAAATAATGTTGGCAATACAGCTGCTAATACAGTAGTAGAAAATGATTTTGATATAAATAATTTTAAAGATTTCTTGAATTCTTATGCATATGCTGTTAATAGAATATCTAATTCAAATTCTGATGAAATTGAAAAAAATACAATATATATTTATACTGCAATGAAATATTTTGATGCTCAAACTTCAAAATCTTTTACATTAGATACCACAAATACTCAATTTGCAAAAACTCAAGAAAATATTTACAAATTTATTTATGATATTACTGGAACTTCAATTGCAGGAACACTTAATACTTATAAAGATTATGTTACGTATTCTGAATTTTCAAAATCATATGATTATGGAGCAAATTCAAATGTTTTAGAGCAATATTCTTGTAATGATGTTAAAATATCAAATGAAAAAAATGGTATTTACACTATAATAGCACAAATTTCAAGAACTAATTCTAATACCACTGTAAATTATGAAGTTACATTTGTCATTTCTCTAAACAAAAATTGTAATTACATTCCTTATAGAATAAATTCAATGGAAGTAAAAAATTTATCCGAACAAATTGACACAACTTTTCATTTAATGAATTTATATAATTTTAAATTGACTGAGTTGGACAATATAAAAACTGAAATTTCAAATTATCTAAATAAGGAAAATAAAAATACAATAGCAATTACATATACTATATTATTTAACTCAATAGAAGAAGTTGAAAATAATTTTTATCAAGTTAATGTTACTGTTTATAGTTCAAATTCTACAAATCCAAATGAAGCTAAAAAATATGCAGCTATTATAGGTAGAGAAAATAGTAAAATAGCTTTAAAATCATTAAGTTCTTTCTAAACAAAAAAACTGTATAAGTTATATATTTACTTATACAGTTTTTATTTATTTATTTTTTTCTTCTGATTTCTTCTCTTCAGAATTTTTTTCTCTATTAAAATTTGGTTCTGTAATTATATTTTTTATTAAGATTTTTTTCATTACATCTTCTCTAACATCAGCAATCAATGTACCATCTTTTGCTATTGACATTTTACCAGTTTCCTCTGAAACAACAACAACTATTGCATCTGATTCTTTGGAAATTCCTATTGCTGCTCTGTGTCTAGTACCAAGTTCACGAGCAATATCTTTATCATCTGATAATGGTAACATGCAAGAAGCTGCAGCAATTTTATTATCACTAATTATAACAGCACCATCATGTAATGGTGTATTTGGAACAAAAATATTTACTAGTAATTGTGGTGATATTTCTGCATTCATTGGAATACCTGTTGCTATAATATCTTGAATTTTTATATCTCTTTCTATTACTATTAAAGCTCCTGTTTTTGTCTTAGATAGTTCTGTTGCAGCTATTACAATTCTGTAAATGTTTTCCTTTTTCTTTGCTTCTAAATCTTTATCTAATCCAAATAATCTACTAAATCTGTTTGTACTACCAATTTGTTCTAAACCTCTTCTAAGTTCTGGCTGAAATACAACAATCAGTAAGAACATACCATAAGTCATAACAGATGATAATATATAGTTTAATATGTATAAATTCAAAATTTTACTTATATAGGTTGCTAATATTAAAACTATAATACCTTTTAATAATTGCCAAGCTCTAGTATTTTTTAACATTTTAAATACTTTATATGCTAAGAATAAAACAATTGTAAAATCAATTACAACTGATATTAATTTTACAGGATATAAATATAAATTTTGTAAATATGTTAAAAAATTTTGTTCATATATAATTTTTAATGAATCTGCTAAATTTCCTATCATCATTTTCTCCCTTTATTCTATTTTATTACCCTTGAATTAAATAAAATAAAAGTGTACCACATACAGAAAATAACATTAAAAGTAATAAAATACCTGCTATTATTTTTCCAGCTATTTTTTTCTTATCCATTTTCATCAGTCCTTGTAAATATATTTAGGTTTTTTTAGGTTACCTATAAACCCTACAATATATTTTATATTAACATATTAGTATTTTTTTTTCAATAGCAAATTTGAGCAAAAACAAAAATCAGCATCTACTAGCATGCTGACCTTTGCTTTAATTTAACAAATTCTATTTAAAATATAGTGTTGGATTTACTGCATTTCCATCTTTATACATTTCGAAGTGTAAATGCGGTTCATCTAATATTTCAAAACTTGCAGTATCACCTACAGTGGCAATAGTTTGTCCCTTTTCTACACTTTCTCCTAGTTGTACAAATTCTGTTGTTAATAGATTTGAATATACTGTTTTATAATTATTTCCATGGTCTATTGTAATAGTTAATCCATATCTTGGATCATTCTTTATGCTTTCAATTTTTCCTGCTTCAGAAGCTACAACAATAGAAGTTTTATCAGCTTTTATATCAATTCCTAAATGAGTTGTCCATTCTTCTAAAGTATTTGAATATATAAGTGAATCATCAGCAAAATCCTTTAAAATTTCACCTGATGCTGGTGCAATAAAATTAAGTTCATTATTTTCTATAGCTTTGTTTTCTTCATCATTTGTACTATCAGTATTAACTGCATTAGTATTTTCAACTATATTTTCTTGTTTTGTAGTATCTCTCATTGTATTTTGTTCAGAATTTTTATTTGTATTAGTTGAATTTTTTGCAATATTATTATTTTTACTACTTATGTTTTCATTAGCTACATTTTTCACATCATTTTTTCCTTTATCCTGTGATGAACTCGTAGAAATTGTATTTTCATTTGGAACAACTGAATTTACAGCTCCAAGTTCTAAAATACTTAGGTCAGCTTGTTCTTTTAGTTTATTATTATATATTGTAAAAACAATAACAAAAGCAATTATTGATACAAGTAAAACTATTCCAAATATACTTGCCATTTTATTTATTTTTTCTTCTTCAAAAAAATCTCTTTTACCCATACTTTTTCCTTTCTTGGTTAATATTTAATTTATACTAAAAGTATTTGCATTTTTTTGAAGATTATTCACTTATTTCCACATCTTTATAATAATGTTTTATAATGTCTATATATTTATATCCTTGCTTTGCAAGACTGTCACTTCCTGTTTGACTTAATCCAACACCATGACCATATCCTATAACAGAAAATTGAATTTCATCATTTAAAATTTCTACATCAAACTTAGCTGACTTAAGTCCAAATATTAATCTTGCTTCAACTCCAGAAATTTCTTTATTTCCAATTTTAATGGTTCTAATTCTTCCTGCCTCTGTATATTCTTTTACTTCAATTGCATCACTATCATTAAAATTTATTTCAAAATCTGAATATTTACTCATCATTTTTGATACTAGTTCATCTTTTGAAATCTTCACTTCTGATTTATAACTTGTATAATTTTCTTCTCCACTTGTTTCTACACTCACTAAATATGGATAACTTCCTCCCCATACATATTCAGGTTTTTCTGTTCTACCACCACTATTGCTATGAAAAAAAGCATTAATTGGCTCATTTTCATACAAAATCACTTTTCCTTTAGTCATATCAACAGCTTGAACAATCTTATTCCAATATTCTTCTCTTTTCTCTTCCTCCCATCTAGCCATTCTATTCTCTTTTGAAATCCATGCTTGACAACATAAAGGACTGTCACATATTGATGCATTTTCATGTTTGCCACCATTTTTTATCTTATATATTGTATATGTTCTTGCAACTACTGCTTGAGCTTTTAAGGCTTCCATCTCATAACTTGCAGGCATTTCAGCTGAAACAACACCTAATAAGTACTCATCTAAATTCATTGTTTCTACACTATTGTCTGAGGCATGTAGTAAATTAATAGTAGTGTAATCTCCATAATTAAAAGGCTCTGATAGAGAGACAATTTCATTTGAACTTGTATCTTCTATCTCTTTTGCTTCCTTTTTTATAATACAAGGTAATATCATTGCAATTATAATAGCAAATATTATATATTTCATAATTTTTTTTAACATATTTATTTTCCTTCATAAATAAAACTTTGTAATATATTATTTTCAAACCTTACCATTTATGAAACATTTTCTTGAATTATTTTTTCTTTTAGTTCTCTTAATATCTTTTTTTCAATTCTTGAAACTTGTACTTGCGATATTCCAAGTAATTTTGCAACTTGAGATTGCGTTTTCTCTTGATAAAATCTTAATTTTATAACTTTTTTATCTCTTTCTTTTAAGTCATCAATCATTTGGTTTAATGTTAATTTATCTATCAATCGTCCTTGCTCATCATAGTTATTTGCAATTTTTTCTATTTTAGTACAGTTTCCTTCTTCATATGCTTCTTCATTTATTGATTCTACCTGTCTTGAGGCTTCTATTGCAGATACAATTTCAACTTCTGTAACTTTTAAAATTTCAGATAATTTTTTTATACTAATTGATTCACCTTTCTCCTGCATATATCTTTTTTCTATATTTTTTATCTTAATTCCGAGTTCCTTTGTACTTCTACTAATTTTTATTATTCCATCATCTCTAATAAATTTTTTTATCTCACCTAAAATATATGGGACAGCATAAGTTGAAAATTTAACACAATATTTAAAATCAAATTTTTTGATTGATTTAATCATACCTATACAGCCAATTTGAAATAAATCTTCTAGTTCATATCCTCTATTATTAAATCTTTTTGCTATACTTAATATTAATCCTTTATTTTTTTCAAGCAATTTTTCTAATGCTAATTCATTTCCATCACATGCTTGTTTTAGCATAATCTCGTTATTTTCATACATATTTCATTGTATGATTTTATATATCATACTCTCCTTTTTATATATTTTGATTTTAAAGTAAATCGTAAACTTCTTTCTATCTCTTCATATTTTATGTACTAATTTATTAAAATTAGATTTCTTATTTAATTTCGTATGTACTTGTTTCAAAATTTTTCGATTTCTTAATCTTTTTACCCATTGTAATTTTAGTACCAACACCTACAATTGACTCAACTTTTAAAGAATCCATAAAGCTTTCCATTATTGTAAATCCCATACCAGATCTTTCTAGGTTTCCTCTTGTAGTATAAAGTGGCTCTTTAGCCTCTTCTATGTTTTCAATACCTTCTCCATTATCTGAAATTTCTATTTCAATTTCATCTTCATATAACTTAGCCCTCACTTTAACGATTCCCTCTGAATTTGGATATGCATGAATAATACTATTGGTAACTGCTTCAGAAACTGATGTTTTAATATCAGCAATTTCTTCAATAGTAGGATCTAATTGCGTTGCAAAAGCCGCTACCGCAATTCTTGCAAATGCCTCATTTGCAGACTTGCTTAAAAATTCTATTTTCATTTCATTTTTGGTAATCTTTCCCATAATGATTCCTTTCTTCCATTTATAAATTTACGATTTTAGGTTCTTCTACAATTGGAATAATCTTTAATATTCCAGCCATTTCAAATACCCTCTTAATTTTCGAATTTACATTTGTCATTTCTAATTTCGTACCATAACTACACGCTGTTTTATATCTTCCTATAACTAGTCCGACTCCGGCACTATCCATAAATACAACGCGATTAAAATCAAGTATAGCTCTTTTAGGCATAAATCTTTGAATTTCATAATCAATTCTCCTTCTTATAATTTCTGTAATATGATGGTCAATCTCTTCTGTTATTTCAAATACTAAAACCTTGTCCTCTACAAAATGTTTTACATTCATCTTATCTTTCCCTCCTCTTTTGTTATGCCTTAATATTCTATAAATGCTTGTACTTTTCCTTTGAAGAATTATAGGAAGTTTTGCCGAAAAAAAAGAAGTCATTGACTTATTTTGACTTCTTTTTTATACATTTTAATTTTTTGGTTAAAATTATGTAGAAAAAACAATAATTAATTGTTTTTATATCTCCAATTCTGGACATTCAACCCATTCAAATGCTGTTTTATATCTACTATTCGGTGTCTTTCTATCTATTCCTATCCAACGACCTAAAATACCATATTTATTTGAACCTGTGCCATAAACCGTTCCATCATTTTTTATAGCTATAAAATAAAATGCAAGATTTGAGCTATATGTTGCATCATAATTACCAGAGCCTGTAATTTGTGCTACATTTTCAATCGGTAATTTCACAAAATTCGTTTCAAAAGCTGAACTAGAATCTCCAAGTCCCAAATATTTTCTGTACCCTCTTCCATATATATGGCCTTCCTCTGTTAGAACAATTTGTGTATATCCTCTACTTGTATTAACTATTGTTTTTGCTTTTTCTCCATTCAGTTGTGATGATATATCTTTCCAATCATCAGTACCAACGTATTGACTTGTTTGATATCTTCCATACAATTTTCCATCTGTATCTATTATAAATGAACCATTCATTGCTGCTAACATATACTTAATTTTCGTAACATCAATAATTTTACTTACATCAATTTCTTTAACTTCTCTTATACCATTTCTTGAAACATTAAACATTCCCCAACTATATAATTTTCCATTTGATATAGCTAATTTTTCATATTCATCACCTGAAAAATATGTTACATTATCTAATAATTTTATTAAGCTAGTTTTATTTTCTTTTTCTGTCCAGCCTGGAATTCTATCATTTGGCCAGCCAAAACTTCCATCTAAACTATATAATCCTGTTGAATATAATGTTCCTGTTGATGTCAGAATAACCATTTGACCATGTGGAAATGAAACATCTTTTACAATATCATTTATTAATGGATCATCCAATTTTCTAAATGCTTCAATTTTAGTTTCAGTTGTATTTCCTTGATCCAATATTCTTAAGTCACTACCAGCTATATATACATTTCCTTTACTCACATATGCAATTGTATTATTAACACCTAATGCAACCTTTTCAACATTATTTGCAACAATTTTCCAAGATAATTGCAATATACTATTTCCATATCTTATTGCATCATTTCCAATAGTATATAATTTTCCATCTTCTCCTAAAAACAATTCTGTTCCATTTGTATCTACTACAGTTTCATTAGTTATATGTTTTATTTTATCTGAAAAATTGTATAATGAAGAAATCTTTGGAATATTAACTTTTTGTACACCAGATGGTATTATATCTCCTCCAAAATATTTAGTTGTATTTGAGCTTGCATATAAATCTCCATTATTAGCCAAATAATATACTGCTGAATCTGCATCACTTTTACTTATTGAATAAATCTGCTTAATACCACTATTCATTAATTCTGTTGGCAATTCAACCTTTTTTAAGCTTCTATTTGTTGTTTCAAACCCTACTGATGTCCTAACACCATTGGCAGCATATATATCTCCATTTATTTTTTCAACTATAAAACCATAGCCATTTGAATAAATATGTTTTACATTTGCACCAATATCATCTGGATAAACAGATTTCACATTTTCTACTAATCCATCTTCTGTAGTTGACCAACCATTGCATCTACCCATGCTATATATTTTATTATCATTTAGCAAAACTATAGCTGCACAAGCATCAACAGATACAAATTCTTTTATGTCTTGATCTATATCAATATTACCATCATATGGTATACTTGTGTCTATAATATAATTTCCATTACTATCTTCTTTATATGTATATCCATTCCATATTTGAACAAATTTTTTATATGTTCCTATACCACCATTTCCTAAAACATCTTTAGCAAATTTACCAGTAGCATAATATGAAGCTACACCATTTTCTTCTTTTTTTATAATTGTATATTGTGTCTCTCTTGAAAACCACATACTAGTTATAGCTTTCGGATTTGTTATGCTTTCAACTTTTTGCCATGTACTAATTGTATTATCGTATCCTAATCCCAGCAGATATCCACTATTACTTCCCATAGCATATAATTCATTATCAGTTGTCACAACAAAAGTTTTTATGTTATTTGAAAAAACATTATACACTTTTTTTGAATTAACATTTAACTTTACTGGTTCTCTTTCTGTATATTCTAATAGTTGTGTTTGTGTTAATCCCAATTTATTGTCATCATTGTTTCCCCATGCCCAAAGTTCATCATTATTATCAATGATAAACATTGTATCTGACCCTTGAATAATCTTTTTATATCCTCCAATTATAGAAGGTACTTCAAAAGTTGACCATTTACTTGTATCCACTGTTTGTCCACTATTGGATTGAAGCTGTATTCCTTTTACACCTTTTGCATATAAGTCTCCATTATTATATAATTTATATATATTGTCACTATTATTTGAAGCTATTATCTCAAATCCATATGGATTATAGTCTGGATTTTCTATTTTATTGCCATTTTCATCTAATACATAATTTCCATTTTCATCTACTTTATATTTATTTGAAATATTACCAGCTAAATTTCCACCACTTCCACTTACTTCTGCTTCTGCAAATACTGGCATTTCACTATATCCACTCATTGCCATTTTAGCCATATTTAAACTGTAACATTGTACTCCATTTAAAACAATTCCATTTGTAGAATATACCATTCCATTTGATGCATCTATTAGATATTTCTTCTTTTTATTAATTCCTAGTGCTTCGTTGTCTATATAGTACAAGTCTTGTACTCCAGCAGGATAATAAACTAACTCACTTGCAAAAGTTTCATTAAATAAAGAATCACTACTATGTATATCTATATCTGGCTTACTATCACTTAAACTCCATACTCTATAATATCCAACTTCTCCTGTCAATCTCGTTGTTTTACTTAAATCACTTTCACTATATAATCCATCTGTTGGAATTTTTCTTTGAGCTTCTTCTATGTCTGTACCAATCATTTCTCCTGTTTTCCATATATTTATTGCTTCTTCTATTTCTGTCATTTCATTCATAAAAGTCGCATATTGTGCATTGGTTAAAATTCCATCTTGCCCAACAATTAAATTTATTGAAACACCTGCTAATATTAATAAAACAATAATTGTTATAACAAGTGCAATTAAAGTAATACCACTTTTTTGAAATATATACTTTTCTCTTTTGTCCATTTTTTGACCTTCCTCCTAATTTTATGGATTTTATCTTTAAGCATTACAATTAAGGATAAAATAAAAAAGCATAAAATAATGTAGTTCTATATACTTTTGCGTATTTTTTCCAATTTTTTATACTTAAATTATTCAGAAAATTATTTAGAAAAGTTATATTAATAATTGACTTAAAATATTACTAATGATAAAATTTTTATGAATAATGTAATTCCTTTAAGTGTAATGCTTAAAGGAATTTTTTATTTATATTTATAAAAACCACCCAAGGGGTGCCTAATAAGGACACCCCTTGAGTGGTTAAAGGTTTATTAACTTAGTTTATTCAGATTACGTGGTGATACACAGCATCATACGATCTGTCATACAGTTCAGAGAATTGCTCGAGTATTGTCATCTTGAACAAGACAGCAAAAATTGAAATTACTCTAATGCCTAACATCTCAATTGCAGAACAGATAGCCATCAAGAAAATCAGTACTGCAAACATCATAAATGTTACGAAAGCTGAATACGGTCTGGTTGCTTGTTTAGGACATACCGGCCAAGAAAAAATAGCCATTGCTTTACCTAAACCAATCTTTCTGAGCTCCAAAACTATATGAAGTATCACAGCCAGCAGATAGATTTTTCCGACCAACGAATTAGTTTTAAAAAGCATAATTCCTATTGCTAATACTGTTGTAAGAATCAAAGCCTTTCTATTGCCAACTTTTATGTCTTCCGAATGCCATACAGATAAGTATAGCATTGAGATAATTGTGCCAGAAATACGATACGGAGACCATCTAATTGCCTCAATAATTGGCATGAAAACCGTTCCCTTCATAACAAAGCCATAAAGCTGGAATGCCAAATCGAAACAAATTTCAAACAGCTTACCAAACTGCGTCGAATAGTAGATGCAAAATACTAAACTGCCCAATGCCCACAAGCCATTTTGTATAAAACATTTCTTGACAACGACATTATTTGACGTAGTAATTTCATGCTTCTCATTGTTTACCCGCAATTTGTTGTTAGTGCTAATCATAAACCTTCTCCTTTTCATAAAAAAGAACTTATTTAAATGTTGTTTTTCCGCTCAAATTTGGCGGTATTTACATAATTATATTAACATAAAATTCTTAAAATGTCAATTTTGATCATTACCCCAAATGTTACTTTGTAAATTGCAATGACGTACCATTTGCTGCATTTTCATGAATACTACATTCTTTGTTTACCTTTACTGTACCTTTTAATGAAGTGCAACTCGTAAAAGCATCTTCGGCTATATATACAATTTTCTCCCAATCCAAGCCCTTAATTCCATTAAGTGTTAGTGTTGAATTATAACCAAAAGCACAATAATTAATCCTCGTCACATCACCTTTTATAACTATTTCTTTTAAAGCCTTTGAACTTGTTACAAAATAACTTGGAATTTCATGCATTCCACTTCCTAATGTCACACTTTCCAAAGAAGAACAGCCTTCAAATACAGCCCCACTCATTGTATCTACTGAATCTGGTATTACTATTTTTTTCAGCTTTGTTTCCCTAAAACATCTATATCCTAATGATTTTAAACCATCATTTAATGTTATCTCTTCAAGAGTTGAAGATTGAAAACTTGCAGATGTAATACTTGTTAAATTTTTTGGACATATAAAAGTTTTAAGTCCTGTATTATAAAAAGCATAATTACCAATACTTTTAATCGAACCTGGTAATGATATACTTACTAATTTTTTATTGTTATAGCAAAAGCTACTTGAAATTTCCTCAATATTTGATCCAGCTGTAAATTCTATTGTTGTTAAATTTGTACAATTCATAAAAGCTCCACTTGATATACTAATAACTGTATTTGGAATTATTATTTTTGTTATACTTATACATCCAGCAAATGCATTTTCACCTATACTTGTTACTCCAGTCGGTATATCTACTTCTGTAACCTCTTTTCCATTTTTCACAAATTTTGTACTTCCACTATATTGATTATTAGCAATTACATTGCCAATATTAGTTATGTCACTTACTCTTGTTATACTTGTATTTGTAAATATTGATCCACTTATTGATATTGCTTTATTATTTGAATTATTTATTGTTCCCGAAAACTCTCCAGTTAAATATATATCATTTTCAAAGCAATTTGCACCTATAGAAGTTATTTTTGATTTTTCTAACCATTCTATTATATTAGTTTTTTCTTCGTTTTCTTTTTTTCCAAGGTTAGTACAACTTTTAAAAGCCTCTTCTCCAATACTATTTAATTTATTTATATTTGGTAACAGAGTAATAGAGCTACAAGAATTAAAAGCCTGTGCACCTATTGTTTCTAAATTTAGTGGCCAATGAATTATATTCATTTTAGTTTGACCATTAAAAGCTTCACCTGCTATACTATTAATTGAATCTGGTAAATATATATCTCTTAAATTTCCAGACCAGTCAAAAGCTCTTTCACCTATATATTGTAATGTCTCTGGAAATGATATATTTCTAAGATTACCATTTGATATAAAAGCAAAAGTATCTATTTTTTTACAACCATTATTATCTCTATATTTAAAATCTATTTCTGATAATGAACTGCTCCAAAAAGCTCCATAAGAAATTACACCTAATGTTTCAGGAAATATCAATTTTCCAGATAAGTTATAGCACATAGCAAATGAATATATCCCTATATTAGTTAATTGTTCATTTAATTCTAACCCTGTAATTTTTACATTATTATAAAAACAATATGTTCCTATACTTTTCACTTTACTTGGTATTACTAACTTATTTTTTATTCCTGTACAAGCTTGAAAAGCACTATTTCCTATTGCTACTAATTGACTACCATTTTCTCCTTCATCAAAGTTCAATGCTTCTATTCCTGTACAACCATAAAATGCATTATCTTTTATTTCTGTTATATAATAAGGTATTGTTAAACTTCCTGTTAATCCACTAAAACCGCTAAATTGTCCTTCTTCTATTACTGTTGCTGATGTTGTTCCATTATCTTCTACGTAAAATGATTGGTCAAAAATGTTTTGTATTGAACCAGTCAAATTTGAACAATTCATAAAAACACCTTGTCCTAATACTATTCCTGTATTTTGTATTTCATCTATATTTCCACTTAATTTTTTGCAATTATAAAAAGCTTTATAGCCTATTGATTCTATTGAACTTGGTAAATCATTTGGTACGTTTATCTCTAAATTTGTGCAATTCATAAAAGTTCTTGCACCAATTCTTTTTAATGTATTTCCAACCTTACTAAAATCTACTTTTTTTATTTGTGTTCCATAATTAAATATATCATCTCCAAGTTCTTCCACTATATATGCTTTTTCTGATTCTTTTGATATTAATACTGCTGGTATAGATATCGTTCCTTTTAATTCTTTATTATATGCTGTTATCGCACATGTTCCCTCTGAAATTTCTTTAAAAGTCCATTCTTCATCATTTGCTACCAACAATCTTTGAGACTTTGCATTCATATATTTATCAAAATCTTTTCCAACTATAAAAACTCTTTCGCCATCTACTATTAAATATCCTTCTGCATA
>CAKPBB010000026.1 GCA_934140005.1 uncultured Clostridia bacterium
GCATATAGCATAATGTATGGCTTCTATATCTTCTCGTTTTCCAATTTCATCGGCAACTATAACTTTAGGAGCCATTGACCTTATTAGCATTTTTATTCCTATGCTTTTTGAAACATTCTCTATAATATCTGTCTTTATTCCAATATCATTTTGAGGAATACCTTTATACATAGCAGCAATTTCTCCACGTTCATCAACCACTCCAACGTTTATTGCTAAAAACTTTATTTCTTTTATTCCTGTCGATAATTGTCTAATTATATCTCTTAAAATAGTTGTTTTGCCTGTCCCTGGTGCAGAAATAATTAAAGTATTATATATGCTATTATTTTCTAAATTTAATATATGTTTCAAAACTAAATTACTACTACCTATTACTTGTCTTGCAATTCTAAAATTTAAACTATATATATACCTTATATTTATTACTTTTCCATCTTCAATAGCACAAGATCCAGAAATTCCAATTCTATGTCCACCTTTAATAGTTATAAATCCTTCTGCTATTTGATTTTGATAACTATATATAGAATTTTCGCATAAAATTTGTAGTGTAGATAAAATATCTTCTGTTGTTACATTATATTTAATTACCTTATCTGTATCTCTAAATTTTAAAACTATTGGTCTATCAACTCTAAGTCTAATTTCTTCTAAACTATCAAGCTTGTCTTTTATTTCTTCACTTAATTTATTTTCTAATTTTTCTGGAAAATATCCTAAAATTTCTTCCAACATATTGCCTCCTTTTTTCTTATCTTATTCAATATATATGTATGATTTGAAAATATAGAACTTCTATGTTATAATTTTTTTGTTAATTTTGAAAGGAGACTTATGAATTTTAAATATATAGTAAATTCTGATAAATATTCTAACGTAAAAGAATTATTAAAAGTTGAATTTAAGCTTTCAGAAAGAATGATAATAAAATTAAAAAAAGAAAAAAGAATATTCTTAAATAATTCTCATGTTTATGTTTCAGCTCCGTTAAATATTAATGATGTTATACAAATAGACATGGATTTTGTTGAAACTGCTGATAACATTCAACCTACACAGATGAATTTAAAAATTATATATGAAGATGAATACCTACTAATTTTAAATAAGCCTGCAGGTTTACCAATTCACCCTTCTGCAAATCACTTCAGTGATAGTCTTTCTAATGGTGTAAAATATTATTTTGACACAAAAAATTTAGCAATTAAACTTAGACCTGTAAATAGATTAGACAAAGATACTTCTGGTATTGTCATTTTTGCAAAGCATCCGTATATTCAAGAATGTCTTATTAAACAAATGAAAGACAAAAAATTTTGTAAAAATTATCTTGCTCTTGTTTCTGGAGTTTTTATTCCAGAAAATGGTACTATCAAAGCACCAATCACACGAAAAGATAATAGCATAATTGAAAGAACTATTGATTTATCTAGTACATTAGATAAAGAACAAGCAATAACTCATTATAAAACTTTAGAAATTTTGAAAAATGCTAGTCTAGTTGAATTTACTCTAGAAACAGGCAGAACTCATCAAATCAGAGTTCATTCAAAATTTATGAATTGCCCACTAATTGGTGATACGCTATATGGAAATCCTAGTACTTTAATTAGCCATCAAGCATTACATGCTTACAAAATCTCATTTTATCATCCTATAACAAATGAATTCTTAGAATTTACTATACAAATGCCAGAAGATTTTAAAGAAGCTTACTTAAAATTACAGATTTCTTAATATTTAATAAAATTTTTAGCACGTATTGACTATATATTTTTTAAATAATATAATTACTATGTTAGTAATATTAATATAAGGAGAAATTTATGTACGACGAAAACACCTTTAAAAATTATATATTTTGGCTTAAAGTAAAAAGAGTATTTTTCATGATTGTATTTAGTATCATTGGTGCATTTATAGGTTTAGCAATTAGTGAATTAGTTGTTAATATTCTTCTATTCGATGGATATTTAAAACCTATAATAATAACAATTTCTACACTATTATTTTTTGCTATTTCACTTCTTGTAACAGCTGGAACAGGAAAAGAAGTACAAGATGGATATTGGAAAATAGCAGTTCTTAGAAAATTAACTGTTATTTCAAAAAAATTAGACAATGTACAAATAGTTCATTCTGGAGAGTCTACAAAAATAAAAGAAACTGAAGAATTGTCTAACGAAATACATAAAACAATTACTGAATCATTAGAAAAAGATAAATCTGAAATAAAAGAAATTTCAGAAAATAATAAAGATGCTAAAGAGAAAAAAACTAAAAAGAAAACAGCAGAATCAAGTGATAAAAAATAAATTATAGCTCAAAAAAAATGGCAACTCTTAAAAAGTTGTCATTTTTTATGTCGTTTAAATTAATATAGAATTTAAGCAATTAAAGTATTATTTAAAAATTTCGCATTGTTTTCAATATAAACTTTATTTTTAAATTTTAATATCCAGGTTTTTCTAATAAATGAAACATATTCTTTTTATATTCTTCTACACCTGGTTGGTTAAATGGATTAACTCCAAGTAAATTTCCTGACATTGCAACTGCTTTTTCAAAGAAATAAATTAATTGTCCTATATTTTCCTCATCTAATTTATCAATTTCAATTTGGAAGTTTGGTACATTACCTGTAACATGAGCTTGTATTGTTCCTTCCATTGCTTTATTATTAACATATCCTAAAGTCTTTCCTGCTAAATAATTTAAACCATCTAGATTTTGATCATCTGGTTGTATTTTTATTTCTGAAGCATTTTTATTTATTTTCAATACTGTTTCAATTAACTCTCTTCTACCATCTTGAATATATTGTCCCATTGAGTGTAGATCAGTTGTTAAATCAACACCAGCTGGGAAAATACCTTTCTTATCTTTTCCTTCACTCTCTCCAAAAAGTTGCTTCCACCACTCTGTAAAATAATGAAGTTTTGGTTCATAATTAGCTAATATTTCAATATTTTTTCCTGAATTATATAACATATTTCTTAATACTGCATATTTATAGCAATCATTATATTTTAAATTTGAATCAGAATATTTTTCTTGTGCTTCTTTTGCACCTTGCATCAATTTGTCAATATCTATTCCTGCTGCAGCTATTGGTAAAAGTCCAACTGCTGTAAGTACTGAAAATCTGCCACCAATATTATTTGGAATAACAAATGTTTCATATTTTTCTTCATTTGCTAGAGTTTTTAAAGCACCTTTTTGCTTATCTGTTGTTACATATATTCTTTTTCTTGCCTCTTTAACTCCATATTTAGTTTCCAAAACTTCTCTAAATATTCTAAATGCAATTGCTGGCTCTGTTGTAGTTCCTGATTTTGATATAACATTTACAGAAATATCTTTTCCCGCAACGAATTCTAATAAATCATTCATATATACAGGACTTAAATTATTTCCTGCATATACAATTTGAGGTGTTTTTTCATGTGGCATTCCATTATAAAATGTATGTGTTAAACTATCAATTACAGCTCTTGCACCTAAATAAGAACCACCTATTCCTATTACTACTAAAATATCTGAATCTCTTTGAATTTTTTTAGCAGCTTTTTTTATTCTATCAAACTCTTCTTTATCATAATTAGTTGGTAATTCAATCCAACCTAAAAATTCATTTTCATCATTAGCTTTTTTATGAAGCTCTTTATGTACTTTTGTTACCATTTGGCTATATTCCATCATAGCCTTTTCTTCTATACTTGAATTTTCATAATTAAATTTTACCATATATCCTCCTTGTTACTTTTCTTTTGATTTTCTAGAATTATATCATAAATATATTTAAAGATATATGTTTTTTCTGTGAAATATTACTTTGATTCCCAACGAAGCATTTTTATATCTTTATATTTATCTAAAACCTTCATATATTTTTGATATTCTTCTTCCCATAATGCATCTGGTACTTTATCAAAAGCTTCAAATATTTTATCTGCTTCTTGCATAAAAATAATTTGTTGCTGAGGAGTTAATCTATCACATTTTACACTAAATGCATATAATTTATCTAAAGTTTCATTTGCTTTTATAAAAGACCAAAAATCAGTTACATTCATACCAGCCATTTTTATTTGATATACAGCCAACACAGTTAAAAATAAAATTACCATTGCTAGTATAAAAACTACTGCCAAAAATTCCATACTACACCATCTTTCTTTTGTTCGTTGTTTACTTTTATTATATCTAATTTTTATATCATTATTATATTTTATAAAAGTATTTTAATATATAAAAACTTTTTTTACAATAATTATTTTAATAAAGTAACAAAATTATTTGCTTTTACATATTATCTATTATAACTATTAAAGGAGGTTATTTTTAATGAGAAGATGTTGTAACAATAGAAATAGCAACACAAACAATAATTATTATAATTCTTCATCAGGTTGTGGTTGCAATTTATATAATACAAATAATTTATTTCCCAGATATTCTAACAACTCTTGTGGCTCAGAATTTGACGAGTGCGAATGTGGATTCTCTAATTCAACTGAAGAGGTGTTTACGCAAAACCCAATGTACGGTCACGCATATGTGCCTAATCAAAAAATGGGAAATATTTTTAACCAAAATTGCGGATTAAATAATGGTACTATTTTTCCAGAATTAGTTAGTCCTTATTCTCCAAATGATTCCGTAATCGAAAACGAATACTTGGAATCAAATATTATAGAAAGTGGGTGTAGAAATAATGGGTTGTAATTGTGGTTGCAATAATTCAAATCAGCAGCAAATGCTTATGCAGATTAGAGAATTGAAATTTTCAGTAAATGATTTAGCTCTTTATTTAGACACTCATCCAAACGATAGAAGAGCTATTAGAATTCATAATCAATATAGTAACGAGCTTAGAACCGTAAGTGACGAATATCAAAGAAAATATGGGCCTCTTTCTATTGAATGTCCTTGTAATAAATGGCGTTGGATAGACTTACCTTGGCCTTGGGAAAGGAGTTAATTATGTGGACTTATAACAAACATTTACAATATCCAATAAATATAAGAACACCAAACCCAAAACTTGCGCAAATAATAATATCTCAATATGGTGGTCCTGATGGTGAACTTGGTGCTTCTTTGAGATATCTTTCACAAAGATTTGGTATGCCAGACCAAAAAGCAAAAGCTATACTAAATGATATCGGCACTGAAGAACTTGGGCATCTCGAAATGGTAGGAACTTTAGTTCACCAACTTACTAAGGGCTGTTCTCCTCAACAAATGCAAGAGATGGGATTAGGTGCATACTACACTGACCATGGCTTTGGTGTATATCCACAAGCTGCCGCCGGTTTTCCTTGGACTGCAGCAAGTATAGCAGTAAAAGGTGACCCTGTTGCTGACCTAACAGAAGATTTAGCAGCTGAACAAAAAGCTAGAGCAACCTATGAAAAGTTAATAAATCTTTGCAAAGATGACCCAGATGTTCTTGACGTATTGAGATTTTTAAGAGAAAGAGAAGTCGTGCATTTTCAAAGATTTGGTGAAGCTTTAAACGGAGTTCAAGATAAATTAGCAGAAAAAAGATGGTATACTGGTATGGGAAATAATAATTTCACAAATACAATGAATTATGGAAATTGCAATAGTTGCAATGATCAAAATAATTAAAAAAATTTGCAAGCTATCATTTATAAAATAAAAAGCCGTGTATGATAATAGCATACACGGCTTTTTATTTTATTATTTGTTAAACTTATTACTAAAAAATTCTTTTATCTTTTTTATAAATTTTTGTAAAAAATTCTTTTCTTTAATTACAGTTAATGCTACATTATTCTGCTTAACTTCAATTTTATTATCTTCAAATAAAATATTTGACTGTTCTATTTCTTTTTCATCATTTTCTTTAAGATAACTTTTTAAATTTTCATCACATAAATAATCTCTATATATTAAAGACATTATAGCTTTAGTTTCTGGTAATATTTCATTTTCTAAGCATTCATCAGATTTATTTAATTCAATTAATTCCATAAACTTATCAGGAATTTTGGCTTGTAATTCAGGAGTTAATTTCTTTATTATACTACTAACTTGTGCAAGTGCAATATAATATCTATTATCTATCTTTTGTATCATCAATTATTCCTTTCTCTGCCGTATTTTGTCTAATAGCATTCTTTCCAAGTTCTTTTATATTACTAATTACTCTTTGTGCCATTGTTCTTGCTGGTGCTGGAACTTGTGTGTAAATACTATTCAACCATTCCATTTGTCTTCTACTTTTAGCATCTTGAAATCTATTATAGTTTACTTCTACTAAAGCAGCTGCTTCTTGTTTTCTTTTAAAATGTTCACTATATCTTTCGTCCAAAACTTGTACAATACTTTCATTTTGAATTTCTGGCTTACCAACATATTCATCAACATTTTTATCCAAATGAATAGTAGTTTCAAAAAAATTTTCCATTTGTGTTTCTGTTAATTCTGTATCTGTTCTCTCACTATAAACTCTCTTTACTGGTAAAAATTCTTCTCCTTTTCTTTCAAGTACAGCAAACTCTACCACTTTCTTGCCGTCTACTGTTTTATCATCTTGTTCTGCAACAACATAATTTTTCCCATCTTTAATATATGTATAAGATTTTCTAGACTTTTCTTCATTAAATTGTTCAAGAGCTTTATTTTCAATTCGTCTTCTTGACATAATATTTCTTATCTGATGATTTTTATCTCTATATACTAAATCTTTTGCAATTTCTCCAATTGAAGCAACCACTCCTAGTCCTGTTTCTAAAGACGTATATAAAACTCTTTTATGAATTGGAAGTTCTGGCAATTTTTCATCAATTGGTACTTCTACAATTTTGTTTTTTTCAAACTTTAATCTAACAACTTCTGGATTATTATGAGCAACATCAAGTCTTCCTTCATAAGTTATAGCCCCATCTTCTAATCTTTGTGTATAATTTTCTAGATCAAATTCGTCTGGATGATGTCTAACAGCATACACAGTTCCATCTTTCGACATTTTTCCAACAATATTTTTCCCAAATGAATATAGTGAAGGTTTCCCTGCAAACATATACACTAAATCTGCAAATTTATCTTGTGTTCTAGACTTTGAAAAATGATTATTTATTATTCCTTTAGTTGGCAAATAAAATCCATTTTTTACAATGCTCATCGCATTTTCTTTACTTGTTATATGATAAATACCATCTTCTAGGATTGTTTGTTTTACATCTTCATTTAAATCCATTTGTTTTGATTTTAAACTATCTACTCTTGCATACATTCCAGCAGGTATTCCTACTGCAACAGCATAGCTAGCACAAATTAAAGCTTCTTGTAACATCTTTATTATCGCATTAATTAAATCTTTATTTAATTAATCCCTTTCTTTTACTTTTGTTCTTCCACTTTATTTTAACATTAATAGTATTTCTAAATCTACAATTTTTTAATTTAATTTGCAATTTTTTGAGTTATCATAGGTGTGTCTTCTGTTATTTTTTCAAAAGTATAACCATTTTCTTTTCCAAAACGAATTATATCTCTTAATGCTTCTAAAGTCTTTTTATTTCCACTAAAATCATGCATTAGAACCATATTTATCCTATCTTTTTTAAATCCCTTTGTAACATTCTCATAAACAGCTTCTCTTGTTTTTACATCTCCTGAATCTCCTGAAGCAACATTCCAATCATAATATTTATAGCCTCTTTCTAGCATTGCAGAAGATAATGCTGTCATTATTCCTTTATTAAATCTACTTACTGTATTTGAACTTCCACCTGGAAATCTCATAATTTTTGTATCTACTCCAGTTGTTTCTTTTATTTTTTGATTTAAATTTGTAAAATTACTTATTCCCTCTTCTAAAGATTTATATATTTCTTTGTACTTATGAGATACACCATGAAGACCTATAGCATGTCCTTCTTCTATTTCTCTTTTTACTAATTCTTCTCTTTTACTACCAACACTATAGTCTAATACAAAAAAGGTTGCTTTTACATTTTCTTCTTTAAGAATATCTAGTATTTTAGGTGTTATATCAGTACTTGGTCCATCATCAAAAGTCAAATATATAACATTTTTATTTTCTTCTATGTTTTCTATAATAGTTCTTTCTGCTGATGCACTATTTCCAGAAGAATCTTTTACTGTATAAATTAATTTATATTTATGTTCTGCTAAATTTTCTCTTCTAATTTCAACATTTTGAGTAATATCTCCATCATAATTGTCTACCGCTTTATAACCAGGTTCTTCATATTGTTTATTAATCATTACACTAATATTAGTAGCTCCTGTAAGTTCAATAGTTGGTGGTGTATCATCAACTACTAAAACTCTTCTAATAGCATACACTTTATCTTTTATTAAATAATTTACTTCATATTCCCCAACTTTAGTTATATCTACATTACCTTTCACTTCAATAAGTGATGTAACATCTCTATTATTTTTAGTAGCAGTTGCACCCATTTCTTGATATAAATTTCCATACTCAACTGTAACACTACTATCACCATTCAAACTAACAACTGGCTCTCTCGTAGCATAATATATTATAAAACCAGCCATAATTGCTATAATTGAAATAATTAGCCCTATTAATACTTTATTACCATTTGTATTCATTTAATCTATCTCCTATTTTATTACATTTTTTGCCATACTTAATTATTATATACTAGTTTTTTATTTATTAAAAGAGTTTTTAATAATAATTAAGATTTAATCGTTTTTTACTATTTCAAATTCTGGTCTTTCCATATATCCAGGTGCAATACTATATTTTTCAAAAATTATTACTACATTTTCAAATTCATTTATATAAAAACTTTCATTTTCAGATATACCTTGAAAATAGTTATCTTCGCCAATTCCTAGCATATCATTTTTATGAAAAAATTTGACATTTGTATTTTCTTCTTCTCTATTCAATATTTCTGATTCAATTTTCTCATTTATTATTTTTTTATAATCGTTTCCAAATAAATCTTTCAGTTTAATTTCTTTATTTTCCTTTAAATTATAATTAAAAGTATGAATTTCTGTATTAGTACTGTTTATTCCTTCTTCTTTAATTAGTATAAATGATAATATTTCATCAGATGCATATTTTATATCATAGTCTATTCTAGTATATTCTTTACCATATATTGTTCCACTTAAACTGCTTTGCATATTCTCTTGAATTTTTTCATTTATTTCTCTTTTTTCCTTTTCTGATGAATTTAATAATTCAGCTATTTGCTCTGTAATTATTTTATTAATATTTTCTTGAACATTATTATCTTGTATTTTATATTTTCTTGGAAATTTTGTATTTTGACTTGTTGTTTCAACTTCTTCATAGAATTTTCTGAAATTTATTGTTTTTGTTAGAATATTTAAAATTGGAATATTTTGGGTAAATTCAAAAAAAGGCTTATTTATATTTGTGAAAAAAAACACTAATATTAAAACTATACCTATAGTTAATAATAACTTTTTCATATGATTTAATATAATGATTTATAGGTTTAGTTTTACTAAGCCTATAAATCGCTATCCTTTCCTAATATATCTACAAATATTAACAAATTATAATTGTATCACCTTTTGCAGATAATAAAACTTTCTTTTTAGGTTTAATCTCATTATTCAAAATTCCTTCAGCTATTTTGTCTTCTATTAAATTTTGAATTGCTCTTCTTAAAGGTCTTGCTCCATAATTTAAATCAGTACCTTCTTTTGCTATTAATTCTTTAGCACTTTCATCAACTTCAAATTTAATATTTTGATTTAACATACGATTTTGAACTGTTTTTAACATATTATCTATAATCTTTTCTACATCTTCTTTAGATAATTTATGAAATACTATAACTTCATCAATACGATTTAAAAATTCAGGTTTGAATTCTTTTTTTACTTCTTGCATAACATCTTTTTTCATTGTATCATTTTCTACTTTTAATTTTTCGTCTTCTTTACTTAAAACACTAGAAAATCCTAATGTCTTCTTATCTGTAATTAATCTAGCACCTACATTTGAAGTCATAATAATTACAGTATTTTTAAAGCTTACAGTTCTTCCTTGATTATCTGTTAATCTACCGTCATCTAATATTTGTAATAATAAGTTCATAACATCTGGATGAGCTTTTTCAATTTCATCAAATAATACAACTGAATATGGTTTTCTACGAATTTTTTCAGTCAAACCTCCTGCTTCATCATATCCAACATATCCTGGAGGTGAACCAATCAATTTGGATACAGAATGTCCTTCCATAAACTCAGACATATCTATACGAATAAGTGCATTTTCATCACCAAATAAACATTCAGCTAAAGCTTTTGTTAATTCAGTTTTTCCAACACCAGTTGGTCCTAAAAATAAAAATGAACCAATTGGTCTATTAGGATCTTTTAATCCTACTCTACTTCTTCTTATAGCTTTAGCAACTGCACTTACAGCTTCTTCTTGTCCTACAACTCTCTTGTGTAGTTCTTTTTCTAGATTCTTTAGTCTTTCTGTTTCAGTTTCTGTAATTTTGCTTGTATCTATTCCAGTCCATCTTGATACAATCCTTGCAATTTCTTCTTTTCCTATGTTTACTATATTTTTATTATTTTTTTCCTTCCACTTAGAATTTTCCTTTTCTAACTCTTCTTTTAATTTTCTTTCTTCATCTCTTAATTTAGCTGCTTTTTCAAAATCTTGAACATTAATAGCTTCTTCTTTTTCCATGCTTGTTTTCTGTACTTTTTCTTCTAATTTTTTTATTTCTTCTGGTTCAATATAAGTTTCTAATCTAGCTTTTGCAGAAGCTTCATCTATTAAATCAATTGCCTTGTCTGGTAAAAATCTGTCATTTATATATCTGCTTGATAATTCGACAGCACTGTCAATTGCCTCGTCAGTGATTTTTACATTATGATGTGCTTCATATTTATCTCTTAATCCCTTTAAAATTTTTTTACAATCTTCTAATGATGGTTCATTAACTATTATTGGTTGAAATCTTCTTTCAAGTGCTGAATCTTTCTCTATATATTTTCTATATTCATTTAAAGTTGTTGCTCCTACTACTTGAATCTCGCCTCTTGCTAATAAAGGTTTCAATATATTAGCTGCATCAATAGCACCTTCTGCTGCACCAGCCCCAACTATTGTATGAATTTCATCAATAAATAAGATTACATCTTTTGCTTTTTTTACTTCATTTAAGCATTTCTTTATTCTCTCTTCAAAATCTCCTCTATATTTTGAACCAGCTACCATTGAACTAATATCTAATGTCACTACTCTTTTATTTTTCAAAATTTCTGGTACTGCACCACTAACTATTTTTTGTGCTAATCCTTCGATTACAGCTGTTTTTCCAACACCTGGCTCACCAATTAAGCAAGGATTGTTCTTAGTTCTTCTTGATAAAATTTCTATTACTCTTTCAGTTTCCGTTTTTCTACCAATTACTGGATCTAATAGACCTTCAACTGCTTGTTTTGTTAAATCAGTACCATATTGATTTAACGTTTGAGTTGAATTAAAGCTATTTTTTTCTTGTTTAGCATCCTTATTGTCATTAGTACAATTCTCAAAGTCATTTAAAACTTCTTCAATATCTGAATAAAGTTCTTCTGTTCGAACATTTAAGTCCATTAAAATTCTAACAGCTACACTATCTCCTTCTTTCATAATTCCAATTAATAAATGTTCTGTTCCAATATAATCAGAGCCCAATCTTTTTGCTTCTAAATATGCATTTTCTATAATTTTCTTTGTTCTTGGAGTAAAACCTAAAATAATATTTTGTCCACTTGTATTTACACCAATCAAATCTTCTATTTTTTCTATTACTCTTTCTGGTGTAATATCTTGTTTTTCTAATACTTTGCTTGCTAATCCACTTTCCTCGCAAGATAAACCATATAAGATATGTTCTGTTCCTATATAATTATGCCCTAATTCCATTGCAAGTTCATTTGCAATTTCTAAAACCTTTTCTCCACTCCTCGTGAATTTATATGTCATAAGCAATCTCTCCTTTCTCTTTTGAGATTTTATTTTTCATTAATAATATTTTGTAATACTTTTGCTCTCTCTTCTTGCATTTCATCTTTTGTAAGTGTTTTGCCTACAATTTTTTGTAAATTAGTAGGTTTTACATATAACATCATTTTCTTTATTTTTATGTCTGTTAATTCTTGAAGTATACCTAAGTCTACACCAAGTTTAACTTCTGAAATTAATTGATTTGCCTCTTCTAAATTCATTCTTTTTGCATATACTAGAATTCCAAAACTTCTATAAATTACATCTTCTAAACTTTTATTATTTTTTGCAAGAAATTTTCTTGCGACTCTTTCTTGTTCTACTATTTTTTCAATAATTAATTTTAAATTTTCTATAGTATCTTTTTCTGAAATTCCTAAAGTTTGTCTATTTGAAATTTGATAAACATCAGTATTCTGTTTGCTATATTCTCCGTATTCATTTCTTATATTCATTCCAAATTTTTCAACTATATCCAATATTTTTTGTAAATTTCCTGTTTTCTTTAAACCTGGTAAATGAACTAATACAGATACTTGCATACCAATTCCAACATTTATTAAATCACTTGTTAAATATCCAAATCTTTTATCAAACGCAATCTTTTCTTCTTCATTTATTTTATTGTCCAATTCAGTGATAAGATTAAAACAATTATCTAGCTCTAAACCACTACTAAATACCTGTATTTCAATATGGTCTTTTTCGTTTACTTTTACACATATGTTTTCTTCATCATTAATACATATTGCTTCTACATCACTACTGTTTGCAATAAAATCTTGATTGACTAAATTTTTCTCTACCAAGCTTTGCCTCGTTAAAATGTCCATGTCTTTTAGTTTTAAATACTTAAGCCCATAATTTATCTTTCCAAATAATTTCTTAGCTCTATTTTGTACATCTAATAAATCTTTTTCAGAAGCTTTCTCCATAAACGGTTCATCTGCAAAATTTCTATTTATCTCTATTTTGGTAGATAATACAACATCATTTTCCTTTCCGGGTTCACAATACCAATTCATTATTTATTTCCCCCTTCTTTATTTAGTTCATTTTTTTCTTCTTTAATTGCTTTTATCTTATCTCTAAATTTAGCAGCTTCTTCATAATTTTCATCTTTAATACATTTTTTTAGCTTCTCTTCCAAGATTGTTATTTGGTCCTCACCTTTATTTTCTTCTTTCAAACTTAATTTTCCAATTGTAGTATCTCTGTTAGAATCTCCTAAATATTCTGTACCTCCTTGAAGCCTTTTTAATATAGGAATTAACTTTTTTTCAAAAGTTTTATAACAATTTGCACATCCCATTTTTCCTGTATTTAAAAATTCATCAAAACTTGTTTTACAGTTTTCACATACTAATTTCTTTTCAGTGTTTAATAATGGAATATTGTAATCTCCAAATATTTCTCCAAAAAAGTTTGATAAATCAATTGGCATATTAAAATCATCTACACCTAATTCACTACCACATTTTGAGCATAGATGTAATTCTTGTCTGTTTCCATTTATTATTTGTATATATTGAACTGTAGCTTCTCTTCTTCCACAATACTCGCATAACATATATATCAACTCCATTCTATATATTATTTTACCTTTACAATATATATAATATACTCCAAAAATAAAAAACATTCAAATCTTAAATTCGAATGTTTTTGCTATTTTTAGACCATTTCAAACCATTTTTAGCACTCTATATATTAGTTTGCTAAAAATTTAATAGTTTCTTTTATTATTACATATTATACTCATTTTTTATTTTTTGTTTCATTAAATTATATTTTTTTAAGAAAACTCTACCACGATTTACAGTTATCATATCAAAAATCAAACTGTATTTCTCATCTTCTAACGAATAAATCACCTTTGCTTTCAATTTATTATTGTTATATTTTATGATTTTCACATCATCTGCAATTTGATTTCTAAAAGGATCAATTCGTTCATCTTTTTGTACTTTATCCTTTATTTGATTTGTGTATCTATTGCTATTTTGATTATTAATTAATCTATCTGCAATTTTTTCAATTTCAATTTTTAGTTCATCTCCATTTTTATTTGGATAATCACTTTCATAACTTTTAATATTTTTTTCTTCAAATTCACTTCCTAATGAACTATATTTTCCACTAGAATACTGATATAATATAAAAGAAAAGACTATCAAAAAAGCTATGCTTATTATAACTAATAAACTCATATTTCTTCCTCTTCTGTTATCTTGTTCTTTTATTATAACAAAAGTATATTTTTTTAACAATATATGTTACAAATTTGTAATATAAGTTAATACTAAAAATTTATTTTTGTAGACGAATTGTAAATACAGTTCCCTTTGGCTTATTATGTGATACTTTTATTGTACCATTATGTGCTTTTATAATTACATCTGCAATAGAAAGGCCAAGACCACTTCCACCTGTTTCTCTATTTCTTGCTTTATCTTCTCTATAAAATCTATCAAATATATGTTTAATAGCATCTTCACTAATTCCAATTCCTGTATCTTTTATTTCAATAATACATTTCCCATCTTTGCTATATGTTGCTACTTCAATAGTATCGCCATCTTCTGTATATTTTATAGCATTATCTAGTAAAATAACCATAACCTGATAAAATTTATTTGTATCTATAAAAGCTTCTTCATTGTACTGTAAATTTAATATCATTTTCTTATTTTGAAGTTCAGCCATCTCTATATATGGTTTTGACAATCCATCTATTAATTCATCTAAATCTGTCTTTTCTTTTTTTAATTCAATATTTCGTTCATCAGCTCTAGCTAGAGTCATTAAATCTTTCGTAAGTTTAGTTAATCTTTTTGTTTCATTTAAAGTAAGCATAATATCTTCAGATTTATCAATTATTTTTGCATCTGGTTCTTGTAATAATAGTTCTTGTTTTGCTTGTATAATAGTAAGTGGTGTTCTAAGTTCATGAGAAGCATTTTGGACAAACTCCATTTGTTTTTTCAAAGTTTCTGCTATTGGTACTAATGTTTTTTTAGATAAAATATAACTTGCAATCATTGACATTATGATACCTGTTAAAATAGTAATTAAAATAATATCTAAATAATGTGACACTAATTCATTCTCACTATCTACATTTATAAGTAACTGTATATATCTCACATTTTCTGGTTTATCTGAATATAATTTTAAATTTATCGCCCTATAATTATATGTATTATTAATTCCAACCTCATAAATTTTATTTAATATTTTTGAATTAAATTCGAGTTTAGTTAAATATTGATTATAATTTCTTCCTAAATCATCTTCATTTAAAACATCAAAATTATTATCTCTAACAATTACAATTACTTTTGGATTTGATACCTTTCTTGCCAAAATATAGTCTCTCATAGTATTTATGGAATTTTCAAATTCACTATATTTAAAACCTTTTTCTAAAAAATAATTTGAAAAATCTTTTACATTACTTTCAAATTCTTGATACATTGAAGCACATTCTTTTAAAGTTATATCAACAGAAGAATATGTAATATTTCTTACTAAGCAAAATACAAGTATTCCAAAAACAGAAAATATAATTGCAAATGCTATTATATTATAAAAAGTATGTTTTATTATTTGTTTTCGAAATTGTTCCTGTTCACTCATTTTAACATTCCCTTTCTAAAATATATTTGACTAAATTTCCTTATCATTCCAAATATATCCCACACCTCTTATTGTTTTTAAATATTTATCATATCCAATCTTTTTTAATTCTTTTCGTAAACCACTAGCATAAACTTCTATAACATTTGTACTAGTTTCACTATTAAAGCCCCAAATTTTATCAAATATTTGATCTTTAGTTATAATGGTATTTTTTGATGTTATTAAATATTCTAATACATCAAATTGTTTTCCCTGTAATATTACTTCTTGACCATTTACTTTCACTTCTCTATTATTTAAGTCCAAAACTAAATCTTTAAATGATATAGTATTAGTTTCTGTATAATTTCCATTTGTTCTTCTTAATATTGCTTCTATTCTTGCTAATAATTCTTTTCTTTCAAAAGGCTTAGTTATGTAGTCATCTGCACCATTATCAAATCCTTTTAATTTATCTTCCAATCCATCTTTTGCAGTTAATATCAGCACTGGTGTAAAGTTTTTAGAAGCTCTTATATTTTGTAAAACTTCATATCCATTCATAATCGGAAGCATTAAATCCAATAAAATCAAATCATAAATTCCTTGTTTTGCATACATGACACCTTCTTCACCATCATATGCAATATCTGAATCATACTTTGGAGATATACATTGCTCAATTGTTTTAGCAAGAACCTTATCATCTTCAACAATCAATATTTTCATTTTATGTTCCTTTCTCTAAAACTTTGTAGATAAATATATCAAATAAAAATTAAAAATAGCTTAAAATTCTGGTAAATTCTATTATTTTACAACAGACTCTAATAATCTTATTTTCTCGTTATTTTCTGTATCTAAGATAATTTTAGCTCCTATTGGAATTGTTATTTTCTTTTCAATATGTCCAAAATTATTTGATTTTATTATTGGTATATTAAATTCATTTCCTATTACATCTAATATAATCTTTTCTAATGAAATATTGCTTTCATGAGTATAATTTCCTATCCATAAACCTTTTATCTGACTAAACACACCATTTTGTTTCATAAAATATAAAAAATTACTTGCAAGCGCTGGTGGCGTTTCAAATCCAAGTTCTTCTAAAAATAATATTTTGTCTTTAAAATCAATTCTATATTTTCCGCAAGTTAAGTTTTTTATTAAACTTAAGTTTCCACCAACTAATTTTCCTTGAACTGCTTTTCCATCTTGAATTATTTTATAATCACTTTCTTCACCTAATTTCATATTACAATTTGAAAATCTATCTAGAGCATCATTTAAACTAAATTCTGTTTCATCTGTTGCAATCGTTTTAAAATTTGTTCCACTAAATGTGATTAATCCTGTTTGCTCTGTTATGATATTTGTTATTGAAGTTATATCACTATATCCACAAATGATTTTTGGATTTTCTTTTATCATATCAAAATTCATATACTCAAACATTGAATTTGAATTTTCTCCACCTTTAGCACACCAAATCATTTTTATTTCAGAATCTTCAAACATATTATTTAAGTCTTCAGCCTTTTCTTTTGCTGTCGCACTATATCCATTGGTATTTAAAAATAAATTCTTAGAAAAAACTACTTCATATCCTTTATTTTCTATTATTGCTTTTGCTCTTTCGATTTCCTCTATATTGTCTCCAATTACTGGAGCAGATGGAGCAATAACACCAATCTTATCTCCAATTTTTAATCTATCAGGTTTCATAAATTCAATTCCTTTACTTTATTTAGGTTATTCTATTATCTGGTAACCTATATACCAATAAAACTTAACTATTTCTTTTATATTATTACATATTGTTACTTTTTTCAACATTTATAATTCTTTTTTAAGTTGCTTTTTTCCATTAATGTGATATAATGCTTGCCAAAGGAGGTATTTATATGGAAGAAATTTTCAAAAAATATACAATTCGTTCTATTATAATCTCTGCATTACTAATAGCACTAGCAATTGTTTTAATTTTAAATCCTATAAAATTACTAAATACTATAATGATTATATTAGGTGTTATTGTCATTGTTGATGGTATCTGGCACATTGTATCTTATTTCAACGAACCAGCTGAATTTAAAGCTTTTAGTTTTGAATTATTAGAAGGAATAGCAGAAATAGTGCTTGGATTTATTTTTATACTAAATCCACAATGGGTAATTTCTATAATCTATTTGTTAATTGGGATTTGGATAATTTTTGAAAGTATCGTAAAAATTCAAATGTCACTTAATTTAAAAGATATTGTTGACAGTTGGAAAATTATGGTATTAGTTTCAATTTTAAGCATTATATTTGGAATATTTATAATTTCACATCCTTTTGTAGCAACTGAAGTTCTTTCAATAATTTGTGGAATTACTTTACTTATTGCTGAAATAATAAACTTAGTTGAATCAATTTATATCTCTGTTAAAATGAAAACGTTAACTAAATAATGTATTATACAAAATATTTATATTATATTTCTATTTAAAATAGTTGTATATAATATTAGGAGGTCTTAAAAATATTTATGATAATATTTTAAGACCTCTTATTTAATATATTAATTTATTTAACTATTTTAATATTTTTCTTCAACACCTGTTGCAATAATTGTAGCAACAATTTTATCTTTTAAATTCTCATCTATCAACGTACCAAATATAACATTTGCATTTTCATCTATTACATCTTGAATATCTGTTATTGCAGCATTTATATCTACTAAAGACAACTCTTCACTACCTGCAATATTTATAATTACACCTTTTGCACCATCAATCTTTGTTTCAGAAAGAGAATTTAATGCAGCACCTTTAACTGCTTCAACAATTGCTCCATCTCCTGTTGCTTCACACATTCCTAAATGTGCCATTCCTGTATTTTTCATAACTGCTTTTACATCATTAAAATCAACATTTACAAGACCTGTTGAATTAAGTAAATTTGTTATTCCTAAAATACCTTGTTTTAAAGTGCTATCTGCTACTCTAAAAGCTTCAATCATTGTACTTTTTTTATCTATTGTTTTCAATAGTTGATCATTTGAAATTACAATTAAAGCATCAACATATTTTTTTATAAGTTCAATACCTTTTTTGGCCTGATTCATTCTTCTGATACCTTCAAAAATAAAAGGTTTTGTTACAATTCCAATTGTAAGAATTCCAAGACTTTTAGCTATTTCTGCAACTACTGGTGCTGCACCCGTTCCAGTACCACCACCCATTCCAGCAGTGATAAATAACATATCTGCACCTTCTAAAGCTCTTCTAATTTCTTCCGCATTTTCTTTTGCTGCTTTTTCACCAATTTCTATATTTCCACCAGTACTTAAACCTTTGGTTGTTTCTTTACCGATTTGAATTGTTCTATCAGCTTTAGATAATTGTAACATTTTACTTTCAGTATTTATTGCAATAAATTCTACATTATTTATTTTATCTTCTACCATTCTATTTACTGCATTATTTCCTGCACCACCAACACCAACTACTTTTAATCTTATATTTTTTTGTTTATTGTCTGAATAATTGTCCATATTTCAACCTCTTCCTTATTCAAAATAATACTTTCTCTTTTTCACAGTTGGTATTATATCATACTTTTTGTAATAAATCACTATTTTATTACAAAAATATATATTTTTTATTACAATTAAGTTACTAAAAGTTTCTTTTAATTTTCAAATTTACTATAATTCAATTTAGACTCATTTTTACCATCCAGAATGTCCTGTCCAATTCTTTATTTCTGAAACAGGTGTCCAATCTATTATTCCAGTATTTCCTTTTAAATATAAAGCTTTCAAACTGTTTTTATTCATGTTTGCAAAAATCTCTAAATTTTTACATGTTTTACTATTTCCGTCTTCATCAATGTAACTAAAATCATCATATAAACAATTATTTTCCATTCTGATTATTGATAACTTTTTTAAATTTTGTAATTCTATAACACTTGAAATTGCATTATTGTTAAAATTTATTTCTGTTAGCTCACTACAATTTTCTATTCCACTTAAACTTTTTACATTACACTGTGCAACTGCCATATACTTTAAATTTGGTGAATTTTTTACAAATTTTATATTATCAAAATTTGTATTGTCTATTGCTAAAGATGTTAAATCAGAAAAAGTTGTTGTTTCCAAGAAACTAGTTGCAAGTTTATAACCACTTATAGAAAGTTCTGTTAGTCCATGAATATTCTGTAAATCATCTATATTTTCAATTTTTTCTTGCTGAATATTTCCTGACGTTCCTATAGCTAATTTATTTATAGTTGCATTTTTACTTATATTTTTGAATGATTTAGTATCATACAAATAAGTAATTACCATTTTATCAATATATGCATTACCTAAATGCGAAGCTATAAAATCCATTGCCTTTTGTGATGGTGAATATATACTTAAACTTGTTATATTTGTACAATTACTAAAATCATGATTTCTCTCAGCAGCTCTCCAACTTATATTTACATTTTTTACATTTTCAGGATATTTTATATTTAATTTTATAGAATCCAAACTAACATTTACTAATTTAGTACATTTACTCAAATCAATATCAACAATTGATAAACTTTCATATACTGCTCTTCCGGCAATATATAATGTTGTTATTTCAGTGCATTCCTCTAACTTTTTATATACCTTGCCACTTGTATCTATAAGTCCACTAAGTGAATCTGTAAAAAATGTGCCTTTTACATTTGTAAGTCCTAGATTCATGTTAGATATTATTCCTTGAATTTTTGTTATATCAGTATCTTTATTATCAACAACCAAAGTTTTTAAATTCTTACAATAACGTTCTAGCAAAGATACATCTGTTATTGCAGTTTCTCTTATATCTAGCTCTTTTAAATTTGGAAGATTTTTTACAAATTCTATACTTGATATATTAACATCTTTCAATGATAACACTTCCAAATTAATATTTGTTTTTAATACATTATTTAGTGAATATGTTCCTTCATCTTTCAAATTCGTATTTCCATCAAGTCTTAATTGTTTTAAGTTTTTATTATTTAACAAAGCTAAATACTCTTCAGAATCATTGCTTAAATTAGCATCTTTTAAGTCTTTTCTTTCATCTGAATTTAATAATTTAGAATATTTTGATGGATAATTACATTGTGTTGATCCCATTTTTAAGGCAATATCCTTTATCTTTACAAAACTTTCATTAGTCATATTTTCATTATTAGCTAATGTCAATTCACTTAATTTTTCATAATTAGATATATATTCAATCCATTTCAAATTAGTATTATCTCTTAGACTAAGTATTTCTATATTTTTCAATTCACTTATTGAATACAATGCATCTATTTCTTTATTTTTTCCATTATTTTCAAGACTTGTATCATAAATTTCATCTGCTCCCAAATTGCAAAAAGATGCATACAAATTTGATAATTTTTTCATATTCTCTAACCCTTTAAGTGTTTTTAAATTTCGATTATATTGTAACTCTATTCTCGTTACTCCTGTAAAACCACTCAAAACTTCTACATCATCAATATTATTACTAGATAGATATAATTTATTTATACTCTCTTTAGTATTATTTGATAGTAATGCTAGCTTTTTAATATTAGTTACTGATGGTGAATTATAAATGCCAAAATTTTGTAGTTTAGAAAATTCTATGCCTTCTATTCCTTCACATAATAAACTAACTTGTTCATCATTTGTATTTATCAAATATAATGAATTTATATTTTTGTTATTTGCCATTTCAGAATAATCTTTTATTGTACAATTTTCAAAACTAATATAATTTAATTTTAAAGCATTTTGTATGCCATTTAGATTTTCAAAAATAATATCTTTTAATTTTAATTCAGTTAAACTTGTTAAATTATATAAATCACTCAAATTGCTTATTCCACTATTGCCTTCCAAAGTTAAAGTTTTCACACTTTTTATATCTTGTAAAGTAACATTTTTTTCAGCTGAGCCTGTTATTATTTTTGCAATATTACTTCCGGCCTCAAAGATTTCTCTTAATGGATTATCTTTTTCTAAGTTTTCTTTTGATATTCCAAGCATATTATTACCATCAGAATAATAAACTTTTAAATTTGTAGTAATTCCATATACATCATTAAATTTAGCATAATCACTATATGAACCTCCACCAGCTTCTCCACCTACAATTTGTTTTTTTATTTCATCTGGCAACTCACTTTTATTTATTAAATAGCACATGTTTCCATCACTATCAACTATATATCCAAGATTTCCATAACCATGTTTGCTAGGATTCCATATCCAATTACTACTTTCATAATTTTTTTCTAAAGCTTCCGCTTTATTTTCACTACTTTCAAATTTCTCATAATTTTCTACATAATAATTATTCAAATATTCCTCTAAAATAGCTATACTTTGCATATATGTTGCATTTTTAGCTTGTGTCATTATGCCATTTTCCCCAATTGTTGCATTCAAACTCACACCAGCAAGAATTAACATTATGATTATTGAGATTACTAATGCAATTAAAGTAATACCTCTTTTATTTTTCAGTATATCTTTGTTTTGAAACAATTTCTCTTTCTTCACTTGGTTTTTCCTCCTATGTATAATTACTTAGAGAAAAGACTTCCTTTGCAAATTTAAGTCTTTTCTCTTTAATCCATAAAAACAAATTATCTAATGATACATTTGTTTTCTTTGAAAGAAAACCATTTCAAATAACACAAATAGCACTAATATAAATATTAGTGCTCAAAATAGTTATTCTTTTACTAAATATAACTTTGTCATTGACTTCCTCTTTATTTTTTATGGATTTATCTTTAAGTAATAAACTTAAAGA
>CAKPBB010000027.1 GCA_934140005.1 uncultured Clostridia bacterium
AACACAGAAGTCAAGCTCCTAAGTGCCGAAGATACTTGCGGGTTACCCTGCTGGGAAAATAGGAAGTCGCCAGATTTTTTTTATTTTAAAACAAAAATAGATAGATGATATACAAAATAAAAAAGTTAGAGATTAGAAATATAAAGAAAGTATTTTTAATCTCTAATTTTTATATAATTGGAAGTGTAAAACATTTTCCTATTATATAAAAGCTTCGATATTGCATATTTTATTTAATTTATTATTGAATATTGATTGACAATTCTAGTATAAATAAATATAATTTTTATATTGAAATGTATATTTTATCAATTATTTAACTACTGTAAAAAATACATATATAAATAATTTTACAAAAGATTTGTATGATATATATTCACAAAAACACTATAATATATATCATTTTGGGAGGAACAATGAGTTTGGATCCATATAAGTTTTTTAAGATGGATAATACTTTAAATATGAAAAGTAAACAAATAGGTACTAGAGACTACGCAGATATATTAAAATATAAATTAGGACCTGTAAAACAAAGATTATTTACTCAATTAAAATATCAAGAAGTTGACAAAAATGTGGTTGTTCACAATTACTCTAATGTTAGTAATTATGATCAAACTGCGATAATTAAATATAATGAAACTGTAAAATTAATGAGTGAATTTGAAAATGCATCAAGATTTAATAATGATATTGAGAATATGGTAAATGGTATACCAGTTGTTGCTAATATGCCTAAAATAATGGATATAATAATAAAGGCGCAAGTGTCTTCAATTATAGAGTTTCACCAAAAAAATTCGAAATGTAAATATCAAATTATATATTCTGATCCTTTAAAAGAGGTTGAAAATCAACTTATATTAGTAGAAAATGATATAAATAATTTTTATTCAACTTTATCATTAAATAATATTACTTTTTCGGATAAAGAAGTATATTTTGATTTACTAAAAGATAAAGAATTTTTGTTACAAGTAAAAGAAGCATATAAGTTAATTGAAACACCAGAAAAAAGAGAAGTAATTGACTATGAAATGATTGAAAAAGGAATGTTTGACACAAAAATATTAAAAAATTGGAAAATATTACCATCTGCTATATAAAATTGATTATGTTTTTCTATTTGCATACTGGAAAGTTGTACTTAAAAATGGAAGGAATTTAAAATGAAAGAAAAGAAGCCTAAACAATATGAAAAAACTATTTGGAAACCAGGAACATGTATTTATCCAATTCCAGCAGTATTGGTTAGCTGTGGAGATATGAAAAAATCTAATATTATTACTGTAGCATGGACTGGTATATTGAATACAGAACCAGCAATGGTATATATATCTGTAAGACCTAATAGATATTCATATAATATTATTAAAGAAACTAAAGAATTTGTTATTAATTTAACAACAGAAAAATTAGTTTATGCAGTAGATTGGTGTGGAGTAAAGTCTGGAAGAGATTTTGACAAATTTAAAGAAATGAATCTAACGAAACAAAAAGCTAATTTTGTTTCCTCTCCTTTAATTGCAGAATCTCCAATTTCTTTAGAGTGTAAAGTAAAAGAAATAAAAGAGTTAGGTTCACATACTATGTTTATAGCAGAGGTTTTATGTATTAATGCATCTAATGAATATATAGATAAAAATGGCTCTTTTGATATTAATAAATGTAATCTTATAGCTTATGCTAATGGTGGATATTATTCTTTAGAAAAAAAATTAGGAACTTTTGGATATTCAGTAGCCAAAAAGAAAAATAAAGTTGAAATAAATAGAAAATCTGATGTAAAAACAAATGAAAAGAAAAACAAAAATAAATCTACAATTAATAAAAATAAAAATGCTACTAGAGATTTAAAAAATCGAGAAAACAAAAAATCAAAATATTTCAGAAAAAACGGAAAAAAATCATTATAAATATTGACATTTTGCAAGAAATATGGTAAATTATTAAAGCGTGTATACAAGATATATGTGCAATCACATCGTTATAGAATAACAAATAAATTAAATTAAGCTTCATTAAAAGTAAACGGAGGTGTAGTAAGATGGCTGCAAAAGGACCAAGAGAAAATATTACTTTAGAATGTACAGAGTGCAAAAGAAGAAACTATGTTACATCAAAAAATAAAAGAAACAATACAGAAAGACTAGAAGTAGTTAAGTATTGTAAATTCTGCAAAAAGCGTACAACACATAAAGAAACAAAATAGAATCCTTTTAAGGGGGAAATGTAATGGCTAAAGAAGCAAATAAAACTAATAAAAATAATGTAAAAAAAGATGTTAGTGAACCTGTTGAAGAAACCAAAAAAGAAGTTGTAAAAGAAGAAAAGGCAACTGCTAATAAAAAAGCAACTGCAAGTAAATCTTCAAAAAAGACTTCTAAAGATAAATCTTCAAAGGATAAGAAAAGCTTTTCTAAAGATTTCAAAGCAGAATTGAAAAAAGTTACTTGGCCAACACCAAAGCAACTTGTAAATAATACAACAGCTGTTGTTGTTATTGTTCTAATTACTGCAATTATAGTTTTTGTTTTAGATGTTATATTTGAGAACTTAAACAAATATGGTGTAGAAAAATTAAAAGCTATCGTTGCTAACGAACAAGTAACTGATCAAAATACAAGTGATGATTCAAATACTACAGTTGATGAAGTAAGTGAGTCTTCTAATGAAAATGAAGATAACAATTCAACAACTGAAGGTAGCGATACTACATCAAAAGATAACAGTACAGAACAATAAATGAAAGCATAAGATAAGCTCTTTTAAAGAGAATAAGAAGAAGTATAGAAAAGGGAGGCTAAAATATGTCTCAAGAAGAGAATAAAATTGAGCCAAAATGGTATGTTGTACATACATACTCAGGATATGAAAACAAAGTCAAAACTGACTTGGAAAAAACTATTAAAAATAGAGAACTTGAAGATTTCTTCTTTAATATAGTGGTTCCAATGGAGGAACAAGTTGAAATAAAAGATGGTAAAAGAAAAGCTAATCTTAAGAAAGTTTTTCCTGGATATGTTCTAATTAAAATGATAGTTACTGAGGAATCTTGGTATATTGTTAGAAATACTAGAGGTGTTACAGGTTTTGTTGGCTCTGGTACAGATCCAATACCATTAACAGATACAGAAATTAGAAACATGGGATTCGATGAAGTTCCTGTAAATGTTGATTATGAAGAAGGCGATACTGTACAAGTTGTAAACGGTCCATTAGAAGGATTTGTTGGTACAGTTCAAGAAATAAATAAAGAAAAACAAAAAGTAAAGGTTTTAGTTTCTATGTTTGGTAGGGAAACTCCAGTAGAGCTAGAATTTTCACAAGTTCAAAAAAGTTAGGTTAAAGGAGGTGCTAAAAAATGGCAGAGAAAGAGGTAGTAAATGTTATTAAATTACAAATAGAGGCTGCTAAAGCAACACCAGCTCCACCAGTTGGTCCAGCTTTAGGTTCTTCAGGTGTTAACATTATGCAATTCGTAAAAGAATTTAATGATAGAACAGCTAATCAACCAGGTATGATAATACCAGTTGTTATTACTGTATATAAAGATAAATCTTTTACATTTGTTACAAAAGTTCCACCAGTTGCAGTTCTTATCAAAAAAGCAATAAATATACAAAAAGGTTCAGGTAAACCAAACAAAGATAAAGTTGCTAAAATAACAAAAGAACAAGTAAAAGCAATTGCAGAACAAAAAATGGAAGATTTAAATGCAGCATCAGTAGAAGCTGCAATGAGTATGGTTGCAGGTACAGCTAGATCTATGGGTGTAGTTGTAGTTGACTAATAAAAATTTGGGAGAAGTAAAATTCGTTATAACCAAGAGGAGGAAAAAATGAAACAAGGAAAAAGATATGCAGAAGCTGCTAAATTAGTAGATAGTGCAAAACTTTATGAAGCTAAAGAAGCTTTAGAAGTTATCGAAAAGATGCCAAAAGCAAAATTTGATGAAACAGTTGAGTTACATGTTAAATTAGGTGTTGATTCAAAACATGCTGATCAACAAGTAAGAGGAACTGTTGTATTACCAAATGGAACAGGTAAGTCTTTAAAAGTATTAGTATTTGCAAAAGGAGACAAAGCTAAAGAAGCTGAAGCTGCTGGAGCAGACTATGTTGGTGCAGAAGAATTAGTACCAAAAATTGAAAAAGAAAACTGGTTCGATTATGATGTAATCGTTGCTACACCTGATATGATGGGTGTAATTGGTAGATTAGGTAAAGTTTTAGGACCTAAAGGTTTAATGCCTAACCCAAAATCTGGAACAGTAACTATGGATGTTACAAAAGCTGTATCAGAAATTAAATCTGGTAAAGTTGAATACAGATTAGATAAAACAAATATTATACATTTAGGAATTGGTAAAGTGTCATTTGGTACTGATAAGTTAATTGAAAACTATCAAACAATCATTGATGCTATAATTAAAGCTAAACCAGCTGCTGCTAAAGGTCAATATATTAAGAGTGTTGCTTTAACAACAACAATGGGACCAAGTTTATATATTAACCAAAAATAATTTATAAAATAAATATGCTTAACCTAAGACAGTAGGCAGTTGTAAGACCTACCGAGGTAGCTTAAAGTTCGGAGTAAACCACTTTTATGCTACTTTTAGGTGTAGTGTAGGAGTGGTTTTATAAATATATTAATAATATAAAAATAATAGTTTTAGTAAAAATTAATTTAATATATATTTACGGAGGTGAAAAAAAGTTGGCTAGTGAAAAAATAATCAAACAAAAAGAAGAACAAGTAAAAGAATTAGCTGGAAAAATGAAAGATGCTTCATTAGTTTTATTAACAGACTATAGAGGAATCAATGTTAGTGATGATACAGCATTAAGAAAAGCTGTAAGAAACGCAAATGGTGAATATATTGTTATCAAAAACAATATTACAAGAAGAGCTTTAAAAGAATGTGGATATGAACTTGAAGATTCAGCTTTAGAAGGACCTACAGCAGTTATTATAGCTAAAGAAGAATACTTACCAGTATTAAAAGCTGTATATACTTATGCTAAAGATAAGAACTTCTATGAAATCAAATCTGGTGTTTTAGAAGGAAAAGTTTCAAACAAAGAAGAATTAACAGTTCTTGCACAACTTCCATCAAGAGAAGAACTTATTGCAAAACTTGCTGGATGCTTACTTGCAAATGTATCAAAACTTGCTGCTACACTTGATGCAGTACGTGTTAAAAAAGAAGCTGAGTAATCAGTTAAGTAAATTACAATTTAATATTTAAATTTAAATTGTAGTTCAAATTAACTAATTTATTATATAAATTAAGTTAAGTAATAAAATGAAAAAATAAAAAATTTAAATGGAGGATAATAAAATGAGTGAAAAAACAGATAAAATGTTAGAAGAAATCGATAGCTTAACAGTTGTTGAATTATCAGAATTAGTAAAAGGAATTGAAGAAAAATACGGAGTAACTGCAGCAGCAGTTGCAGCACCTGCAGGAGCTGGAGCAGCAGCAGCTGAAGAAAAAACAGATTTTGATGTTGTATTAACATCAGCTGGAGCAAACAAAATCGCTGTAATCAAAGTTGTTAGAGATATTACAGGATTAGGATTAAAAGAAGCTAAAGAATTAGTTGATGGAGCTCCAAAGACAGTTAAAGAAGCAGTTGCTAAAGCAGAAGCTGAAGAAATGAAAGCTAAATTTGTTGAAGCTGGTGCTACAGTAGAATTAAAGTAATTTGATTTTAAAGTAGAATAATTTAATTAAATAAAGCCTTGCATATTGTATATGCAAGGCTTTTAGATTGTTGACAAAGTATATAAAAATATTTTGCTTAACAGTCTTTTTTTGGTTAGTAAATTTATTTATTAACAAAGGTAATTTAATTTTACCATTTATAAATTTTATTTGTTGCTAAAAAAAAAACTTGCTAATAATTTAATTTTAGGATATAGTTATAAAGAGGTGAAATTATGAGTATACAGATGAGGAAAAAAATAAAATCACAAAATCGGAATTACAATGTTAAGCTTAGTTATTTATGTTGCTAGCTTTCTTGCTGTAACGAGTTTAGTTGGTGTTATAACTACATTTTTTTATAATAATTTAAAAGTAATAAATACTGATATGGGAAGTAGTGCATACTATAATAAATTAAATTTATATATGGTACATGAAACTAAAAAATCGGGAAATAGAATATATAAATATGATACAGATAATCCTCAAAAATCAAGCTATATAACTTTTGTTGACAATACAGGTAATAAAAACACTTTTGTTAAATTAGGCAATATCATTTATTTTAATAAAATAGCATTATGCAAAAATGTTGATGATTTTTATATAAAAATAGATAATAGTAATGTGAAAAAAACTGTAAATGTATATGTAGAAATCGATGGAACAGCTTATAGTACAAAATATGTTGTTGATGAGTAGAGTGAAAAAATAAATATATGAAAATAAGTAATAAAACGGAATTGATGAATGGAAATGGGAGAAAACAAAGGATGAAAAAATTTTTAACAAGAATTAGTATATTTTTTGATGTTATAAAAGATTTTTTATTTGGACTAATTACAATTGTATTAATTTTGGCTTTGACTCTAGGTATAGCACATAACATATTAAAAATAAATGAAGTGTCAAGCAAATATAACGGTGAATATAAGAATTTAGTTCTAGTTGGTGAGAAGGAAATGATGAATGTTTATTCTATAGGAAATGGAACAGAAACAATAGTTATTTTAAGTGGTTTTGGAGTTCAATCACCTGTATTAGAATACAAAGCTTTGGCAAGCAGACTAAGTAATGAATATAGGGTAGTCATACTTGAATATTTGGGGTATGGATATAGTTTACAAACAAAAACAGATAGAACTTTAGTAAATATTGCAAATGAAATAAATTCAGCGTTAAAAGAAGCAGAAATTACAGGCCCTTATGTATTAGTTCCTCATTCTATTTCCAATATTTATGCAATGAAATATCAGGAACTTTATCCAGATAATGTAAGTAAAATAATTTCTATAGATGGTTTAATGCCTAATATGACAAAGGAAAATAAATTTTTAGCAGAGCTTAATGAAACTAAAACTAATGCAAGAATTTCATCTATTATCGAATTTACAGGATTTGCGAGAATTTTAAGCTATGTAAAACCAGAAATTTTTTATATAGATAAAATGCAAAAAGATTCTTGTTATACAAGTAGTGACATTGCAGAATATAGAAAAAGAATTGGAAGCGGATATTTAACCAAAACAATGGTGAAAGAAATTAATAATGTAGAAGCAAATGCTATTGCAGAGAAAGATTATATTTATCCAGAAACATTACCAGTTTTAGAAGTGTTGTCTTCTGCAAGTATTGAAAAATACAAAGAAGAAAAAAAGAATAATAATTTTGCAAAAGATTATGAAGAATATGCTAAAGAGATGCTTAGCAATTTACAAATTCAAAGTGTAAAAATTGTTGATGGAGATGAAATGTTACCAATGACAAATCCTGATGAGATTGCAAATATCATTAAAGATTTTGTTGTTATGTACTAATATACAGAGGAGATATGATGGAAAGAACTTTAAAAAAGTTTAAGATAGACAAAAGTGTATTTGAAAATTTTGATGAATTAATGTCAAAGCATTTAGATACAGTTGAAGAATTAACTATATCTAATATAGAGACAAATTCTAAATATTTTAATATTATAAGTTTATTTACTAATATTAAAACATTGATTATTGAAGGAAATTCAAAGATAAATATAGATAGTATAATATTAAATCTTTGTAAGCCATATGAATTAAATAATCTTATTTTAAATGGCACTAAATTACCAACTAAAGTTGCCATGAAAAAGCTTATAAATCTAAAAATGATATCCTTAAATAACATAGAATATTGTAATTTAAAGAATTTTCTTGATGCAGTAGAAAAACCTGATAAAATTAGAGCTATAACGTTAAATTCTGTGTGTTTATCAAAAAATTCTATAAATATTTTAAAAATATTTAAAAGTTTGGAAATAATAAATTTAATAAAGATTGAAAATAATTCTTTAAGAGATTTAGAGTTTTTATTAGAGGCAAAAGAATTAAGAAAAATTAATATAGAAAATTCAATTATTAATTTTAAAGATGCTAATATTCTTTTAAGTGGAAAATATAAAAAAGAAATCATTTTAAGTTTACCTAGCACAAAAAATTCTAATATTAACAATAGCATAGAAGTTGATAAGAATGGAGAAGTTAGTTTAACTATTGATATTGCTGATTTAGATGAATGTTTAAAATATATATCATTTGAAAAAATAGATAAAATTTTATTGATGATAAATAATAAAGTTTTAATTCAAAATTATGCAAGTGACTTAAAGAAAATAAAAAAAAGCATTAGTATTACAATAAAAGATGTTTCATACTTGGATATAGAGCAAGCAGAATTTTTAAAAGAAAACTTAAAAATTAAATTTATAAACTTGTTAGATTTTGATGATGTATTACATTATAATGGTGAAAAAAATTGTTATTTAATAGATAGATATATTAAACTTAGAGAGTGCATTAATAGTTTTATTTCTTTAGTTCCAGCACATTCTACTGAAATAGAGAAGTTTTTAGAAATTTATAAAATATTAGCAGAAAATATAACTAATGATGAATTTTTTGATGAAAATATAGAAAATTATAATCAGTTAAATGCTATAAAAGCTACAAATCTAGAGAATGGATTAATAGAGAAGCAATGTAATAGTGCTGGATTATCAGAAATATTAAAAAATTGTTTAGCTTGTTTAAATATTGAATCTAATATTATTAGTGGAACATATAATAATTCTGAAAATGAAAATAGTTGGAATCAAGTAAAAATAGATAATATGTGGTACAATACAGATTTAGCCTTAGATTCAAAAGAGTTAATTAATAAGAATATCTTAAGAAAAAAAGCAACATATTGTTTGTTAAATGATAAAGATTTTTATATAACTCATAAAAGAAAGTCAGGAAGAGTAAATTTTTGCAAGTATACTGTAAATAGAAGAGCTATTAATAGTTTTTTTAGAACAGGGATTTTTTCTACTAAAGTTACAAAAGCATATTTATATTGTGCAATAAATAGTTTAAAAAAGATGATATATGTCAACAAAACTAAAAAATTGTCAACAGGAAAAGAAGAAAAAGAGGATTAAAGAGGTAGGTAAATGATAAGTAGTGGATTGAAAAAATATCTATTATTGAAATTAAATAAAAAAGAAGAAAGAGAAATACTACCAAGTGATTTTGATAAAATAGAGGAAATTTCCTTAAATAATGCTGATTGTAAAACATATAATGTCGAATATGATTTAAAAGATTTAATGTTATTTAGAAATTTGAAATTTTTAAGTATTCAAAATTTTAAAATTAGAAATTACGAAACCAATATAATAAATAGAATTCAAAGTTTATGTGCAGTTCAAATGGTTAATTGTGAAATAATTTCAAAATCTACATTACAAAATAATATAGAACTAATATCATTTCAAAATTGTAAAAAATTATCATTGTATTATATTAGAAATCTAAAAAAGATAAAAATTTTGAAAGTTGAAAATTGTAAATCAATAAACTTAAATAAAATTTATGTTCTTAGTTCTATAGAGAAAGTATATTTAAAAAATGTTAGAATTAGAAATATAAATAAAGTTTTAAAATTGCCGAATTTAAAATATATAAATTTAGCAGAAAGTAAATATTCAAAGAGCTTTGAAAAAAAATTACCACAGAATCTAGAGATAGATAAAAGCATTTTATAAAATAAGATAGGAGAGTATATGAAAGAAGAATTTATAAATTTATTATTAAGTACAAAAAGAGAAGGGATAGAAGATGTTATAGCTTTTTTAGAAAGAACAGATTTTTTTACAGCACCAGCAAGCACAAAATTCCATGGCTCTTATGAAGGTGGATTATTAGAGCATAGCATGAAGGTTTATGAAATTTTAAAGGAGAAAGTAAAACATTTACCAGTTGAATTAGATGTATCTGATGATACTGTAAAAATTATAGCTTTATTGCATGATATATGTAAAGCAAATTTTTATAAAGTTGATTTTAGAAATGCAAAAAATGCTTTAGGAGAATGGGAAAAAGTTCCTTACTATACAGTTGATGATACAATACCTTATGGACATGGCGAAAAATCAGTAATGATGTTGACTGAATATATGAAATTAACAGGAGAAGAAAAATATTGTATCCGTTGGCATATGGGCTTTACAGAACCAAAAGAACAGTATGGAACATTAGGACAAGCATTTAAAAAATATCCACTTGCATTAGTGTTACATGAAGCTGATTTAGAAGCTACATATTTTTTCAATATTTAGGAAATTTCTACTAGACTTTTAAATAAATTACATATATAATAAAGTAAAATTGTGTCATAATATGGAGGAAACTGTTATTATGTATGAAAGAAATGCAATAGTAATAGATAGATATTTTAGCAAGAAATTTGGATATCAAGATAGTGCGAATATAAGTGAAAATTTTTATAATTATTGTAATTTACTTGACAAAATTGAGGACTATCAACATAAGGCTGAAATTGCAGAAAATTCAGAAAAAGAATTTGATGAAGTTTTAGCACATTTAACATCAATTCAACAAAATCAAGAAAAATTGTATAAAAGAAGTGCAAAATTAGAATATAATCGTACTATTGTTTTTTCTAATATAGAAGAATTACCAGAAGAACTTGAAAAATGCTTAGAAAAAATTGAGTCTGACATATCAAAAATGCAAGTTGCATTAAATGATATAAGAGTAGAGTTTATAAGTACAGTTGCTTCATATCAAGAAAAAAAGAAAAAATTGGATAATGCGATAAAAGATAAACAAGATGCAGAAAATGAATATCAAAAATGTTTTAAAACAACAAAGGAAAATTTTGAACAAATTGATATTGATATAGTAGATTATATAAGAAGTATTACAACAGAGGAAATTAGAAAAATAAAGAAGGAATTAATTGAAGTAATTACAACAAATGGAGCAAAAGAAAAAATACCTTTTGATGCAGATGTTGTATCTAAGGCTTCAGAATTTGCAACAGATATTTCTAAAAAAGAAGCTGATTGTTATGTTGTGATATATGATAAAACGAAAAAATTAATTGATGAAATTGAAGGTAGTAGTTTTAAAGCTGAAAGACATAAAAAATGGAAAAAAGATAATACAGCAAAATTAAAATTCTTTACAGCTGAAAGAGAATACTTGATACAATTTTTAGATAATGAGAGATTGCCTATTATGCATGGCAAAAAAGTTCATAGAAAATTAATGATTGAATCTTGTAAAAATTTATTGCTAGATGTAACTCAAATGAACAATTTGTATGAATTGATTTTAAGAGAAGAAGCATCAAGATCAGCAAAGAAAGCTTACAAAGAATTATATGATAAAGAATATTTAAAGAATATTGAAGAAAAAGAACATCAAGTTGAAGAAGAAGCTGCAAAACTAAATTTAAGTACTGCTACTGTAATTAATTCTAATTATTGGAGAGTAGAGGGAATTAGAGAAATATATACAGCCTTCTATGAAATAATTACAACAATATATGGTAAAGAACTTGAAAATTTCGAAGAATTCAATGAAGAAGATGTAAAAGAAGTGACAACAGCTCCAGAAGTCGATAATGTAGAGCTTGAATTGCCACAGGCTAAGACAATAGAAAATTTAGAAGAAGAAAATGAAGAAGAAAATGAAGTAACTAAAAATATTGAATCTGAAGTAGAAAATTTTGAAACAAGTGAAAATGATAAAGCTGAAACAGAATATTTTTCTAATGATGACGAAGAAGATGATGAAGAGGACGAATCGGAAGACGATGAAAATGAAGACGATTTATTTGATTTAGAAAGTCAAATAGATGAACTTGATGATGATATGCCATATGAAGAAGAAAGCGAAGAACTTGATTTAAATGATTTAAATTTGGAGGATTCATTATTTGGAACAGTATTAAAAGCTAAGGAAACAGGAAAAAATTTAAAAAATGCGTTAGATGCGGTAAAAGAAGTGCAAAATAAAAAGAAAAAAGTAGGAATTTTTAACAAACTTATGAAAATGAATGAAAAAAATAAAAGAGTAGAAGGGTAGATGAATATTTTGGATTGTTTATTTTGTAAAATTGTTGCTGGTGAAATTCCAAGCAATACAATTTATGAAGATGATATAGTGAAAGTCTTTTTAGATATTAGTCCAGTTTCAACAGGACACTGTTTAATAGTGCCAAAAAAACATTTTAAGGATTTAGAAGAAATTGATTTGGAAACTTTAAAACATATAAATACAGTTGCAAAGAAGATGCTCGTTGTTTTAAAAGAAAAATTACATTGTGATGGTTTAACATTAGTGCAGAATAATGGCTTAGGACAAGAAGTTAAACATTATCATTTACATTTAATTCCGAGATATACAGATGATGAAATAAAATTAGTGTCTAATAAAGATTTAATAGAAAGTATTGAAGATACAATAAAAAAATTAAAATAGTTAAAACAAGATAGTATTTATTGTAATTTACAGTTTGCTAATTTTTATTTACTGTAAACTATAATAAATACTATTTTTTTTAGAAAAGATAAAAGACTTTAAATGTAGAATTTATAAAGATCTCCAATATAGTATGCAAGATTATACAAAATTATTGACTTTTGACATAGTACATGATATTTTATAGTTGTTATGGGTTAATAATGCTGTTTTTGTAATTAGAAAGGAGCGAGAGAAATGACAGTATTTAATAGCCGAAACAGTTGGTTTAAAAGTTCTATTGGACCAGTAACTTTGGAAGAAAAATCTGATAAAAGCTTATTTGCTAAACTGTGTTTAAAAATTTGTCTTGGAAATAGAAATGTAAAAAGTGCTTTTATTGTTATGGAGCAAATGATTGGAAATGAGCGTAAAATCAATGAAATTCCAATGAAAAAAATAACAATCAAAAGTACAAATAATATTTATAAAGTAGACCTGCTTTTTATAAGACCTGCTAGTTATGAATATTATTTTAAGTTCACAGACGAAAAAGGAACACATTTTATAAGAAAAGAGGAGATGTCTTTTGAAGGAGTTGTTACTGATTGGATAGAAAAAGAACCATGGATTTTAACTGTTTATAAAAAGTTGGAATCTAGTTTTAAAATGCAAAGTGGCATTATGTATCAAATTTTCCCAGATAGATTTTATAAAGGAAAAAGTAGTTCAAACTTGCCAGAAGATAGGTGGTATCGTAAGTGGGGAGAAGTTCCATGCTACACAAATGACTATTCAAACAATAGAAGAGGTATCTCTAGAGATTTCTTTGGTGGAAATTTTGCTGGAATGCAAGAAAAGATTGACTATTTGAAGAAAATGCATATTAGTGTAGTATATTCGAATCCAATTTGTATGTCATCAACTAATCATAGATATGCTGCTATCGACTATAAAAAAGTTGATCCTGTTCTTGGTACAGAAGAAGAGTTTAAAACGTTAATAGATGCATATCATAGAGCTGGTATTATCTTCATACTAGATGTTGTGTTTAATCATATGGGGTCAGATAGTATTTATTTTGACAGGTATAATGAACATAATTCTGATGGAGCATATCAGTCTGAGCAAAGTAAATATAGAGATTGGTTCTATATTGGTAATAATTATCCAGCTGGCTATGAATGTTGGTGGGGTGATCCTAGTTTACCTAAATTGAATTATAAATCAGAATCCTTAAATGAATATCTATTTGGTAGAGATGGAGTAATGAGATATTGGTATCAAAAATGGGAAATTGATGGAATTAGAGAGGATGTTGCTGATGAACTTCCTAACCACATTAGAGATGAAATGTTTAGAATATCTGATGAAGAAAGGGGTAAGAACAAAGTAATTATTCCAGAAGTATGGGAAGATGCTAGCAAAAAATGGGCATATAGTTATTTTATGGAATATATGCAAGGCAATCAAGCTACCTCAGTAATGAATTATCCGGTAAAAGAAATGTTGCTTGCTTATGTAAGATATGGTGGTGATTATTGGGCAGGAATGTTTGAAAAAACTTGCTATGAAATATTCAAAGAGAACTATCCGAGAGAAATTGCCTATTCTTTGATGAATTTTTTGTCAACACATGATACTGTAAGAGCTATAACAAAATTAGCTGGTCCAGAAGTTGATGATAAATCAAGAGAATGGCAAGCAGAACATACAATTCTAAGTAAAGCAGAGTATAAATTAGGAAGAGAAAGACTAATGCTTGCATATTTGGTAACATTCTTTTTACCAGGTATACCATCAATTTATTATGGTGATGAGATTGGAATGCAAGGAATGAAAGATCCATTTTGTAGAATGTGCTTTACGTGGAATCGTATTGACAAAAAGATACTTCACTTCTTTAAACGACTTTGTGCAACTAGAACAGCAAATTCTAAATTTCTAGCAAATGCTGATTTTGATATAATCTGCTGTGAGAGTAGCTTTTTAGCTTTTGAAAGGACAAGTGATAATGAAAAAATTAGATTATTTTTGAATTTTTCTGATGAAGAAAAAGATATTACTGACTTTTTCACAAGTTATTCAAGTGAAGGGAAAGATGTGTACAGATGCATAGAGAAACCGCAAATAATATTCCAAATAAAAAACAGTTTGAAGGATAAAACATTTAGAGAAAGTAGAACAGATACTCGAATTGTTTTGTCTGGACATAATGGCATTGTAGTTAAAGCTAATTAAATATTGAAATTTCGCACAGGGCTGGGATACCAGCCTTGTGTGCTGAAGAAAAGGAAAAAATATGAGTTTAATATATGAATTTGAGGTACCAGGAAAAGTAACTGGCAAAGGAAGACCAAGAGTAAATACTAATACAGGGATTGCATATACACCTACTAAAACAAAAGACTATGAAGAATTAGTCAAACAATATTTTTGGATAAAATATCCAAGGGTTAAAAGAATCGAAGGTAGAACTTCAGTTAAGATTATTGCATACTTTTCAATTCCAAAAAATACAAGCAAAAGGGATACAGAATTAATGTTAAGTAATACAATAAGTCCAACTAAAAAACCGGATATTGATAATATCACAAAGATTATATTAGATGCTTTAAATGGTGTAGCTTTTAAAGACGATAATCAAATTACAAAAATAGAAATAGAAAAGAAATATGATGAAATTGAAAGAGTATATGTAAAGATTGCAGAATATTAAAATATATCTTATAAGTTAATTATCATAATGTTCACGTATTTGTTCTAATACAACTTAGATGCGAATAGAATTTAACAAAAATATTCGTATGGAGGTTGACTAAAAAGTGAAAGATAAATCTATTGAAGAACGTGCTATAAATTTGGCACAATATATTATAGAGTCTAAAGATACAGTACGTGGAGCTGCTAAAAAGTTTGGAATTAGCAAAAGTACAGTACATAAAGATGTCACCAAAAGATTAGAAAATATAAATGTGCCATTAGCTTTGGAAGTTAGAAAAATATTAGATGAGAATAAAGCTGAAAGGCATATAAGAGGCGGAATGGCTACTAAATTAAAATATATACATATACATGAACAAGAAGTGTAATTTTATGTGTAACAAATGTAATAAAAAAGAAAAAAAAATGAAACAAAAGCCTGAAATACAATATTACCAACACTTTTGAGTTGAAATACAGATTTTACTTTTTGACATTTATATTTATCCGTGATATAAAAATGGCATATAAATACGATAGAAGTAGGTGGTAATATGGGAATTTACAGATCTGAAATAGCAAACTTAAGAAAAAATATTTGTGATAACATAGGACAAAAAATTATTGTAAAAGAATCTCCTGGAAAAAGAAGTAAACCACAGGAAAAAGTTGCAGTAATTGAAAATACATATAAAGATTATTTTAGAGTTAAATTTGAAGAAGTAGATAGATTTGGTTCTTATAATTATACAGATTTATTTACTAGAAATGTAGAGGTAAAATTATATAATGGTGAAGAATATGCACCAATTTTACCACCACAAGTAGAAACTAAAAGACATAGAGTAAATTCAGTAGTAGAAAATGCATAAAATATATAAAAATAAGGAATTTTTTTTAAAGACCTCCATATAAATGGTATTAACAAATAATAACATTTAAAGGAGGTCTTTTTATGGCTATAAAGCAAATGACACTTTCTCAAGAAATAAGTAGTGGAAATAAAAATTTTGAGGTGAAAGGGGATATAATAGTTCCAGATATAAAACCAGATATTGTAAATATTATAACAAGTAATGCAAATACTTATATTTATAAAGAAGAAATTTCTTCTGGAAAGATAAGAGTAGATGGAAATATTGATGCATATATAATATATATATCAGATAAAGGAGAAACAAGAAGTATTCAAACAACTTTGGATTTTGTAGAAACTATAAATGATGAAAATGCAATAGAAGGCAAACAAGTTGCTACTAATATTAGATTAGATACATTAGAAGCAAGGATATTAAATGAAAGAAAACTTAGTATTGAAGCAAAGTTATGTATAGATTATCAAATAAAAGATAAATTTTCTGTTGAGATAAACACAGATTTTGCAGAATTATCTAATGTAGAAAAAAGAACTGAAATAGTAAAGCTAGATAGTTTAGTTGGTGAAAATAAAATAAAAACATCAGTAAAAGATGATTTAAAATTAAACACAGAAGAAGATGTTGGAGAAATTTTAAAGGTTAACTTTACGATTGAAAATAGTGAAGTAAAAACAAGCTATAATAAAGTATTGGCAAAAGCAGAACTGAATGTGCAAATATTATATATAACAGAAAACGGAAAAATCAGGAAATGTTCAGCCAACTTACCGATAATGAGTTTTATAGATATAGAAAATGTTGCTGAAACCAATAAATGCAATGTAAATTATTACATGAGAAATATGCTAGTAAAAGTAAATAGTAAAGAAACACATAGTATTGGTTTTCAAGCTGAGTTTGAAGTATGCTGTACAGCATTACAAAGCGAAGAAATAATAATAACAAAAGATATGTATAGTTTAAGTAATGACTTAGAATTGGAAGAAAAAAATATGAAAGTATGTATGGAAAATTCGATAAATGAAGAGGCTATAAAGATTAATGAAAAAATTAGTATTGAGAAGTTAGAAGAGGTATATTCAATACAAGTAATTCCAAAAATAACTAGCAGTATTGAAAGTGGAGATATGTTAAACTATGAAGGAGAAGCAAGTGTAATTGTATATTATATAAGTAATGGCAATGTGAATTTGGCAGTTAAACAAGTAAATATATCATTTGTAAAGAAGAGTAGTAATTCAATAATGACAAGTAGTTTATATACACAGAATATAAACTATAGTGTGAGTGGGGATGATATTTCATTAGATATAGAAATAGGAATTAGAAGCAATAATTTAATTACAAAAGATATTTCTTATATTAGTAAGGTTACTGAAAAGGAAGAAACTGAAAAGAGTGAATATAATATGTTTATGTATTTTGTAAAAAGTGGTGATACAATATGGAAAATAGCCAAAAGATTTAAAGTGAAAATGGAGGATATAATAAAATTAAATAATTTGGAGAATCCAGATAAGATAAATATTGGTGATAGATTGTATATTATGAAATAGAAAATAAATTAGAGTGAAAGAAAATGAAATAAATTTATTAGGAGGCCAAATGGAAAACAAGTTATATAGCAGGAATCGTTTTACATTTAAAAGGCCAAAAAAAATCGATAAAATTAAGCTATGTATTTTGTTAGTTTTTACAATAATAATATTAGCAATATATAGTTTTTGCAAATCTGCATATCCTATTTTTAAAGCTAGTTGCGAGAGTTCAGCTAGATCATTAACAGTTAGAACTATAAATACAGAAATAAATAATTTAATGAAAAATTATAGTTATGAAGATTTAGTTAATGTTGATAAAGATATGAATGGAAAAGTAAATTTTATTCGTACAAATTCAAGAGTAGTAAATGAAATTATGACACAATTAGCAATAAATGTTCAAAAGGACATAGATGATGCTGAAAGAACAAAAGTATATATAAATCTAGGAAGTGTGTATGGGATAAGTATTTTAAAATATATAGGACCAAAATTTAAAATAGAGCTTGAAACTTCAGGCAATATTGAAACTGATTTGAAAAATGAATTTCAATCAGTTGGGATAAATCAAACTTTGCATAAATTAATTTTAAAAGTAAAAACAAAAATAAGTGTATTAACACCTTTTGGAAGTTTTGGAAGTCCAATTGAATCAAGTATACTATTAGTTGAATCTGTGATAGTAGGAGAAATACCAGATACATATTATCAATTTACTGGAGAATCAGATGAAAATAAGGCTTTTGAGATTATGCAATAGAATATATAACAAAAAAAACGGAAGTTTAATACTTCCGTTTTTGTATGTTGATTATCTCTTTGAGAATTGAGGAGCTTTACGAGCTTTTTTAAGTCCGTATTTTTTTCTTTCTTTCATTCTTGGATCTCTTGTTAAGAATCCGTTAGCTTTTAAAGCTGGTCTAAATTCTGAATTTGCTTCATTTAATGCTCTAGCAATACCATGACGAATTGCTCCAGCTTGACCTGTATATCCACCACCAACAACTTTAACAGTTACATCATATTTTCCAATTGTATTTGTAACAGCAAATGGTTGGTTAACAATAACTTTTAAAATTTCTGTTCCAAAGTATTCATCTAAAGGTTTACCATT
>CAKPBB010000028.1 GCA_934140005.1 uncultured Clostridia bacterium
GGAAATGGTACATCTTCTAATAATAGATATAGAAAGTTCATAAAGTTAAAAATCTCAAATGTTGCATCAATTACAGCGGGAAATAATTTTTTGATTTGTATAAAAAATGATGGTTCTGTGTATGGAACAGGTACAAATCAATATGGAATTCTAGGACGCTGGATAGGAGTAGATAGAAAAACACCAAACAGTAGGTATAAAACAGCATTTGATTGGGTAGAATGTCCAGAACTAGAGATATAAAATAAAAAATGCTTTAAGTTCGAGACTTAAAGCATCATTAATATTTACAAAAATTCTATCATTAGAATAGTTTGAAGTCAACTGTTTTGAAATAATTTTTATGGAATATTTTAAAAGAATGAAATATGAAAAAGACATGAAAGTATAGTAAAATATATCGCTTTGTGTCTTTTTTTATTTACTTTAAGTCTCGAACTTAAAGAAATCCGTAAAAATAAAATAGAAGTTTTGAAATGGTTTTCTTTCAAATAAAAACAAAGTCATTAGACCTTTGTTTTTTATGGATTGAAGAGAAAAATATCTTATGAATTAGAATGAAATTAGATATTTTTCTCTGCATTAAAACATAGGAGGAAAATCATATATGGACAAAAGAAAAGACAAAGAAATACAAAAGCAAGTTCAGTATAATTTGAAAAGTAAAAAAGGCATAACATTAATAGCCTTAGTTATTTCAATAATTGTGATGTTGATTCTTGCAGGAGTAAGCTTAAATGCAACAATTGGAGATAATGGAATAATTTCAAAAGCTAAAGTTGCAAATATGCAGTATTCAATGTCTGCATTAGAGGAATTTTTGCAGAGTAAATATATTGAATTATATACTGAAATGGACAGCCAAGATACAAAATTAGATTATTTATTAAATAATTTAGATACAAGAAGCTATATTCAAAAGTCTAAAAACGGTGATTGCTTTTTTATAGATGCAACAACAGGAAATGTATATTATTTTATTGAAAAAGCTGCATTACCAGATGATATAAAAAATACATTAGTTGGTGGAAATAATTCTTTAACAGGCAAGAGCATTTGGGCTGATTTTAATGATATATATGGAATTACATCTGATTTAAAAGTATACTATTGTGGAAATAATTATAATGATAGATTAGGTGCAAATGATGAAAAAACTTCTATAAACTTATCAAATAAATATGTGTCTGGTATGGAAAAGGGAACAAATTGGGCTAATGCAATGGGATTTGAAAAAGATGTAAGTCTAGCTGATTTAACAACTGTAACAGAACTAACAATAACTGATGATAATTTAGATTTTTCATTAGCATATAATCTAGGTAATTTAAAGAGAATTACTTTTAAAAATCTGATTAAAGATAATTTAAATGGAATTAATTTAGTAAATTCATTACAATATGTATATTTTGATAATTGTCAAATTAATGATTATAGTGCACTTAGCAGCTGCACGAATTTGCAGTATTTGTATATGCGTTTGCCAAAAGATATGACAGAAGAAATAGCCAATACTCAGGTATTAAATTTATGTGATTCAGAAAAAGGCATAGGAAAAGCTGATTTGCCAAAATTAGAATATTTTGGAGTATTTGGTGTAAATGAAACTTATAGAGATATAAATTATGCAAATTATATGGGTAAGTATTCTTCATTATCAAAACTAACAGATATAAGTCCTTTTGCTAATATTTCATCAAAAAAATATATTAAATATTTATATTTAAATGGTACAAGTATAAAATCTTTTAAAAGTTTAGAAGATTTTTCAAATTTAAAAACTATAGTTATGCATAATGTAAATGGTTATGAAAGCTTTGAAGGAATATCAAATAAGCCTAATTTGGAATATATTTATGCTCAATATGGAACAGCCTATTCATTGTATGGTTTAGAAAATAATAATAAATTACGTTATCTAAGAGTAGATAATGATAGTAATTTAACTACTTTAAAAGGATTAATAAATTGTAATAATCTAAAAGTTTTATATGCATATAATTGTAATTTAGGGCTAAATGAGGAAGAAAATAAAAGTGAAAATGATGCGTTATATGCATTAAAAGATATAAGTTTGACAAATATAAATTTAGAAAATAATAAACTAAAATGGGTTAGTTATTTAAAAAATTGTACTAATTTAGTTGAATTATATTTGAATGGAAATGATGATATGTATGGCGAGGATTTGGTACAAATTTCTAGTCTTATTCAAAAATGTGGTAATAATCAGAGCATACCAGTAAAGTATTCTTTATTGCTATTGGATAATAATACGACAAAATTAGACTTGAAAAATGAAAAAATAAATATTGATAATTTTAAAACGTTAAAAGGAAAAACAAGACTCGAAAAATTAGATTTGCAAAATTTAAAATTAACAAAAACTGTAGCTGGAAAAGAAATTGAAATTGATACTGCTGAATATGATTCTATTTTAAATGAAGTATTATCAACTTTAACTAACATGAAAAATATAAGATTATCAAATATTTCTGGGTTAAATACAATAACTTTTGTTAAGAATATGCAAGGTTTAAAAGAAATAATTTTAAGCGGTACAAATGTATCTACAGGTACAAAAGATGATAAAGGAAATGATACAGGCTTAGAACTTTTAAATAATATTGATACAATGCTTAGCCTTGAAGTTGATAAAAGTGATATAGACCTATCAAAGATAACTCAAACTTTAAATAGATTTTCTTCGGGATACCACAATAGTTCGAACTTCTTTAATGGATTATATGCTTTGAAATGTACTGTGAAAAATTTACAAACTTTGAACAATTCCACATGTGGATTAACAAAATTATGTTTGACAGCATTTCCAAATGGAGAAGTTGCAGATTTAAGCAATTGTATTACTTTAAAGCAGTATTCTTCACTATATGAACATCATAGTGGAAATGTAAAACTACCAGATTCAGTAGAAGAAATGTATTTAGATCAGTCTTATATATATGGTAGCTTTCCTAATAATTTAAAGAGTATATATTTTCATAATACATTAACAAATGATGTGTTAAAAAATTTAGCGCAAAGCTGTCCAAATTTGGAAAGTTTACAAGCTGGTTGTAATACTGTGACTGATTTGAGTTGCTTATCAACTGCTGTATTTAAAGATAGTTTACAAACTTTAATTCTTTCAGGTGATTCATCTCATCAATCTAGTCCAATTAAGTTAATGAATTTGAATGGCTTGGATGGATTTAGTAGTTTGAATAAATTGCAAATTGAATATACAGAATTGAATGATATTACAGAGCTAAAGAATTGTCCAAATTTAAAAGAATTAATATTAAGAATTTCAAAAATAAAAAGTATTTCTTCATTAAATGATTTGACATCAATAGAAAAACTAACTTTAGACAATAATAGTATCGCATCTTTACATGGAATTGAAAATTTAAAGAATATGCATACGCTAGATATCACAAAAAATACAGTTAGTGATATAACGCAATATGAAGAAAATGGTTCTATAAAAACAGTAACAAATGCATCAATAATAGCAAATTTGCATCCTAATAATGGAGGAAAATTAGAAAGAATATATTTGGAAAATAATCCAATTACAGAGCTAAATGAAATATCAAAATTGAACTGGACAAGCAAATCAGGATTTTAATTTACTTTTTATAATAGTATCAGAAGCACTTTGAATATAAAACTCAAAGTGCTTCCGACTGTTGAAAAAAATATGTTTTATTTCATTTTACCATTGGTATATTCTTTGCCTTCAAATCTTTCTTTATTTTTTACTTTATTAATAATGTTTTGAATTTCATCAATACTCTCATCTAAAATGTCAATTCTTACACTTGAAATTAAAGAAATAAAGTCATTATAATTTATAGATGTAATTTTACTATTATAAATTGTGGTTATTGTACAAGTATTATCTGGAACAATTCTAAATTCAAAACCTAAACGATCTTTTAAGAAAAACTTTGAATTTTCCAAGCACAATTTTTTACATTCAGGATAACATTTATTACTTTTTCCTAAATAACAGTAATTATTTGTCATAAGAGGTGTTTTGCCATAGACTAATAATTCTATATCTATATTATTTTTTTCTAATAAATCTAATAGTTCTAATTTTTCTAATTCAACAGAAGGCATTATTCTATTTATACCTAGCGTGTATAATTCATTAGCTGTTTCATTATTGTATATATTTAAGGTAAAGTTACCAATAATAGGAAGTTTATATTTTTTTACAAATTCAATTTGTGATTGATGTGAAATTACAAAACCAGATACTCCTAAATTTGTAGCTTTTTTTATAGTGTTTTTAAGCTTTTCAACATATTTATCTTTTACAATTGTTGGTATAAATAAAAATACGTTAAATCTATCACAAAGATTTCTAATAATACTTTCATATTCAGGCAAGTAAAAATATTTATAAGGTATATATATAGTATCTATGTTTTTCAATTCTAAATAATTAAATTTTTTATTTAAAATATTCAACATTAAAGATATTGAAGTAGAAGAGGCTTCTCTTGTTGAAGTAGATAATGGTAAGTGAAATTCATTTGAAATATTATAAGTGTATTTATTTTTAACTTTCTGTTCTAACATTGAAAAAGCATTTCTTCTTAATTCATTTAAAGTACTTATTTTTGGAATAAATAAGTTTTCTTCTAACTCAATATCGATATTTTTAAAAGTAAATTGTGTATTTCCAGTTTTTGAAAGCTGAGAAACTATTTTTTCTCTAGTGATAGGTGAATTTTTTGCTTCTTCTGGAATTATATCACTTTTTATAGTTACTGATAAATTTTTATAAAAACCTTCTAATCCATCAATTGTAAATTCTATTGGCTTATTTTTATAAATTTTTATATTAGCATTTAGAGGAATATTTAAAAGTTCTTTATCGTTTTTAAAAGATAAATTTGACTTTTCATCTAATTTTTTACTATTAATTTTGAAAACTGACATACCATTAGCAATTTTTCCTTTCATTCTACCAAGAGTTACGATCTTGCCAGTTTCTAAATAAGGATAATTTTGTTTTTTAATCATTAACTCAGAAATGTTATAATTTTCACCATTAATAGAAATTCTGTCTCCAACAGAAACACTGTTTTCAAGTTGTAATGTGATGTGACCTTTTTCTGGATTGAACTTTTGTATTTTTCCAAGAAATAATCCCATATTATTTGATTTTTTTGTATATATCAAATTTGTATTTGGTTTTTCTGAAAAATGCCCAGTAGAAAAATTACCTCTATTAAATACTTGCATAAGTTCTTCTATATCAGACAAATTTGTATCGGTATTTTTAATATTTAGCTCTGCATGAATTTTTTCTAATAATAATTCATTTGAAAGATTGATGTTGTTTAATACTAAATCGATGTATTTTCTATAAATTCTTGTAACTGTTGCAACATATTCAGGTGATTTTAATCTACCTTCAATTTTAAAGCAGTCAATACCAGATTTTATTAAGTTAGGTAAAAAATCAATTGCATTTTGGTCACGAGGACTAAGCAAATAACCTTTATCTAATATATTTTTATTTGAATATAATTCATAAGGTAATCTACAAGGTTGAGCACACATACCACGATTTCCAGATCTATTTCCAACCATACTTGAAAATAAACATTGCCCTGAATAAGATATGCAAAGAGCACCATGAATAAAAACTTCTAGTTCAACATCTGTATTTTTTCTAATATAATCAATTTCTTCAAAAGATAGCTCTCTTGAAAGGACGACTCTTTGAAATCCTAAGTTTTCTAATTGCTTTACTCCTGCTAAATTATGTACTGTCATTTGAGTGCTTGTGTGTAAAACAATTTCCGGATAATTGTTGTGTAGAATTGTTGCAAGTCCTAAATCTTGAATTATTATAGCATCAACTCCACAGTTGTATGCGAAAACAGCAAGATTAACAGCATCTTCTAATTCGTTTTCTTTTAAAAGAGTATTTAAAGTTAAATTGACTTTAACATTTCTAAGTTTTGCATATAATATTGCTTCTTTTAAATTTTCATTATTAAAATTAGTTGCTCTGGCTCTGGCATTAAAATTGCTTGCACCTAAATATACAGCATTTGCACCGTTTTGCACAGCAGCTTTTAAGCAATCTAAATCTCCTACTGGAGAAAGTAATTCTGGAACTTTCATAATTCATATCCTTTATTAAAATTTTTCTAAACAATTGAATATCATTATAGCATAATTTACATAAAAGTACAAATAATTTAAGTATGAATCAGATTTTAGTGACAAAATTAGATAATAGAAAAGAAATAAGAAATAAGATTAAATTTTTAAGTATATTCATAGTTTCAATTACTTCAGTAATTTTATTGACAATATATTTGATAACTGGATTTTTTTCTAAGAAAAAAGAAGAAAAAGTTAATCAATTATATATTAATTTATCAAAAGTTCAAAAAATATATCAAGCAAACCAACTATCAAATAGCGAAAGTATTTTTTTAGGAACAATTAAAATACCAGAAATTAATTTGGAGTATATGATATTTAACAATTTTGATGAAGATTTGCTAAAAATATCAATTTGTAAATTTTCTGGTAAAGATTTACAAAGCAAAAGTAATATATGTTTAGTTGGTCATAATTATGATGATAATAGATTTTTTGGAAATATAAAGAAACTGAGTGTAGGAAGTAAAATTATTATTGAAAATTTAGAAGAAGAGGAATATATGTATATTGTAAATGATATATATGCAACAATGCCAAATGATTTATCTTGTGTGAATTACAGTAATAAATTTGAAAAAGAATTAACATTAGTAACATGCAATAATAGAAATGGTAAAAGAATAATTGTAAAAGCAGGAATAAGTCAATAAAAAAGAAAAAACAAGAAAATCAAAGAAAAAAAGAGGTTTGAAAAGAACAGAGGGGATATTGTAAAAACATTGTTTCTTTCAAAATAAAAAAGAAAAAATTGAGTGAATTAAAAAGTTGATAAAAAGAATATTAGATGTTATACTTAAAATGTTGGTGCATTATTCTAGTGTATGAACTTACTAAGAGGGTAGGCCTAAAAATCTACTAGAAAGGTATCACTTAAATCGAAGTTTCTTAAGCTTTGCGCATTACGCCCAGTTTTGCGTGGACTTAGGGAGTAAAGAAATTAGGATAGACTATAATGGCATATAATTGATTCCTATTTTCGTTGAGACTTGAGTAACGAAAACCTTAAGTACAAATTCTATGTATAATTTAGAAAAAGATTTGCGTAGGTGTGATATCTGTCTTGAGTGATTCTTGGGGATTAGACATTTTACATAGCTTCTATGAAACACGATTTGCAAAAGAGACTAGGAGTAAGTTAATCATATTCAAAGAAATTTTCTAGAATGTTTGCTCTAATTCAAGGGTAAAGGGTTGTGAGGATTAAGGTACGGCTTCAGTGGTGATCTAGCTCCTTTTTTCAAGGTGTTTTTCTTAAATGGAAACGGCTAAATAGTAATGTTTAGTGAAAAACAGAGAAATTCTGCTAGACCTTAAACCGTAAAATTTACTTGCATCTCTACCAACTGATGAATTTAAAAATGATTGGTAGAAATATTATTTGAATTTTTTAATTTGGATAATATTTTTTTGTGTATATGTAGTTGGAAATATAAATATAATTAAGGAGTGTTTAAATTAATGAAATCAAAAGAAAAAGCAAAGTCGAAAAGTAAAGTGGAAAATCCATGGAAATGGGCTTTAACAATTACAATAATAGCTTTTTTCTTATCAATGTTTTTTGCGTATTTTTCTAATACGGCAATTTCTAATTTAGATGTTATACCAGGAATAATAGTTTTAATTTTAGTAGTATTCATAGGAATTTTGTTTGACCTAATTGGTGTAGCTGTTACAATTGCAAAAGAAGAAGAGTTTCATGCAAAAGCTTCTAAAAAAATAAAAGGAGCTAAAACAGCTATAAAATTGATTAGAAATTCTGCCAAGGTTTCAAATATATGTAATGATGTTGTTGGAGATATTTGTGGAGTAATAAGTGGTGCGATTGGAACTATGATTGCTATAAAATTAACAAGTGCTTTTGGAATTGGGAATTACATACAATTTATTTTAAGTGCTATTATAGCCGCTTTAACAATAGGAGGAAAAGCGGTTACAAAAGTATTTGCAAAAGATAATGCAACAAAGATATTAAGTGCAATTACAAATGTTATTCATTTTGGAGAATAGAGTATTAGAATTTAATTTTAAAAAATATGTAGAAAAAGGTCAAATAATGTTACATAATGTAGCACGAAAATAGTTGAGATTGTTTGACTTTTGGACTACCAGATGCTATAATAGTCTACATAAAGCAGTTGGCTTTTGTTAACTGAGAGCGAAAGCTCTCCCAGTCAAAGGAGCAGTATTATGGCTGAGAACAACAAAGTTTTGGAGCTATTAAGGCTTAATCCAGGGGTTATGCTTAAGTGGTGTGATAGACGAAAGGGGTATGTAATTTATACCAACAAACAAAACTTGGAGTTGCCAAGTGGCGGAGTGCGCATTATCAATGGATATATCCATGTTGGCAAAATGATTATCATGATTAACGGATAAGCTAGTTTTATACATATTTCCAGAAATGTGCAAAGCGGTGTTACCTATATCAGGTAGCATCGCTTTTTATATAATAGGGCACTGCACTTATTATATATTATATAAAAGCTTCGATATAGTAGTTAGTGTAAGGATTCATTTGACAATTATGTAATTTATTTTCATAAAACACTTGAAAAACTGGAAAAAGTCTGCTATACTATTTAAGTATTAAAAAATTAGCACGTAGATTTAGTTTGAAATTGTGCTTTTATATCGTGTAAAAGTGTTTTTAAATGTTAAAAATTTGCGGTGGTAAAAAACAATTAAGGAGGAATTTAAAATGGCAGTAGTTGCAATGAAACAATTACTTGAAGCTGGTGTTCATTTCGGACATCAAACAAGAAGATGGGATCCTAAAATGGCTGAATATATATTCCAAGCTAGAAATGGTATCCATATTATCGATTTACAAAAAACATCAAAAAAATTAGACGAGGCTTATAAGTTCGTTAAAGAACAAGCTGAAGAAGGAAAAACAGTTCTTTTTGTAGGAACAAAAAAACAAGCACAAGAATGCATTAAAGAAGCAGCTCAAAAATGTAATATGTACTATGTTGACCAAAGATGGTTAGGTGGTATGCTTACAAACTTCAAAACAATTCAAGGAAGAATTGCTAGATTAAATCAATTAGAAACAATGTCAACAGACGGAACTTTTGATTTATTACCTAAAAAAGAAGTTATGGGTCTAAAATCAGAAATGGAAAAATTAGAGAAAAACCTTGGTGGAATCAAAGATATGAAAGAAATGCCAGGTGTTATGTTTGTTGTTGATCCTAAAAAGGAAAGAATTGCTGTATTAGAAGCAAAGAAATTAGGAATTCCTGTAGTAGGATTAGTAGATACAAACTGCAATCCAGAAGAAGTTGATTATGCTATCCCTGGAAATGATGATGCAATTCGTGCAGTTAAATTAATAGCTGATGTAATTGCTAATGCAGTTATCGAAGGTAGACAAGGCGAAGATGCTGAAGTTTCAACAGACGAAATGGAAGAAGTAGCAAATGCTGAAGAAGCAACAGATATGGAACAAGTTGCTTCAAAAGATGCTGAATAATATATAGAAATTTTTATAGGGTGGAGCAATGTTATAAATATTTGTAACCACCCTAATTTTAAATAAATTGATATTTTACAAAATATAGGAGGTATATGATGGTTACAGCAGAATTAGTAAAACAATTAAGAGAAAAAACAGGTGCAGGAATGATGGACTGCAAAAAAGTTTTAACAGAAACTGATGGAGATATGGAAAAAGCAGCAGAGTTATTAAGAGAAAGAGGAATTGCAAAAGCTGCTAAAAAATCAGGAAGAGTTGCAGCTGAAGGTTTAGTATGCAGTTATGTATCTGAAGATAAAAAAGTTGGAGCTATTGTTGAAGTTAATGCAGAAACAGACTTTGTAGCAAAAAATGAAGAATTTAGAACTTTTGTTGCAGATATAGCTGAAATAGTTTCTAATACAAATCCAGCTGATGTTGAAGCTTTATTAGCTGTTAAATATAAAAATGAAGAAAAAACAGTTAAAGAAGTATTAACAGATAAAATTGCTACAATAGGTGAAAACATGTCAATTAGAAGATTTGTTAGATTTGAAACAACAGGCTTAGTTGAAAGCTATATTCATGGAGATGGAAAAATTGCTGTTTTAGTTGAACTTGCTAAAGGTGATAGCACAGTTGCAAAAGATGTTTGTATGCAAATAGCAGCTGCAAAACCAGAATATTTAAATAGAGAAGAAGTTCCAGCTGAAGCTGTAAATAAAGAAATGGAAATTTTAAAAGTTCAAGCTATGAACGAAGGAAAACCAGCTGAAATAGCAGAAAAAATGGTAAAAGGAAGAATTGGAAAATTCTATTCAGAAATCTGCTTATTAGATCAAGAATTCGTTAAAGATCCAAGTGTTAAAGTTGGAGAAATGGTAGCAAGCAAAGGTGGAGAAATCGTAAGATTTGCTAGATTCGAAACAGGTGAAGGAATCGAAAAGAAGGAAGAAAACTTTGCTGAAGAAGTTATGAAACAATTAAAATAATTTTATTTAATAGTATTACTAAAAGGACTGAGTTATATTATATAATTCAGTTCTTTTTTTGCACATTTTTAAATTTTAGTGAATATGATATATGGAACACTCTAATTTGAAAGAAGTTGATAAAATTGATAAGATATTTTGATCATGCTGCTACAACTGCATTAGATGAAGACGTTTTTAGAACAATGAGACCATATTTTACTGAAAAGTTTGGAAATCCATCTTCAGTATATAGAATAGGAAAAGAAAATAAAGAAACGATAAATATAGCTAGAATGAAGGTTGCAGAAGCATTGAATGCAAATGTAAATGAAATTTATTTTACAAGTTGTGGTAGCGAAAGCGATAATTTAGCATTAAAAGGAATAGCAAGAGCAAATTCTAGAAAAGGAAATCATATAATTACAACAAACATTGAACACCCAGCAATATTGAATACTTGTAAAACACTGGAAAGTATGGGATATAAAGTAACTTACTTAAATGTAAAAAGAAATGGAATAATAGATTTGAATGAGCTTGAAAGGGCAATAACTCCAAGAACTATTTTAATTAGTATTATGTTTGCAAATAATGAAATTGGTACAATTCAACCAATAAAAGAAATAGGAAAAATTGCAAAAAAATATGGAATTATCTTTCATACAGATGCTGTTCAAGCAGTAGGAAATGTGAAAATAGATGTAAAAGAAATGGGAATATCAGCACTTTCTATGTCTGCTCATAAATTTTATGGACCAAAAGGTGTTGGTGCTTTATATGTAAAAGATGGAGTACAATTTTCAAGAATTCAAGATGGAGGACATCAGGAAAAAGAGAAAAGAGCAGGAACAGAAAATGTAGCTGGAATAGTAGGAATTGGCAGAGCAATTGAATTATCTAATTCAAATCTAGATAGATATAATAAGAAACTTTTAAGCTTAAGAGAATATTATTTTTCAGAAATTGAAAAAAGGATACCAAATATATTGATAAATGGTGATAGAGAACAAAGACTTCCTGGAAATGCTAATATTTGCTTTAAAGGAGTTGATGGTTCAAAATTACTATATGAACTTGATAAAAGAGAAATTTGTGCATCTAGTGGTTCTGCTTGTAGTGCAGGACTTCTTAATCCATCACATGTTTTATTGGCAATTGGTGTACCACCACAAATTGCAAAGAGCAGTTTAAGAATAACTTTTGGAAAAGAAAATAGTTTAGAAGATGTAAAATATTTAGTAGATTCTGTTGAAGAAATTGTTAAAGAATTAAGAAACAGATAATTAAGAAATAGTATTTTATTTGAAGTGAACTCGTACTATTAGTTGGTATGCTTAATAATATGGGTTTGCTTTTTATAATTATTAATTTAAATTTTGAATTTAAATACTTGACTTTAAGGTTTAATAGCAATAAAATTGCAATAGATAAAAAATGAATTTTAAGGAGGTATTAGTATGTCATTAGTAACAACTAAAGAAATGTTTGAAAAATCAATGAGAGAGCATTTTGCAATAGGTGCTTTCAATATAAATAATATGGAGTTTATACAAGCAATAACAGATGCTGCTGAAGAAGCTAAATCACCTGTTATTTTACAAGTATCTTCAAGTGCTATTAAATATGCAAGAATGGAATATTTAATTAAAATGGTAGAAGCTGCTGTTGAAACAACAACTATTCCAATTGCTTTACACTTAGATCACGGACCAGATTTTGAAACATGTAAAAAATGTATAGATGCAGGATTTACATCTGTAATGATAGATGGTTCAAAATATGATTTTGAAGAAAATGTTGATTTAACAAAGCAAGTTGTAGATTATGCTCATAGCAAGGGAGTTGTTGTAGAAGCTGAACTTGGAAAATTAGCAGGTGTAGAAGATGACGTTAATGTTTCTGATGATGATGCTCGTTATACAGATCCAGACCAAGCTTATGAATTTGTTCAAAGAACAGGTTGTGATTCTTTAGCAATTGCAATTGGTACAAGCCATGGAGCTTATAAATTTAAAGGAGAAGCAAGACTTCGTTTTGATATTTTACAAAAAGTAAAAGAAAAATTACCAAATACACCAATAGTATTACATGGTGCATCAACAGTTATTCCAAGCCTTGTTGAAATGTGCAATAATAATGGTGGAAATATTCCTGGAGCTAAAGGTTGCCCAGATGAAATGTTAAAACAAGCTGGAGAAAATGGTGTTTCAAAAATAAATGTTGATACAGATTTAAGATTAGCAATGACAGCACAAGTAAGAAGGGTATTTAATGAAGAACCATCTGTATTTGATCCTAGAAAATATTTAGGAGCTGCAAGAGATGAAATTAAAGCTACTGTATTACATAAAATAAATGATGTATTTTGTTCAAATGGAAAAGCTTAATTAAGTTTAATAAATTTTAAGGAAGGATCTTTATGGAAAAAATAATTGCTAAGAACCCAACTGCATATCATAATTATTCTATTGAATCAACAATAGAAGGTGGAATAGCTTTAACTGGAACAGAAATTAAATCTATTCGTAATGGAAAAGTTAATATAAAGGATACATATGTTAATATAAAAAATGGAGAAGTATGGGTTTATGGAATGAATATAAGTCCATATGAATTTGGTAATATATTTAATAAAGATCCTCTTAGAACTCGCAAGATTTTATTAAATCGTAGAGAAATAGATAAACTTACTGGTATGATTAAGCAAAAAGGTGTTTCTCTAGTTCCTATATCTCTTTATTGGAGTGGCAATAAAGTAAAAATGCAAATAGGAATTGGAAAAGGTAAAAAGCTATATGATAAAAGAGATGATATGGCAAAAAAAGAAGCTCAAAGAAAAATTGAAAGAGCAATAAAGAATACATATTAATGTATTGTTGACAATTTACATAAAGTGATTTATAATAAATTTGTTAGTACATTGAAAAAACACTAATGGTTTGCTGTATTCATGCAAATCAATGTGTCACATATGGTCTAGTAGTTACAAGAAAAGGAGAAAACATATGGAACAAAATAAACGTTCTGTAAAGCAGAAAATTGTTTTAGTAATAGTTTCTATTTTTGCCGTGGTTGTTGCTAATATCGCCTTTTGTGTATTAATGAGACTTTTTGGCTATTTAGCATATGGAATGATTCTTGTTGCGGCATTTGTTGTGCTGTACCAAAAGAATAAGAGCAGAATAATATATATTTGTGCAGTGATTAGCTTTATCGGCACAATTCTGCAGTTTAACGAGGATGGCAAATTGGTGGCCATATTCATTTTCGATTGGATGTCCAATGTATTAGCACTTAAAATTGCTAGAGATATCTGCAAATAACTACAAACTATGACCATATGTGGAAAAAGAACGGGGAAACCCGTTCTTTTTTTATCTTTAAATTTCATGCTTAAAGATTATCTTTATTTGTTGTAATTTTATCATTTCTAATATTTGAAGTCAACTAGTAAAAAAATTTTTTAAATAATATTCTTTTTATAATAACTTTTAAATTGCTATAAATAGGCTTGTATATGCTTTTTACATTATCTTTAAGCATGAAACTTAAAGATAGTAATCCATAAAAATAAAATATACGAGGAAGTCTAATGATAAAGTTTGTAATCAAAATAACCAAGTAATTATTAGAAACACTAATAGATTTTATTAGTGTTATTTTTAGTATATAAAAATATTATAAATAATTATGAGTGTGGTTACAATTAATATTCTTAAAATGGTTTTCTTTTAAGGAAAACAAAGTAGCAATTCTTTGCATTTTGTTTTATGGATTAAGAGAAAAGAATTTTTTTTGAAAGTTCTTTTCTCTAGATAAATATACATAGGAGGAAATGCAAATGAAAAAAAGAAATGCAGATGGTATAACATTAATAGCTCTTGTTATAACAATTATTATAATGGTAATTTTAGCAGGTGTAACTTTAAATGCAACCATTGGAGAAAATGGAATAATATCAAATGCACAGTATAGCACATTTGTAAGTGAAATGACTGAGGTAGAAGATGCTTTAAAGATTTGGAAGACAAGTAAAACTTTAATCGAAGAAGACTATGAAAAAAAGGCACCAACAAATGGCCTATGCTCACAAGAAGAACTATTACAAAATGCTAGACTAATTGGAGAAATTGGATATTATAGAGTATGGAGTGTAAGTAATAGTAAGCCTTCATTAGATTTTTCAGAAACTAATGAAAAGTTTAATGGAAAATATGAAAGTGAATTTATATATTATCCAGCAGGTGTGCAAGACTTATACTATTTAAACAATGAAGAGTTAGGAATAAATAAAAAGAAAAAATATTTGATAGATGCGGCTACTGGTATGATATATTCATTAACAGGAATAAATTTGAAAGGTATACAATGCTATAGTTTGGAAATGGCAAAGACTATAATGGATGGATATTCCGATATGCCAAGCTTTGCAGAACTAGAAATAAGTAGTGGAAAAAATGCAGGCAATGTATCTAATAAATATAAAATAGACGTGAATGGCAATTATATATTAGATGAAAATGGGAATAGAATTGAAAATGCAGATTATAATCCATATGGATTTCAAATAATAGCAGACTCTTCAAATGATAATATTTATAAGTTATATAATAATGGAGATTTATATGCAAAAGGTTTGAAGGGGTATTTGCTAAATTCAAGTGAAGATACGATGAATGAAATAAATTCTAATGTATGGCAAGAATTCAAAATTCCAGATAATATACCTGGCTCCCAAGATGGAAATGTTACTTTATTCCCAGGAAGTAGAACGATGTATATTATAGATAGTGAAAATTATTTATGGGCATGGGGAGATAATTCTTATAATAAGCTTGGCTTAACTGATGAACAAAGAGTGGAATATACAGGATTAGTTCCTACAAAATTAGATATTGGAGGTAAGAAAGTTTATAAAGTCTTTGACACAAGTTTAGCAACATTTGTTATTACAAATACAAATGAAAATTATGAATTGTATGCATGTGGTTATAATGTAGGAGGACAACTTGGAACGGGGATAGAAATATCAACACAAAGTAAATTTATGAAAGTAGAACTTAATGAAGATCCAAGAAATATTATTAATATAACGGCTAATGCTGGAAAAGATGTATACAATTTAATTTTAGTAAAAAATAATACTAGAAATAAAATTTATTTTGCTGGTTCTACAGTTGGAATTTCAGGATATAGCAATAGTGGATTGAAAAATGTTTTTAAAAATACAGATTTGGAAGGAAAAACATCTAACAAATTTATTGAAATATTTAATGGAACATATGGTACAAAATTAAGCTATAATGTTGTGAATTTATATAGAGGCTGTGATTGGAATTCTACAAAGATTAATTTACTAGATAATAATGGAAATCTTTATCGAATTGATTCTAATGGAAATATTAGTGAAATAAAAATTAATGATCAAAATGCTAATATAAAGAAATTTGTATCAACTGTTTCTGATTATTGTATGATAACTAAAGAAATAAATGGAGATGTACAATTTTGGTGTAATAAAATTGGTTCATCACCTAATATATTTGGTAATGTGAATGTAGATACAAGTTGGAAGTTAGTTAATGACTATATGCCAGAAGAGTTAAATTCAAATGATGTGAAAGATTATATAGTTACATATAAAAATGTTATGTATTTAATGAATGATGGGAAATTGTGGGCTACTGGAAAGAATGCTGGTGCAGGGGTGGATATATCAACAGGTGAAATGGATAATTTTGTTTGTTTAACAGATGTAATGAATTTGCCATTAATGGATTCTTTTATAAGAACAACTGAAACAGGAAATGTTAGTAGTATAGTATTTTTAAATGGAAAAGATGGAAAAATATATAGTACAGGAGATTCTGTTATTTTATTTGGAGAAAAAGTATTACAAAAAAGTTGGACAAAAATAGCTTCAAATGTAAAAAAGTTCAATGCTAAAACAACAGGAGATGCTTTAGGATATATTGATAATAATAATGACTTATGGATACTTGGAGCAGATTCATCTTATTTGGGAATGAATTCAACAGGAAGGATAAGAAATTTTGTTAGATTAAAAGATTATATAAAAGATACTGATATGTATCCACATATAGATGGTAAAGTAGTTGATTATGTAATTGGTTCATATTCATTGAGAATTTTAACGGATTCATCAGATAATAATACAGTTTATGTTAGTGGATATGTAAAATCAAATACATGGTACATATATAATGGTTTAGGTGTTGCTGGTGAAGATGACAAGAAGACTTTAACAAAAGTAATAGCTAATGTTAAATATTATAATGGAAAAGAATCAACTAATATGGCAATAACTAAAGACAATAAATTATATTCATGGGGATTTTTTGATGGAAATGATGGCTTTGGGAGTTATTATTCTCCAAAGGAAATATCTGTAAAAGATTTAGAAGTTGATCAAATATTAGCTGTAAGTAATATACATCATTATAATAAATTTATAATAACGAAAAATTCAAAGCTATATGTAGCTGGATATGGTAATTTAGAAAGTACAAAAAATGGATTGGGCTTTAATACTAATAGTAATTTTACAATATTCCCAGAAGAGACTTTTGATGGAAAAGATGTAATAGATATAGTTTGCTGTGCAAATGCTTCATGGATTGTTCTTACAGATGATGGAAATTTGTGGGGTGTTGGAAATGATTGTGATTTAGGAATTGGTAAAACTGGTACAAGTTCAAATGTGAAACCTATAAAAATTTATAGTAAAGGTAATATTTTACAAATTTGTGGTGGAAATGGTTGGTTTGTAGCTGTAACAACTGATGGTTCTGTTTATGGAACAGGTTCAAATAAATATGGAATTTTAGGTCGTTGGATTGGAATAGATAGAAAAACACCAAACAGTAGATATAAAACAGCTTTTAATTGGGTAGAATGTCCAGAACTAGAAATATAGATATTTATTATGGTGATAATATAGTAATCTCCTATATTGAGAATATTTTAATGTAGGAGATTTTTAATATAAATGTAGAAAATATGTGATTAGTGGCGAAAATTCGTAATTTAGTGTTGACAATGGCAAATAAAGGTGTTAAAATACAATACAGTTGTTGACAAGAAACAACAAATTAAGCCAAGATAATATAAAATATCTTTATTTTTTTGACTAAAAATAAAAG
>CAKPBB010000029.1 GCA_934140005.1 uncultured Clostridia bacterium
TTAAAATTTCATTTGAACATAAATAATTTTGAATCTCAAACTCGTTCTAAAGTGTTTACATAGTAATACGATTTTTACTCATTGTCAACAAAAATCACTATATTTTAATAAAGATTCGTTCGACATTTTTTTCATTTCAAACACATAATTTTATAAAAAAATAAGGAAGCTCAGTATTTATTTTTACTGAAATTCCTTATATAAGTTTTAGAAAAAATTACCAAGAACTTCCACTACATACTAAAATTACTCCTACTACCTTTGATAATCCCACATTTTTATATCTAACTATACTATTTTATAACTTTAATTTTTCTTTTAATCCAGTATTACGCTTTCTATTTTCCGAATTTTTTACCATAAAATCTATGAGTTTACTGTTTCCAATAACTATCAACATTTTTTTTGCTCTTGTCATACCAGTATATAATAAATTTCTTGTAAGTAGCATATTTGAAGAAGGTGGAATTGCTAAAATTACAACATCAAACTCACTTCCGTTGTGCTTTATGTATTGTTATTGCATAAGCATGTTCTAATTGTTCTAGCTCTGAAAAAGCATACCAAGCAGTTTTTCTATCATCAAAATATACTTCTAGCTGTTTTTCTTCAAAATCAATTTTAGTTATTCTTCCAAGTTCTCCATTAAAAATTCCTGTACCATTTTCATATTTTATATCTGTTTCTTTCCTACCTTTTTCCCAATATATATCATAGTTATTTTTTATTTGCATTACTCTATCGCCTTCACGAAAAATAACACCACCATAATTCTTCTCCATCAACTCTTCTCTATGTGGATTTAATGCTTCTTGCAGAGATTTATTCAATTCTTTTGTTCCAATTTTTCCCTTTTTAGTTGGTGTTAAAACTTGAATGTTAGTAAAAAAATCATAATTTCCATATTTTTTTAATCTCTCTTTACTCAATGATATAACTTGGTACAACATTTTATCTTGATTTGATTCATTTATATAAAAGAAATCCTCTTCTGAATCTTCTTCATAGTCTTTTTTTCCAATGAAATTTACACCATTATTAACATCATGTGCATTAACTATTATTTTACTTTTAGCTGCTTGTCTAAAAATCTTATTTAATGAAACAGTTGGAATTTGCTCTGATTCAATTAAATCTTTTAAAATGCTTCCTGGTCCTACTGATGGCAATTGATTTGAATCACCAACTAGTATCAATTTACTACCTAAAAATAAAGCTTTTACTATATAATTCATTAAAAAAATGTCAACCATTGACATTTCATCAATTACCAAAACATCTGCATCTATTGGTGATATATCTGCATTTATACTTTCTAATTTGTCATCTTCAACTTTTCCTATTTCTAATAATCTATGAATTGTTTTAGCCTCTTCACCAGTTGTCTCTGTCATTCTTTTTGCTGCTCTTCCAGTAGGAGCACATAGTACTACTTTTTTTCCTTTAGATTTATATAATTCTAACATGCATTTAATTATAGTTGTTTTTCCTGTTCCTGGTCCACCAGTAATTATACAAACATTATTCTCATTTATTTGTTCTATTGCCTCAAACTGCTTTTCTGATAGTTTTATTGATAATTTCGATTCCTGTTTACTTATTTCTTCTTTAAAGTTTTTAATATACTTTACATTTTTAAAATTTTGTAATTTCTTAATTCTTTCAGCAATATTATTTTCAGCCCTATAAAATGGAAATAAATAAACCCACTCCTCATCATTACGATTCTCAATAGCTATTTCTTCCTTCATATTTAAGTTAATTAGTACATTCTCTATATATTTTCTATCAACTTCTAATATTCCTTCAACAAACACAATTAAACTTTCTTTTTGAACACAAGTGTTGCCATTATAACTAGCTGTAAGTAAAGCATACTTTATTCCACTTTTTATTCTACTTTCACTATCTTTTGCAACACCTATTTGAAGAGCAATACTGTCTATTTTATTAAAATCAACTCCATAAACAATGTCTATTAAAATATATGGATCATCTTCTATTTTTTGTACAGCATCTCTTCCTAAAGCATCAAAAACTTTCTTGCTGTTATTAGCACCAATTCCAAATTTTTCTAAGAATCCAACAATTTGCCATAGTTCCCACTTTTCGTTAAATTCTTCTCCTATTTCATAAGCTTTATCTTTTGAAATACCTCTTATTTCTGCTAATCTTAATGGCTCAAATTTAAAAATATTGATACTTTCATCACCAAATTTTTCTATTATTTTATGTGCAGTTGCCGGTCCAATTCCTTTTATTGTTCCACTTGCTAAATATTTTTCTAATGCAACAGCCGTTTCTGGCATAAGCTTTTCAAAGCTATCAATTTTAAATTGTTCACCATATTCTTGGTGAGTTACCATTTTGCCTGCTAACTTTAATGAATCCCCAACTGCAATAAAAGGCAAATAGCCTACAACAGTAATCTCATCTTGTTCATCTGTTTTAAAAACAGCTATGCAATAACTGTTAGAATCATTTTGATATATAAAATCTTCTATTTGTCCTTTTAATTCCAATTTAGTCTCCTATCTAAAACTTATGTTTTGAAATGTTAATAATCGACATTTTTCACTATAGAAATATATAGATTTACATTTTTCTACACTTATTTAATATTTTTTCACTTTTATTATTTAGTTATTCTATCAAAAATATATTATTTTTTCAATACAGCTATTATAAAAGTTTCCTCTGTGCCCGTGGCACTTTTATGTAAAAAAAAAGCTATACTATTAGATATCTTTCTAATAATATAGCCTTTTAAAATTTATGCTATAATAGCATTTATTTATTTTCATCTTCATTATTTAAAACAATGTTTTCATTTGTTTCTTCTTTAGAACTTGTTTTTATTGAATCTAACATTGTAATAAATTTAATGCTATCTCTCTTTTCGTCACTACCAAATGTTGTAAATTCATTTGATAATTGTTCCAATTTCTTTCCTCTAGTTACTAGATTATTTAAATCTACATTTACATATTTACATATTTTTTGTATACCTTCTTCATTGAATTTATGAACACCATCTGTTAAAGTTGTTGTTCCATCTAATAAAGAATTACTTCCATCCAATAATGTGTTTGTACCATTTTTCAATGTTTCAGAACCATCAGCAAGTTCTTTTATTCCACTTGTTAATGATGTACTTCCATTTGCAAGTGCAGAAGCACCAGTTGAAATTGTTTTTGCTGCTTCTACTAGTTGTGAGTTAGCTGATGTTAATTGTTTAGTAGAAGAATTTAATGTTGATAAACCGCTTTTTACTTGTGATGAGCCAGAGCTTAAATTTTCAGTACCAACAGATAATTGATTTAAACCTGTTGATAAAGTTAAAGCACCATCTGATAATTTCTTTGAATTTTCAACTAAAGCCCCTGTTCCAGCTTTTAAAGCTACTGCACCTTCACCCAAAGTATCAATTCCTGCTCCTAATTCTTTAGCACCATCCTGAATTGACTTAATTCCAGTTGCTAAATCTGTTACTGTTTTTCCACTTGCTTTTAATGTTTCTATTGTTTCATTTAAAGCACTAATATTCATTGTTAAATATTCTATATTAGCACTATTTAATTTTCTTTGATTTGTTAAAACTTCTTTTAATTCTTCTTGTTCTTCTGTTAAACTTTCTAATTGACTATCAATTACATTGTTCATATTTTCTATTTTTTCAATATTCGCTTTATCAGCATTTATTAAATTATTTAGTTTTTCTATTTTTTCTGCACTATTATCTTCTTTTTGCATAACTGCAATTGAATCTAATATTGTTCCAGCACCATTTTCGATAGCTGTAGCACCAGCTTTTAAATTTGTTGTTCCTTCTGCTACTTCTGATAATTTTGAATCAACTGTTTCAATTCCATCTGATATTGCTGTTGCACCAGATGCAATTGTTTTTGAGCCTTCATCTAATTTTTTGCTATTTTCATTTAAACTGCTAATTCCTGAATTTAATTCATCATATTTTGAATTTAAAGTATCTACACCACCAGAAACTTGGTTCATAGCACTATTAAATTCTTCAGATTTATCTACATATTCTTCTGTTCCTGATTTTAAATTTTGAGCTCCATCATTTAATGTATTAGCACCAGATTTTAATGTGTTAATTCCAGTATTTAAAGTTTGAGCTCCACTATTTAATTGTTCCACACCATCTTTTAAAACAACAACGCCATCTTTTAAGCTAATTGTTCCTTCTTCAATTTGATTACTTGAATCTTGTAAAGTATTTGCTTGTTCAAATATTTCATCAAATTGTGTCCAATCAATATCCTCATCTAAAACCTTTGGAGTACAATATGTTATTATGTTTTTCATTTCAAAATTTGTTGTTTCCATAGATATTTTAATTTCACTTGGAATATCTATATCAAACTCACTTGATATATTTAAGCTTTCTTGTAATCCTGGCATTGCCATACCAAATACAATTGTTTTATTTCCATTTTCAATTACTTTTCCATTTGTAATTTCAATGTTTTTATTATTTTCATTATCAATAATTGTTCCAGAAACTACAACAAATGGTGTATACATAGTTTCTGTTTTTCCATTTATATTAACTTGTTTTTCTGATTTATTTTTATATTTTAATGTAATTTCTACATTTCCGCTTTTTCCAGCTAATTCTTGTGCTGAAATTTCTTCACCATTCAATTTGTATTCTACTTCACAATCTACTGGTAAATCTTTATCTGTTTCACTTTGTTCAGTATTTCCATCTTTATTAGTACTTACTATTGATTTATACTTTTTGCCATTACTATTTAGCTTTGAATAAATAGTTTCATCATTTGTAACAGCAAATACTGGCATTGTATAGCAAAGCATTGCTATTATCATAATTGTTGCAACAGTCTTTTTTACTAAACTATTCATTTTAAAATCCTTTCTTTCATAAATTATTTTTTTATTTTTCTCATTCCTGCTGTTGATTTGCAAATTATTTTATCAAAAATCATTAAGAAAGCTGGTAACATAAATATTACAACTGCCATACTAATTATTGCTCCTCTTGACATTAACGTACACAAAGAACCAATCATTTCAATCTTTGAATATGCTCCAACACCTATTGTTGCTCCAAAGAAACATAATCCACTAACTATAATTGAACCAATTGATGTTTCAAGAGAAAGGCTAATTGCTTCTTTCTTATCTTTTCCTTCTTTTCTATTGTTGACATATTTTGTAGTAATCAATATTGCATAATCTATTGTTGCTCCTAATTGAATTGTTCCAATTACTATTGAAGCAATAAATGGTAATACAGTATTTGTATAGTATGGAATTCCCATATTGATAAATATAGCAAATTCAATAACTACAATTAAAATTACTGGTAATGAAATTGATTTCAATACACATATCATTATTAAGAAAATAATTCCAATTGAAACTGTATTTACACTATTAAAGTCGTGATTACTTATTTCAACTAAGTCTTTCATTAAAGGACCTTCACCAGCTAGAATAGCATCACTATCGTATTCTTTAATGATATTGTTTATTTCGTTTACCTGATTATTTAACTCATCTGTTGCCATTTCGTAATTTGAATTAACAATTATTATTTGATATTTGTCATTTTCAATTTTATTTATCAATTCATCTGGTAAGATCTCTGTAGGTATTCCTAATTTTTGCAATTTAGATAAACTTAATGACCATTCCATACCATCTAATTTATCTATTCTATCAATCATTTCATTTACTTTAGCATCATCTAAATCTTTATCTATTAAAATCATTTCTGTTGAAACCATGTTAAATTTCTCTTTTAATTCAGAATTTGCTATAACACTTCCTAAAGTATCTGGTAATGATTTATCTAGATTGTAATAAATTCCAGTATTTGTATATCCATAATAAGCTATTGGCAATATAATTACAAATATTGCTAAAGCCCATTTATAATGTTTTACTATGAAATCTTTTAATTTTGTAAATTTAGGTAAAATAACTTTATGTTTTGTTTTCTCAATTAAAGAATTACAACATAAAATCATTGCTGGTAAAATTGTAACAACACAAATTACTCCAAATAGAACACCTTTTGCCATTACTAAACCTATATCTTTACCTAAAGTTAAGTTCATACTACATAAAGCTAAGAAACCAGCAATTGTTGTTAATGAACTACCAACAACTGAAACTAAAGTTTTACTAATTGCTGTTGCCATTGCTTCATAAATATCTTTTGCAGTTTCTTTTTCTTGAATATAACTATGATATAAGAAAATTGCAAAGTCCATTGTAACACCTAATTGAAGAACACTACTAATTGCTTTTGTAATGTATGATGTTTCTCCTAAAAATACATTTGTACCCATATTATATAAAATTGCAATTCCTATATTAAGTAGTAATAATATTGGTGCAAAATATGAATCTAATGCGATTTGTAAAATTACTAAACATAGCCCAACTGCTATAAGTACATATGCTGTAATTTCTGAATCAGATACTTGTTTTGTATCTAATACCATAGCAGACATACCACTTATTTTACATCTTTCATCAGTAATATCTCTTAATTTTTGAACTGTTTCAAGTGTTTTATCTGATGATATTGAATCTTTGAAAGTAACCGCCATTAGTGTTGAACCATCTTTGTATAAAGAATTTTGTATTTCATCAGGTAACATTTCTACTGGTATTCCTTCTCCAAGTACATCAGCTAAACTTGCTACTAATTCTACATTATCTAATTTTTTAATTTCTTCTTCCAACTTTAATATATCTTTTGTAGGCATATTATCTAGAATTATAATCGAATATCCACCCATATTAAATTCATCTGATAATATGTTTTCGCCTTTAATTGTTTCTACATCATCTGGTAAATATACAAGAATATCATAATTTATTCTTGTAGCTTTTATTCCAAATATTGATGGAATAATTAAAAGCAATGCAATAACTAATATTGCTTTTCTATGTTTGCAAATAAATTCACCGAATTTCTGCATTTTTCCACTCCTTCTTTCCATTTTTTCCCGACTGACTATTAGTCACTTTCTATATTATACCATCTTACTGACCAATAGTCAATAGTTTTTTGAAAAATATTGACTAATAGTCATTTTTGTGAGATAATCTATTTGTAGTAACAAATAATAATTTTTTTACTTAGATATAGCTTATTTACAAGTTAAAGGTGGTGCTAATTAAATGAAAAAAAGTTTTTTAGAAAAAAATATTGTCAAATCAGAAAATAATATTAGTAATAAGAAAAATAATAATGTAGACAAAAATGAAAATATTACTGAAGCTAATAATGAAAATAGTAAAGAAAACCGTTTATTGTCAACAGCATTTAAGCTTTTTACTGAAAAAGGTATAAAAGATACATCTATTCAAGAAATCGTTGATAAGGCTGAAGTTGGAAAGGGTACTTTTTATTTATATTTTAAAGATAAATATGAAATTAGGGATATACTAATTGTTAATAAATCTAGAAAATTATTCAAAGATGCTCTTGCAGAACTACGAAAAAATTCTATAGATTATTTACCCGACCAAGTAATATTCATAGTTAATTATGTTATAGATGAACTTGAAAAAAATCAAACTTTATTAAAGTTCATATCTAAAAATTTATCTTGGGGAATTTATAGTAAAACAGTAAACAAAATATATGAAGAAAATGAAGTTGAAGAAGATGGTGTATTTCAACTTTTCTATAAAGGATTAGAAGAATATAATATAAAATTAAAAGATCCTTATGTTACATTATATATGATAATTGAACTTGTAAGTTCAACCTGCTTTAATTCAATTCTTTATAAAGAACCTTTACCTATCCAAGAATATAAACCATTTTTATATGATGCAATAAAAAAATTGATGACAGAATAGCTATTTGATGTTTTTTATATCTAATATGCAAATTTCAGCATATCATTTATTTATTTTTTAATATACAAAAGCTCATAAATATAGTTACTTAAAATGTAAATAACTTATTTATGAGCTTTATTTTATCCAAAAATACCTTTTCTCTTTATTGGTGGTTGTTCATTCATAGTTTTAGCAAGTTCTACTAAAAGTTCTCTTTGTTCATGTGTTAATCTCTTTGGAACTTGTACTGTAACAGTAAATACAAAATCACCTCTCCAATTTCCATTGATACTTTTAAATCCTCTATTTTTAATAGTAAATTTTGTGCCAGTTTGAGTACCTTCTGGAATCTTAAACTTTTCCTTTGTTCCATCAACCATAGGAACTTCTATTTCTGTACCTAAAGCAGCACCAGTAAATGTTATTGGAACTTCGCACAAAACATGTTCTGCTTTTCTTGAATAGATACTATGCTTCTTTACATGAACAACTATGTATAAATCACCTTTTGGTCCGCCATTTACACCTGGTTCGCCTTCACCCTTTAGTACAATTGTTTGACCTTCATCAATTCCTTCTGGAATTTTAACTTTAATTTTTACAGACTTTCTAACATATCCTTTTCCTCTGCAATCAGCACAAGGCTCTTTTATTACTTTTCCTGTTCCAGCACAATTTGGGCATACTTTTTGTGTAGCCATTTGTCCAAATGGTGTTGTAACAACTTGTTTTATTTTTCCTGTTCCATTACATGTTGAGCACTTTTCTGCTGTTGTTCCCTTCTTAGCACCTGTTCCTGAACATGATGGACAAGTTTCATTTCTATTTAAGCTTATTTCTTTTTCAACACCTAAATAAGACTCTTCAAAAGTAATATCTAAGCTAATCTTTAAGTCTGCACCTTTTCTTGGTCCATTACTACTTGTTCTACCTCTAGAAGAACCTCCAAAGAATGAAGAAAAGATATCTCCTAAATCTCCAAAGTCTCCGAAATCTGAAAAGCCACCAAATCCATCAAATCCTGAACCATAAGAATAATATCCTCCACCTTGTGAGCCATTTCCAAATCCTTGTGGACCATCAAATCCAAATTGGTCATACATTTTTCTTTTTTGACTATCTGATAATACTTCATAAGCTTCATTTACCTCTTTAAACTTAGCTTCTGCTTCTTCTTTATTATCTGGATTAGCATCTGGGTGGTATTTTTTTGCTAATTTTCTATATGCTTTTTTTAATTCTTCATCAGTTGCATTCTTTTCTACACCTAAGACTTCGTAATAATCTCTTTTATTTGCCATCTATTCTTTCACATTCCTTTCAAAAGTGCCTTTATTGCATAATAATTTATGCAGTCTTATAGAATTCATTATATTATAGTATTTTCCAATTCTTTATAATATAACTTAATTTATATAAACAAACAAAATGTGGGATTATGTATATAACTATTTCCCAGTTTGCATAAACCCACTTTTTGTTCATATTATCCTATATTATTTATTGTCATTGTTGTCGTCTTCTACTTTGTAATCTGCATCATATACATTTCCATTTGCATCTGTCTTTGGTCCTTCTGTTCCAGCATTAGCTCCTGCTGCATTTGGGTTTGCACCATTAGCATTTGCTTGACTATATAATTTTTCAGATATTTCATAGAATACTTTTGTTAATTTGTCTGTTGCCTCTTTAATTGTTTCAACATTATTTGTTTCAAGAGCTTTTTTAGTATTTTCAATTTCTGTTTCTACTTTTGCTTTTTCTTCTCCACTAATTTTATCTCCTAAATCATCTAATGTTTTTTGACTGTTATATACTAAGCTTTCTGCATTATTTTTAACTTCAATTTCTTCTTTTCTCTTTTTATCTTCTGAAGCATGAGCTTCTGCATCTTTAATAGCTGCATTTATATCATCTTCTGATAAGTTTGTACTAGCTGTAATTGTAACTTTTTGTTCATTTCCTGTTGCTTGGTCTTTTGCTGAAACGTGAACTATACCATTTGCATCAATATCAAATGTTACTTCGATTTGAGGAACTCCTCTTGGTGCTGCTGGAATTCCTGTTAATTGGAATCTACCTAATGTTTTATTGTAAGCAGCCATTTCTCTTTCACCTTGTAATACATGAACTTCAACTGATGTTTGACCATCTGCTGCAGTTGAGAATACTTGTGATTTCTTTGTAGGAATTGTTGTATTTCTTTCAATCAATTTTGTAAATACACCACCATAAGTTTCAATACCTAATGATAATGGAGTTACATCTAGTAATACTAAGTCTTTAACATCTCCAGATAATACACCACCTTGAATAGATGCACCAATTGCAACACATTCATCTGGGTTAATTCCTTTATCTGGTTCTTTACCAGTAATTTTCTTAACAGCTTCTTGTACACAAGGAACTCTTGTTGAACCACCAACTAATAAAACTTTGTGTAAATCTGCAGCTGTAATTCCAGCATCTGATAAAGCTTTATTTACTGGCTCTACTGTTTGTTCAACTAAATCATGAATCAATTCTTCAAATTTAGCTCTTGTTAATGTAACATCTAAATGTTTTGGTCCTGTGCTATCAGCTGTGATAAATGGTAAGTTAATTTGTGTTTGTTGCATTCCTGATAATTCGATTTTTGCTTTTTCAGCAGCTTCTTTTAATCTTTGCATTGCCATTTTATCTGTTGATAAATCAATTCCATTTGATTTTTTGAATTCAGATACTAAATAATTTATAATAGCATTATCAAAATCATCTCCACCTAAGTGTGTATTACCACTTGTAGATAAAACTTCAAATACACCATCACCAATATCTAGAATTGAAACATCAAATGTTCCACCACCTAAATCGTAAATCATAATTTTTTGATCTTGTGCTTCTTTATCCATACCATAAGCAAGTGCTGCAGCTGTTGGTTCATTGATAATTCTTAAAACTTCAAGTCCTGCAATTCTACCAGCATCTTTTGTTGCTTGTCTTTGGCTATCATTAAAATAAGCTGGAACTGTAATAACAGCTTGTGATACTTTTGTTCCTAAATAACTTTCTGCATCAGCTTTTAATTTTTGTAAAATCATTGCTGAAATTTCTTGTGGTGTAAATTCATCACCTTCTATTTTA
>CAKPBB010000030.1 GCA_934140005.1 uncultured Clostridia bacterium
GAAAATTTTCTGGTGATAATAACGAGGAGGAAATACCTGTACCCATGCCGAACACAGAAGTCAAGCTCCTAAGTGCCAAAGATACTTGCGGGTTACCCTGCTGGGAAAATAGGAGGTCGCCAGATTTTTTTTTATTTTAAAACAAAAATAGATAGATGATATACAAAGAAAAAGAAATTAGAGATTAGAAATATAAAGAAAGTATTTTTAATCTCTAATTTTTTATATAATTGGAAGTATAAAATATTTTCCTATTATATAAAAGCTTCGATATTTGCATATTTTATTTAATTTATTATTAAATATTGAGTATTAGTTTTCATGCTTTAATAAATTACTTAATACGAAATTTGTCATATTTTGTCCTATGAAATTTATTTTTTTTTATTTAAAACTATTGACAACCTAAAAAAATTGTTGTTAAATGCTTATGAATTTATTTCAAATTATTTCTTGGCATTCGCCAAATACAATCATTTAATTATAGTAATTATGTAAATATTTAGAAAGGAATGTGATGTTTATTTGACTATTATAAAAACAATTGCACTAAACGGACTTGATGGATTTATAATAAATGTAGAAGTTGATGTTTCAAATGGTTTTCCACGGTTGGGAGATTGTTGGACTACCTGATACGACTGTTAAGGAGTCAAAAGAAAGAATAAAAACTGCAATTAAAAATTCTATTGCTAATTTGCAAAGTAGAAAATATGTTATAAATTTATCTCCAGCAGATATTAGAAAAGAAGGGAGCTTATTAGATTTACCAATTGCAACAGCTATACTAATGGAAATAGGAATTATAGTTAAAAGAGAGTTAGATAATTTTGTAGTCATTGGCGAACTTTCACTTGATGGGGAAGTAAAACCAGTTAAAAGTGCTTTGGCAATTTGTATTGAGGCTAAGAAATTGAATTTTAAAAAAGTTATTTTGCCTAAAGAGAATGCAAAAGAAGCACGTCTAGTTAAAGGGATTGAAATTATAGGAGTATCAAGTATATCAGAATTAGTTTATTTTATTAATAATAAGAGTGATACTAAATATATTTCGAATAATAGTGAAATCATTTTAAAAGAAGCAGATGAGTTTGAATTTGATTTTGCCAATATAAAAGGACAAAATGATGCAAAACGTGGATTGGAAATTGCAGTTGCTGGACAACATAATGTAATAATGTCTGGAATACCAGGGAGTGGCAAAACATTATTATCTAAAAGTATAATTAGCATATTACCAAGCTTGAGTTATGAAGAGATTTTAGAAATTCTTAGAATTAGAAGTATAACAGAAAATACTTATACAAATATAGGAGCAAGTTTAGAAGTTACAAGACCTTTTAGATCTCCACATCATTCTATAACTCAAATGGCTTTGATTGGTGGTGGTAAATATCCAAAGCCAGGTGAAATTACAAAGGCCAATAAAGGAATTTTATTTTTAGATGAAATAACAGAATTTAAAGATGGAATTTTGGAAAGCTTACGAGAGCCATTAGAGGATAAAGAGATTATGATAAGTAGATTTAATAATTCTGTAAAATATCCTTGTGATTTTATGCTTGTTGCTGCAATGAATCCATGTAAATGTGGTTTTCTGGGTAGCAAAAATAGAAAATGTACTTGTAGTAGATTGGAAATAGAAAAGTATAGAAGAAAGTTAAGTGAACCTTTTCTGGATAGAATTGACATACATCTAGAACTTAATTCTATAAGTATTTCAGAATTTTCTAGTGATAAAGCAGAAAGCTCCAAAGAGATAAGAAAAAGGGTAATTGATGCAAGAGAATTACAATTTAATAGATATAAGGGGGAAAAATTTAATGTTAATAGTTTATTATCTCAAAATGAGATTGAAAAATATTGTAAGATAAATAGCAAAAGTACTGAACTATTAAATAAAATGTTATCTAATAATTTAATAACTATTAGAACATATTATAAAATTATTAAAGTTGCTAGGACTATAGCAGACTTAGAAAAATGTACTGATATAAAATATGAACATATTTTAGAAGCAGTTCATTATAGAAATATTAAGTAAAGACGATGGTGATAAAATGTTAAAAACGATACATATAGGTGATAAAGAATATCCTAGAAGCCTTATAAATATTTCAAATCCACCTAAAAGGCTATATGCAATTGGTAATACAAGGTTATTAAATTCTACGGGTATTGCCATAGTTGGTAGTAGAAAAGCATCAGACTATGGTATAGAAAATTGCAAATATTTTGCAGAAAAATTAGCTAGATGCAATATTACTATAATTAGTGGTATGGCATTAGGAATTGATAGTATTGCACATATGCAAGCAATAAAATTTAATGCTCCAACAATAGCAGTTTTAGGTACTGGTTTTAATCATATATATCCTGCTGAAAATTTAAAATTAATGAATGATATTATTTTAAATAATGGGCTTGTTATTAGTGAATGTGATCCAGATGTCGAATTTAATAGTAAAAATTTTGCAAAAAGAAATAGAATAATTAGTGGTTTATCAATAGGGGTTCTTGTAATAGAAGCTGCATATAGAAGTGGTACTTCAATAACTGTAAATTTTGCAAAAAAGCAAGGAAAAAAAGTATTTGCTATTCCTGGAAGATTAGATTTAATAAATGGAAAAGGAACAAATAAATTTATTAAAGAAGGCGCTCAAATCACGACGTGCGTAGAAGACTTATTAGATAGTTTTTCTGAATTTAAAAATATTGTTTTACCAAAAGACAATAAAGTTACACCGGATGACAAAATGAAGAATAATGATATATTATCAATTTTAGAAAACGGAAAAACAGTAGAAGAATTAATGTTGATAACTAAAAAAAGTAGAGAGAAAATACTAAATACATTAGTGGAATTGGAATGTAGGGGGATTATAAAAAATGAAGTAGGGATTGGCTATAAAAAAACTTAGAAATATAATATTAATAATTTAAAATAATAGATATTTGTATTGAAATATGATATAGTTTAAATATTAATGATAAATTATATGAGAGGGGAGAAATTAATATGAAAAATATTATAACATCATATAATAATCCAGACTTGGATGGTGTTTCTTGTATGTATGCTTATTCTGAATTATTACATAAGAAAAATATTGAATGTGAATATTTTATTCAAGGAATTCCCAAAAGAGAAGTAAATATTGTTTGCAATATGTTTAATATAAAATTAAAACCTGTCAAAAGGTGGAAAAAAGAAAGTAAGGTAATATTAGTTGATTTAAATAATGTAGCAAGATTGAATTTCATTAAGCCGGAAGATGTTGTAGAAGTGATTGATCATCATACTAAGATTATGGAATCGAATGATTGTGTAAATGCGAAAGTACAAATAGAAAAGTTAGGAGCAGCTGCTACATTAGTTGCTGAGAGATTTAAAAAAGAAAACATACCAATATCTAGGGAATCAGCTATTTTATTGTTTTATGGTATTATTTCAAACAGTATAAATTTGAAAGTTAGTATAACAAGCCAAAAAGATATCGATATGGCAAATTGGTTAAAGAGTCAATGTAACGAAATTTCTGAAGAAAAGATAGAAGAAATTTTCAGAAAAAAGTCTAAATTAGATGAAGCTAACTTAGAAAATGAAATGGAAATTGGCAGTTGTTTTACGATTTTAGACAAAAGTATTACAATTGGACAGATGGAAATAGTAGATGCAGATAAATTTATAGATAGTCATTTTGATACTATTATGCAGATTTTAAAGAAATTAAAAACCGAGAAGAACGTTGACTATATATTTTTAAATATAGTCGATATTATAGAAGGTAAGACAATCTTAATAACTATCGATAATGAAGATGAAGAATACATAAAAAATGTTTTAGATATAAAATTTAAGAAACATTGTGGTACTATTAAGCTTACGCAACGTAAAGAAATTGTGAATACTTTATGCTGTAAATTAGGAGAGATTAAGAAAAGAGATTAGTGAAGCATAAAAAGTTAAATAGAACTAAAGGCATTTATGGTGAAAAACTTGCTTGTAAATATTTAGAAAGAAATAATTATCGAATCATAAAGAAAAATTATAAAAACTGTTTTGAAGAAATTGATCTTATTGCCATGGAAAAAAGTGAGATTGTTTTTATTGAAGTAAAGATGAGAACTGACAAAAAATATGGCTCGGGTTTTGATGCAATAAATTATTATAAAATTAAACATATAAAAAATGTAGCAAATGTATTTATAAAAAATAATAAATTTGAAAATTACCCAATAAGATTTGATGCAATTCAAATTTATATAATTGGAGAAAAAGTAAGATTAGAACATGTAAAACAAATTATATAATAAAATTCTACAAGGTATTAGTTTTAAGATTTTATTAAGATTATTTGAAATATTGATTATTATAAAAATAATTGCTATAATGTTTTTATATTTTTTTAGAAAGGAAAGAGCAAATTGAAGTTTATTTCATGGAATGTAAATGGGTTAAGGGCTGTATATAATAAAAACTTTAAAGAAATTTTTGAATTATTAGATGCTGATATTTTTTGCATACAAGAGACAAAAATGCAAGAAGGTCAGTTAGCAGTCGAATTTGATGGATATGAGAAATTTTTTAATAGTGCTGTAAGAAAAGGATATTCAGGAACTGCGGTTTTTTCAAAAATTAAACCAATTTCAGTTAGCTATGGAATTGGTATAGAAGAATTTGATAATGAAGGAAGAGTCATAACATTAGAATATGATAAATTTTATCTTGTAAACTGTTATACGCCAAATTCCCAACGAGAATTGACGAGATTAGAATATAGAATGCAATGGGAAGATAATTTTAGAACATATCTGAAAAATCTAGACGATATTAAACCAGTGATTTTATGTGGAGATTTAAATGTAGCTCATGAAGAAATAGATTTAAAAAATCCTAAAACAAATCGAGGAAATGCTGGATTTACAGATGAAGAAAGAGAAAAATTTTCAAAATTACTGGAGTCAGGGTTTATTGATAGTTTTAGATATTTATATCCAGAAAAAACGGATTGTTATTCTTGGTGGTCTTATATGGGAAGAGCAAGAGAAAAAAATATAGGCTGGAGAATAGATTATTTTGTTGTTTCAAAAAAGGCTAAAACTAACATTATAGATTCAAAAATTCATCAAGAAATATATGGAAGTGACCATTGCCCTGTTGAATTAGATATAAAATTTTAATTAGATAAGAGGAAAATAAATGAAAGATGAAAAAGATTGGCAGAAATGGCTATTTTGGTTTTCGTTTGCAGTTGCGGCAATAAGTGTATATAAATTATTAGATAATTTTACTGATATTGTAAATGCAGTACAAAGTTTTATTTCATTATTGAAGCCATTTATTTTAGCTATGATACTTGCATATTTACTTTATATACCATGTAAGAAAATCGAGGCTACATTTAATAATTCAAAATCAAAATTTTTAAAAAAGAAAAGACGAGGATTAAGTGTATTTACAGTATATACTATATTATTTATAGTTATATTTATAGTAATTAACTTTGTTGTACCAGCTATTTCAAAAAGTATAACAGACCTTGCAAATAATATCCCTGCATACTATTCAAGAGCAATTGAATTTTTTAATAGTGCACCAGACGGAACATTAGTAAATAAGATAAATTCAACAGAATTGGCTCAAAGTTTACAAAATATTGATATAGCAGGAATTGTAAAAAAAGTTATTAGTCCAGATATGATTAGTTCATATATAAAAGGCATTTTAGGAGCTACAAATGCGGTGTTTGATGCTTTTGTAACAATAGTAGTTTCAATATATATGCTAGTTGAGAGAAGAGATATAAAGAATTTTGTAAGAAATGTATGTAATGCAATATTAAGTAAAAAATCATTTACTAAGTTAAGAAAATATTATGCAAAAACAAATAACATATTTTATAATTATGTCTCAAGCCAAGTTTTAGATGCGTTTATTGTTGGTGTTATAGTTTCTATTGCAATGTGCATAATGAAGGTAAAATATGGAATTGTGTTAGGATTTATGGTTGGATTATTTAATTTAATTCCATATTTTGGTGCAATATTTGGTGTTGGAATTGCTGTTTTAATAACTGTTTTTACAGGTGGATTTACACAAGCCTTATGGACAGCAATAGTAACAATCGTACTTCAACAGATAGATGCAAATATAATTAATCCTAGAATACTTGGAAATTCATTGTCTCTTAGTCCAATTCTTGTAATATTCGGAGTTACAATTGGAGGTGCTTATTTTGGAGTTTTAGGAATGTTCTTAGGAGTTCCTGTAATAGCACTATTAAAAATAATTATTACAGATAAAATTCAGGAAATAAATGAAGAAAAAAATAATATTAGTGATTAAATGCAACAAAAATAGCTATCAGCTTAGATGATAGCTATTTTTGTTATATTTCAGAAAAGTTATTTAATAAATCTGTTATAAAACCATTATATGTAGATAAATCTGTAAGAGGAAAATCAAAATCAAAAACATATATGTTATTTTCAATTTGCATAAATACAACTTGTAAATAGTAAGCAATATTTTGATTTTGATCCAAATAATGAAAACTATATGTTGCAGCAGAATGATTATTTATTTCAAAGTCTTTTATATCAGATAGATTAGATATGCTAGAAAATTCTTTTATATAAGTAGTTCTGTCAGCTCTAATTAGATTTTGTAAGCTTTCATTTAAATCATAATTTAATTTTTTTACAAATACATTTAAATTATTATCATTTCTAAGTTCTAATAAATAATTTGAATATGATGTATATTGTTTTAGTTCATAGTTTTTAGAAACTTCTATTTGTATAGTGTTTGAAGTATCTTTAAAAATTCTATTTTCTCCAACAATTTCACCATATTGTTTTTGCCTAATAATAGAATGTCTAATAATTAAAGAAATCGCAATTATTAAAATAATTGATAATATAAGTGAAATACATATTAGTATTTTCTTTTTGTTTATTTTATTTTCCATCTATATATAATAACAAGCCTAATAATTGTAGGCTATCCTTTCTTACTAATTATACAATAATAATATCATAAAATAATAAAAATGCAACTCAAATTGGTATATAAAATTTAATCAAATTGTAATATTATAAAAAAATGGTGAAAAATTGTATGCGTTAATGTTAAAAACCTAAATTCCGCAAGGAAAATCGGTAAAACTACTTGACTACATACCTAAAAATATGTTATAGTAATATAGCATAAATATGAATATAAGGAAAAATGGAAGATAAAGGTAGACAAAAAGCAAATAATGATTTTTGAAGAAACTACCTTTATTATGTTTCTGTGAGTACTTATGAAAATTGTTATATAAATTTTAGCAAAGAGGAATTGTTTAAAAGAGGAACTATTAAAAAATATTTTTTGGCAGGGATATAAATTTTAATAACAACCTTTTATACAAGAGGGACTTTGCCTAAAATGAAATATATTAAAGCCTGCTAAATTTTTTTAAAAGGGTGGTTTGTTTTGGTAAAAGTAAAAGATGTAGTACATGAGAAATGTACACGTAAAACTTTTTCTAAGATAGGAGATTTTATAGAAATTCCTAATCTTATTAAAGTTCAAAAAGATTCTTATGATTGGTTCATTAAAGAAGGATTAGGAGAAGTTTTAAAAGATATCTCTCCTATAATTGACTATTCAGGAAATCTTGTGTTAGAATTCTTTGACTATTATATGGAAAAAGAAACAAAATATTCTCTAGAAGAAGCAAAATCAAGAGACGCAACATATTCAACAAGACTTCATGTAAAAGTTAGATTAATTAATCGTGAAACAGGAGAAATTAAAGAACAAGAAATTTATCTAGGCGATTTTCCAGTAATGACAGATAGTGGTACATTTGTTATTAATGGTGCAGAAAGAGTTGTAGTTAGCCAATTAGTTCGTTCACCAGGTTGCTACTATGATTCAAGTTATGATAAAGCTGGAAAAAAACTATATACAGCTACGGTAATGCCTATCCGTGGAGCTTGGCTAGAATATGAAACAGATAGCAATGATGTATTTTGGGTTAGAATTGATAGAACAAGAAAATTACCTGTAACATCATTATTGAGAGCTATTGGATTAGATACAGATGAAAAAATTATAGATTTTTTCGGAGAAGATGAAAAAATATTAGCTACAATAGCTAAAGATCCAATTAAAACAGCTGACGAAGCTTTAATTGAAATTTACAAAAAATTAAGACCTGGAGAACTTCCAACAGTTGATGCTGCAAGAAATTTATTTGATGGATTATTCTTTGACAGCAGAAGATATGATTTATCTAAAGTTGGTAGATATAAATATAATAAGAAATTAAGTATTGCATCAAGAATAGCAAGCCATATTGCTTATGATGATATAGTTAATCCAGAAACAGGTGAAGTACTTGTCGAAAAAGATAATGTAATTTCTGAGGAAGTTGCTAAAGAAATTCAAGATGCAGGTATAAATGTAGTATATGTTAAAATTGAAGGTAAAAAAGCAAAAGTTATAGGAAATGGAACTGTTGATATTAAAGCTTATGTTGCTCCTAAAATAGCTGAAGACCTTGGAATCAAAGTTGATGTTAATTATGCAGTATTACAAAATATACTAGAAACAACTTCAGAAGATAATTTAGCAAAAGCTATTGAAGAAAGATTAGAAGAATTAGTACCAAAGCATGTTACAACCGAAGATATTTTAGCTTCTGTTAACTACTTATTAAATTTAGAGTACAATACATATATTTCTGATCCAGCAAAACCAAGATTAGGAAATACTGATGATATTGACCATTTAGGAAACAGAAGAATTCGTTGCGTTGGTGAATTATTACAAAATCAATTTAGAATTGGTTTAACAAGACTTGAAAGAGTTGTTCGTGAGAGAATGACAATTCAAGACTTGGACGTTGTAACACCACAAACTTTAATTAATACAAAACCAATAACATCATCTATTCGTGAATTTTTTGGTAGTTCACAATTATCACAATTCATGGATCAATGTAACCCATTGTCTGAATTAACTCATAAGAGAAGAATTTCAGCATTAGGTCCTGGTGGTTTATCAAGAGAAAGAGCTGGATTCGAGGTTCGTGATATTCACTATACTCACTATGGTAGATTATGTCCTATCGAATCACCAGAAGGTCCAAACATTGGACTTATATCAGCACTTTCAACATTTGCTATTATCAATGAATATGGTTTTGTTGAAACACCATATAGAAGAGTTGATAAAGCTGCAAATTCAAAAGTAACAGATGAAGTTAGATATATGACTGCTGATGAAGAAGATCATTATATTATAGCTCAAGCATCTGAACCAGTTGATGAAAATGGTTGCTTATTAAATAAGAGAATTCGTGTAAGAGATCGTGCAGAAATCAAAGAAGTAGATAGAGAGCAAGTTGATTATATAGATGTTTCACCAAAACAATTAGTTTCTGTTGGTGCAGCAATGATACCTTTCTTAGAGCATGA
>CAKPBB010000031.1 GCA_934140005.1 uncultured Clostridia bacterium
GATTAATAACAACAATTTTTAAGGAGGTAGCTTATGGGAAGTTATAGAAAAGTTGGCAATGACATTTTAAAAGAATGGTTGAATTTTAGAGAAGAAGAACTTGGATCTCTTACTTGCAAGGAAGATAAAGAGCATTTTATTTATTTTGAAGAAATCTCTACAGACATTTTAAATAATGTTTCTGGTAATAATATTGAATATGTAAAAGCTCAGTTAGAAAAACTTGATGATAATATTATGGAGTATATGCACTATTGGTTTGAAAAGTATTATAGAAATGGTTTCTGTGATGCTGTAGAATTAATATCAGGCTGTCTTAGGTAATTTTATGGATCAGTTTAATATATGTCCTAAATGTAAGCAAAAATATAGTCAGCATTCCGCTATTTTTAGAGTAGATAATAAAACCAATATATGTCCAGCCTGTGGAATTAAAGAAGCATTAATTCAATTTATTAAACAAAAAATGCCCTAAGAAATTAAGTTTCCCCGGGCTTTCTTTTTTGTATATACCACTGGCACATGGACATATACATTACTTTACAAAAATAATGTCTTTTGCTTCAAATCCTTCTTTAACAAATAACTCTGGTGTATTTTGTTCATCTGTATTTTCTAGCATCAACATTGCTTTTGCTTGAGCATATGCTTTATCTAATGGTTGTCCAAAACCTATAGCAGAATATAATTGACTTGCAAATTTTATCGCTGAATCATCGCCTATTGTTGTATTCATTCCAATAGTTGCTTCCACTTTATCTACAATCATTTCAGCTTGAACTGAAGAAAAACAGTTATTAAATACTATCATTCTTATTTCATCTGATGAAGCAGCAATCATTTCTGCAATTGCTTCATTACTTACTTTTTTAGGATTATCAGCATTATCTTGAAATACTAATTCTCCATTAGGTGTTCCATGTCCACTAAAGTGTATTATTGTTGGGTTTGTTTCATTAATAGCTTGAAAAAGATCTTGTACTCGAGTAGCCCATCTTGTTTGAAAATCTATAGAATCACGATTTAATGATTTAGTGATCGCTTCTTTTATTTCTCTTGCTTCTTTATCTAAATCCAATTTTTGTTTTTCTTTTAAGTCACCATTTTCATCTATATATTTACATTTTGGATTAGAAGCCAAAAATAAAATAACTATTTTTTTCTTACTTTCTTTAAGTTTATTAACTTCTCTTTGTAAAAAATCTTGCTTACTGCCTATATCTTGTATTTTTAAATTTAGCCTTTCAGCATTTTTCCTTTGTTCTAATTCATTTCTTCTATTGATATTAATTTCTTCTCTTTGTAGCTTTTTTTCCTCATCCACAATTTCTTTACGCTTTCTTACTATTTTTTTATCCACTTCTGCTATTTTCTTTTCAATCGCTTGTATCTCTTTTTCATATCTGTCAATTTCTCTAATTTTACTTTTAATTGTTGAGTCAGATTTTGTTCTATTTATTGCCTGCTTTGCTGATACAATTTTAGAACTCTTATTTGCTTTGTCTGATAAATATTTCGTTTTTTCATTATTTAGTCTTATTTCTTCATCTTTTTTCCTTTTTATATTATTTCTGTATGTATCAATTAAAGACATCTTTAACCTCCTATTATGTATTGTTTTTATATGGATATTTATCGCTTTTACTTCTATTCTCTTCCCATTGGACTGCCTGTAAATTTCTAGGAGAATCTGTTCCACCTTTTGATACTGGGTGTCTATGATCTACTTCCCACCCCATATCACTTTGTTTTCCATAAGATGATTTATACATTACATTTCCATAATCATCTTTTCTATATACATCTGGGTTTTTCCCTCTCATTTTATGTGCATTATTCCATGCTTCTTCTATTTGTTTATTTGTAGCCATATAGCATACCTCCTCTTTAAATTTTTTTATATAAAAACTAAATTACAAGTATATAATAAATCCTTTCTGCCCTCTTGTAATTCAAAGAAGAAATATGTTATAATTAGAACAATTAAAAGGTTCGCAAAATCTTTTTTTCGTTCAGTGCTTCGCATTGGGCGATTTTTCTTCTTTAATAGTCTTTATTCAATTATTAGTACAACCATGTTTCTCTTTCTCTTTGTCTTTCAAAGTCATCAAGAAACAAATCCATAGAATTTCTAGATGGTACTTTTATATTGATCCAATCTTTATACTTATTAACTATTATATCATCAAATAACCTTTCATCATCTGATAATTTTAGAGTCTTTCCTAAAGTAATTAATCTTTTTTCTGCAGCTTCATTTGATACTCCAAATAGATCAATAAGTACTTCTTTAGTTATTCTTATTCCTCTCCCTTGAATTTCTCTTATTAGTTGCTCTGGCATTAGTAATTGGGCTGCAAAATAATTAGTTTCTAATTCATAAGCCTTATATTCTTCTTCATCCTTTGTATCTAAATTATGGCTTAATTTATAATGTCCATATTCATGTAATATTGAAAATCTAATTCTTTCATTCAATTCTGATTCATTGTAAAAAATAATCTTTCTTCCGTCTTGTTCAATTAGTACAGCTGATTTACTTCCGAAATTTTCAATGTTTAATCCTTCATATTTCCTAGCCTTTTTATATGAACAACATTTTATATTTGAATCGTCTTCTACTATTTTTTTTACTTTAACTGGAAACTCTTCTAAAACATTTGAAGACACAAGAATACTGTTAGCCATTATGTATGCTCTTTCAAAGTTTGGCTTATATATCATCATCTTCATCCTCTCTGTCCTCGAAAATGTCATCAAAAACAGTTTGCAGTATTTTCTCAGCCTGTTTTAATTTTTGTTCATCTAATTTTTCTAAGTTTCTTTGTATATAATGTAATGTCTTGTTTTCAGGAACTTTTTCTTCCATTTTTTCATTTCCTAATAGATAATCAATTGATACGTTAAATATTTTAGATAAGGTTATTAAAATATTATCCTTTGGAACGTTATTGCTGTTTTCCCACATATTGATACTACTCTTAGTAACACCAACTTTGTCTGCTAAATCTTGCATACTAAGTCCACTATCAGTTCTTAGTTTTTTTATTCTTCTACCAAAATCTGATTTCTCCATTTCTACCTCCTCTTTGTATCGTACAAAGTTATTGTACTATACTTTTTTATATTTGTCAACATCTTTATAATAATAATTATTATGTAACTTATTGTCTGTAGATTTTATTTTGTTTTTTGTATACAATAAGTTACTGGGTGATTACTTTGAACATTTGTGAAAAGTTTGGAAAAAATGTAAAAAAATATAGATTAGACGCAAAAATATCACAAGAAAAATTAGCTAATCTTTGTGATCTACATAGAACTTATATAAGTGATGTTGAGCGTGGAAAAAGAAGTATTTCTCTTAATAATATAGAAAAAATTGCATTAGCCTTAAAAATCAATATACAGGATTTATTTATATTTTAGGAGGTTGCTATGGAAAAAATTTGGAATGAAAAATTTATTGAATATATGAACTTCATTATACACCACAAAAATTATATAGGATTACCAATTCAAAAAAAATCTGATGGTTCTTATGCTTGGATTGCACCTGCTAAAGGTGAAATGGGTAAAAAAAGAATAGAATGGGCTAAATCTAAAATGAAAGAATTACATATTTCAGAAAAAGACAATAGTCCATATGCAAAATTAATGTTTGAATTACATCCTACAAAAGAAAAAGTATGTCAAATATGTGGTAATACTATGTCTTTATATTATATCTATATAAACGCTAATTTTGCTAAATCAATAAAAAAAGAATTTAATTATAGTTCTGATACAGCACAATCACTTTATGATGTATGTAAAGATTTGAAAGCTCTTAAATATACAGACACTCACATTAAAGAATTTTTAATTAAGAGTTTTCCAATAGATAGTAATACATCTGATTCCCTAGATACAATCATTAAGAAATGTGAAATAAGTTGTCGAACTGGAATATGTAAAAAACTTGGTCCTGGAGCAATGTCAAATTTTCCAGATAGATTTGATGGTTTTCATACTTATAATAGATGTTGTCGTAGTACAGAAGACAGAGGTCGTAGTAAAGAAAATTTGAGAACTTACGGTAAAGATAGAAGAGCCTATGAATATTGGAGCGATGGTAACATATATGCAGCGAATCTTTTTATGCATAGTCATTTTTTCATTGGAACAAGTGCTGATCATATAGGCCCCATTTCATTAGGATTTGTTCATGACCCTCATTATCTTCAAGCAATGAGCTCTGGTGAAAATTCATCTAAACGTGATAAACTATCATTTGAGGATATTGAATCATTAATCAGAATTGAGGGATCAACAGGTGTATCTGCTATTTCATGGTTTTCATCTATTATTTGGGATTATATAAAAAATAATTATATTACCCATAAAAAAGAGATTTCTATTTATAGAGAAATATTAAAACAAAATATGTCTAATTATATGTTCATATTATGGACTATAAACAAGAAATGCAAAATCAAAGGAAAAAGGTTTTTAATTAACACGTTCTTAAAACCAAAGTTTAAATTTTTTGATTATGACTATTCTTTTAATGCAAATGGTGAAATAGTAAAAATGACATTAAGACATAAAACAAATGCAAGTAAAAATGAACTTGATAGATATGTTAGAATTGCTTTTGAAGCTATTAATGATTACAATAATAAAGAAAATAGAAGTTTAAAACATAGTCTTGATAAAGCAGACTTAATTCTATTAAACCGAATATGCAATTTAATTAATGCTAAGACCAATGATAAAGTAGTTCAAAAGCAATTAGAAAATTTGGTTGTTTCTATACAAAACAAATTAATAGAGAAGAATCTTTCATAGTATTCTTCTCTTATTTTTAATCAAAAAATGATAATTGTTCATTTTTATTATTTACAATTTTTTTAATGTATTTATATGTTGATTTTAACATCTCTATATAACTACCACATCTTTTTTTAGTATATTTAACATTTTCTCCACATTCCACCATTTCCAAATCAGAAATAGCATCATATGCAGTAATTTGTTCTTCTTCTCTTTCAGTAGTTGGTTTTGGAAAAATATCTTCTGGTAATATATTTAAATCTTTTCTAACACATATTATTATTACCCTTTTCCTTTTTTGTGGCACTCCATAGTTAGATGCCAATAATAATCTACCTTCAATATTATAATCCATTTCCCTGTATAGTTCATGTATTTGTTCATACACTCTTCCTTTATCAAAAGTCAAAATTCCTTCAACATTTTCCATTATAACAATTTTAGGCCTTACATTTTTTACTACTTCAATAAAATCTTTAAACAGCTGATTTCTTGGATCATCAATAAATCTCTTTCCTGCATATGAAAACCCTTGACAAGGTGGCCCCCCACATATCATTTCAACTTTACTATCTTTAGCAATTTGTATTATATTTTGTTTAACTTCTTTCTTAGTAATGTCGTCACACATCACTTCAATTTCTGGATTATTTGCTTTAAATGTTACACAAGCACTTTCATTAAAATCGTTTCCTAATACAGACTCAATGCCTGCATCTTTAAAACCTGCTGTCATACCTCCTGCACCGCAGAATAGGTCTATTGATTTTATTTTTCCAAATTTTCCTACAACTGAATTTCCTATTTCTTTAGCTAAAATCGGTGGTACTGCATTTCCAACTTGTTTTAATAACTCCGTTTTGTTTCCATAAAAATAATAATCATCTTTAAAACTTTGAAATCTTGAGGCTTCTCTTACTGATATTACTCTATCTATATTTGGATGTACATAAGTTCCATTTCCTGGTCTATTAAAATATGTTGTAATTGTATAGCTTGGTTTTTTATAATCAATTCTGCCATACAATGTTGTTCTTCCTCCTGTTTCAGTTATTCTCGATAATCTCTTTGATTTTCTTGCAGTTTCTATCGGAATGTTTTGCCAATTTCCACCTTGCGGTACATTTCTTATCATTTCTAAATCTAAATCACTTAATTTAAATGTAGTATGATTTAATACTTCATTGTTATTTATTTTTTTATATTTTTCTGTTATAGATTCACACACTTTTTTTTCAAATTTTGAAAGTTTAATATTTAATCCTGCTATGATTGTGTCTAATGTATTTTTAGAATAAATAATATCTCTAGCAATTGTTATTGTAAACTCTGGAATAATATAACGCATATCTTTGCAATATTTTTCAATTATACTTTCTGAATCCTGAGATATCTCTTCATTCTCTTCTTCAATTTCAAAGGATTCATATATTAAATCATCTATTTTCTCTAAGATATCAGAGCTCTCAATTTTTAAATACTTTTTAACCAATGCACTTATTTCTTTTTTTCTTTTATATTTTATTGGTACTGGAAATGTATCAATTTCATAATTATTTATATGATTATTTGAACTAATTAATTTAAAATACCAATTTATTATAGTAGAATTTAGCAATCCTAACATATAATATAAATCAATATCATCATCATTTTTATTTACATATAAAAAATTACATGAATTTCCTAATATATGCTGTTTTGGTATTATTGCATAATTAATTCTTCTTTCTTTATGAATATTAGAAATTTGTTGACAAGCAATTCTTTCTTTTTCTATATACTTTCGCTTACTACATTTGTTTAAGAATTCATCACTTACAAATTCCATATTATCTTGTTGATTTAATGAGTAATATTCTATATTTCTTCCTCTTAGCAATTTAAGCTTTCCTTCATTTTGCAAATATTCTTTATTAATAGTTAAATCAAATTCGCCTCTCATATTTATAATATAATTAATATCACCTATTTTAGGAAAACTTTGAAGCTTATTCAATAACTCATACTCTTTTTCATTAATTGAAAAAATTGCATTCCCTGTAGTTTTATTCATTATCTGATCTATATTAACATTAATGTATTTCTCTCTTTGATTGCAAAAATCATTATTAATTCTTATAATATCAGTTTTTTTACTTTTGTCTATAATCATTGTACATAATGCTTGTTGTGCATTTACAAAGTCATTATTTTCTTGAATAATATTTATTGAAACAATTTTATAGTTTTGTAATATATGTGTTCTTATTTTTTCACAAGTTTTGTCAGACAAAATTGTATTTGGTATTAGCAAACCTATCTTGGCTTCATCATTTGAGAAATTACATATAATTTCTTCAACAAACAATTTATATAGATTAATTATTCCATCAGCAGAATATTTGAAAATCTTTGATGATATTTTTGATATTTGAGAATATAATTCTTTATCTTGTTCATATTCTTTTTTATCAGTATACTTACTTAATTCCGCCTTTAGATTTTTATATGGTGGATTAGTTGTAATAATGTCAAATCCTCCATTTTTCATTATGTTAGGAAAACTACTATTGATGTCCTTATATTTGTAATCTCTTTTACTTAAATCAAACAGAAAACCATTTGCAACTCTGCCTTCAAAATAGTCTTTATCTAACTCAATATTGAAAAAAGTATATACAAATTGTATAAATAACTCTTTATATTCTTCTATAGCATTTCTATTTATTTCACATACATATATATTGTTTATTATTTTTACTAATTTTTCTTTTGAAAAACCAAACTTATCTATAACCATTAAATATGCAAACACAAAACTGCCTATACCAAGACATGGTTCTAAAAATTTTTTTTCATCTAGATTCTCAATATAATCTTTAGATACATTTTTCAAAAGATCTTCCATTATAACTATTGATAATTCAATATTAGTATAATAACTTCCAGTATTTCTTTTTGTTTTATCATCTATATTATTTTCTATGTCACTATTCTTTTTTACAATTAAATTGTAAACTTCTTGTCTATTTAAATTCTTATTTAACATTTTTCACCTTTCCTTTTTATGTACAAATTATACCACTACTATTTCTAAGAGACAAGCTTTTCGAGACAATTTTAAAAATTCATTTTACAATCGATTTTAAAGCTTTTTTATTCTTCCAGACATAAAATATGTCTTATATTTTAACCTCTTATTTGGTTGTTTTTATGTTCAAAACCGTATTTAAAAACAAATTAAAAAGCCAGTAGTTTATCTAACAGCGATTTGTTGTTTTCGCTTTATCATTTCTTTTATTTAAAGTACGGCTTTATAATCTATTATTTTTATACCGTCATCATCAATATTAATTCTATAAAATCAAACATTTTTAATCATTCTATTATTTCACAGATTCTCATATCTTGTAATGTTTCTTTATTATCTTTGTAAAAATCATTTAAGAATTTCTCTGTTTTATAATTGATTCTGTTTCCATGTTTAACTACATATCTGCATAATCCTTCATATAGCTATATATATTTATTGCCTTTAGGTTGTTTCCACATTTTTTGAATCTTGTTTCTTCTGATTTGCCTTTCTTCAAATTTTGGGTTATTTATTCTATTTAATTTTATAAAATACATTTTATTTCCTCCTATTCTTTCATTTAATATTTTTTCTATTTTATTTTTTTGATTTGTTTTAATCATATTCTTTTTCCTCTCTTTCTAAGATTATTTTAATTTTTCCAAAAAACTCATATAAAATATTTCTTTGTGTGAATATAGGTGAGCTGTGGGTCTTGAAAAAATCCAAATTATAAATCGTTACCACTCGGAGGATGTTTTTTATAGTATGTTAATTTACACATATCATATATGTAAAATCACATATATTAAAACTTAGATTCATTTGTATATGCGTTAAATCATGCAACCACAAATTCTACTATAATTATCTATTCTTAAGACTTTCTTTCACTTTTAGCTTCTTTTTTATTTTTGTCCTTTAATATGTGTGAAACAACACAACCTTTATATTATTACTATCAACTCATTAAATTTAATTGTTTTTCTTTAGGTTTTCTTTTATATCTTTTATCTGATTCAGGAATATAAAATTTATCTGTTCCATAATCTTTCCATCTATCAGAAAAGCCATAAATAGATGCTTCCATTCTAGGCACTCCACTAATGACTTGTTTTATAAATCCCAAATTAATAAGGATATCCGTATCTGCCCTAAAAGTTCTTAAATCACCATAGTATCTTTTAGCTTCACTTGTAGTAAAACGGGTGGTTTTAACATGCCCTATAAGGGCATATAACATTGCAGCACCTCAAGGTGCTGGCTTTTCACTCCG
>CAKPBB010000032.1 GCA_934140005.1 uncultured Clostridia bacterium
CAACAGGAGAAGGTGGCTATTTAGAATTAAAAAGAAGTGGAGTAGATTTTTCAAATGGATTTACATTTGAAATGTATGCAAATTTAAGTAGATTAAAGTATTTTAATGGAAGAGATACAAATTATGAGTGTGCTGGATTATTTTGTAGAATACCTACATTGAACTCTGAATTTCTATATTCAATGAGATTTGGTGCAGCAAATGATAGTTTTACAGGGACAACAGTAGGAAGACTAGCAAGATATAGCGAATGGACTGGAACGGGAAAAAATATGCAGACAGGTGTTTCTAGTAACATAATGACTGGTGATAACTATGGATATAAAGCTAATGAAGACTTTTACTTAACTTTTGTATATAGAGTATATGATAGCTCAAAGCAAGATGAAAATTATGATGAATATATGAAGAAAAATAATGTAGATAAAATAGAATATTATATAAATGGTGAAATGTTTGGGTATACATATTTTGGAAAAGAAGGTTATAAAGATGGATTGTCAGTTTGGAATAATGATAATTGTCCATTCTTTTTAGGTGTATGTCCTTGGAATGGTGATGGAAATCTTTATTATTTAAAGGGAAAAGTATATACAACTAGATTATATACAACTTCGATGACATCAAAAGAAGTAAAAGAAAATATGGATATGACACAAAAATATAGAGCTTCTTTTTAAAGAAGAAAATAGACTTTAAGTCCTGTACTTAAAGTCTATTTGTTATTTGATAAAATTCTATCATTTGTAGAGTTTGAAGTCAATAATGAAATTAGATTTTAATTATTATTTTAAAATATCAATTAAACAAAAGACGCGAAAGTATACAAAATATGCTTGTTTGCGTCTTTTTCTTTTTATCTTTAAGTACAGGAATTAAAGATAAATCCGTAAAAATCTAAGGAGGAAAATCATTAATGAACAAAAGAAAATATGTAACAATGTTAAATCAAAAGCAATATAGTAATGTAAGCAATAAAAATGGAATTACACTAATAGCACTTGTAATAACCATTATCATAATGGTTATTCTTGCAGGAGTGAGTTTGAATGCAACAATAGGAGATAATGGAATTATTTCAAATGCACAGTATAGTACTTTTGTAAGTGAGATGACAGATTTAGGAGAAGCTTTGAAAACATGGCAGACAAGTAGAGCTTTAAATGATGATGATTATGATAAAAAGGCACCAACAAATGGCTTGTGTACACCAGAAGAATTACAACAAGCTAAAAGGTTAATGGGAGAAGTTGGATACTATAGAGTATGGAATATAACAGATTCAAAGCCGATATTAGATTTGACAGAAACAAGTGAATCTTTTGATAATAAATATGAAAGTGAGTTTATTTATTATCCTGCTGGCATACAAGATTTGTATTATTTGAATAATGAAACATTGGGAATAAATAAAAAGAAGAAATATTTAATAGATGCAGCAACAGGCATAATTTATTCATTAAATGGAATAAATCTAAAAGGAGTACAATGTTATAGCTTAGAAATGGCAAAAACTGTAATGGAAGGATATACAGATATACCAAGTTTTGCAGAGCTAGAAATAAGTGGCGGTAAAAATGCGGGAAATGTTTCAAATAAATATAAAGTAGATGAAAATGGAAATTATGTATTAGATGGAGATGGCAATAAGATAGAAAATTCAGATTACAATCCATATGGATTTGAGATTATTACATCACAAGGAAGCAATAATATATATAAATTGTACAATAATGGAGATTTATATGGAAAAGGAATAAAAAGCATAGGCTTAGATTCAACTAAAGATGAACTAGAGTCTATTAGTGGATATGTATGGACCGAATTAAATATTCCCAATAGTATTCCTAGCTATAAAAAGATAATTATGGGTAAGGATACTATATTAGTTATAGATAATGATAAAAATGTATGGGCATGGGGAAATAATAGTAGTAATAAGCTTGGATTGACTGAAGAACAATTAAAAGAATATACAGGAAGAGAACCAATAAAATTAAATTTAACAGATAATACAGGTAAAAAAATTGATTTCAAAGAAATTTATTGTTATGCATCGTCTATGTATATAGTTTCCACTTCTAACGAAGTGTATGCCTGTGGCTCAAATAAAGGACCTGATGGTGATTATGGAGTTTTAGGAATAGGTAGTACAGAAGCAGCTGTGGGTACATTCTATAAATGTATAGGGTTGCCTCAAAAAAATATTAAATACATATCAGAAAATGGAAAATGGTTTACGCCTAGTCAATTTTTTGTAATATATGAAGATAATGAAATATATATATGTGGTTCAGGCTATAGAAATTCTGTAAACCATAAAACTTTTGAAAAATTTTTAGATTCTAATTATTTTGCAAGTAATATTAAAGATTTTACATCTACAAGACATGGAATAAGTTATTTTGTATTAGAGAATGGTGATGTATATAGAATGACATCAAATACCAATATAGTTAAGGTAGAAGAATTAAATAACATTGAAAGTGTACAATTTTATCAAGATGCACAACCAGTTGTGTTTAAAGATAAAAGTGGAGAATACTATTATTATAGTTTCTTAGGTAAACTTGATTCTGTAAGCCTTGGAATAGATAAAGACAAATTACTTGTAGAAGGAAGTACTACCAAATATAAGACTTGTGTAAAAGTAAGTGATATTGTTCCAACGAATATGTTACAAAATGATAAAATAAAAGAAATACAAATTATAGGGCATGGTTCTGGACTGGGTACATATTTTTATATTATGGAAAGTGGAAAAGTTTGGGGAACAGGACAAATAGAATATTTAGGTTTAGGAAAAGATTATATAGACAATTCTGTGACAAATGTTATGTCAGAAATCAAATTGATTTATGATGGAACGACTGAAAATAATTTAGCGATTGGTATTACTAGTAAGAAAATAAATTCAACATCAAATGAAATTATTGTTTCAAATTGTGAAGATGTATCTCCGCTACCATTGATTGGAGATGATGGAAAAGTATATATTACTGCTGATAAATCAATAATGTATGGGAATAAAATTATACAAAATTCTTGGAAAAAGATTGCTAGTAATGTTAAAAATTTTTATATAGGAAATAACAATGAAAAAATAGCATATACAGATGTGAATGGAAATACTTATATTGCGTTAAACAACATAAAAGATATTGGAGAAGATTCTGTAAGTAAAAATATTGAAGTAGGAAATAATTTCAGAAAAATTATTTGCTTAAACAATGAAAAAATAGAAAAATTAGTTTATGGAGCAGGCAGCATACATGTTTTAACAGATAAAAAGAATTTATATACTGCCAATCGAGGAAAATATGATACATCGTGGGTAAATGAATCTTATAATGGAATAAATGATTCTTCGTTAAATGTTCTGACTTTATTGGATAGTAATATAGAGTTTTTAACAGCAACAGAAGAAAATAGAACTGAAATTGTTTATATAAAAAATGGATTAATAAAAACTTTTGGCTCTTTAGGATATGCACATGTATATGAAAGCGTATGGAATTATTATTCAAATACACCAGTAGATGTAAAAACTATTTCTAATGAAGATTTATCACAAATAAAGAAAATGACTTTAATTAGTGATGGAAGTATAACAGTTTTGAATGATGGAAATGTTTACTTAAGCGGATATATTTTTGGTGTGAATGGATATAAAGGAACAAATACGAATATATCATATAATATGAGAAAATATACTTATAATGAACTAGGATTACCTTCAAAGATTAAAGATGCAGTTTTTTATGCAAGTGGAATTGTATTTTTATGTGAAGATGGAAAAATATATGGGATGGGAACAAAAGATAAATTAGGATTAGGAAATAATAGTACAGAAATTCAAACAACATGTATTTATTTAGGAATAGATAATGTTATACAAATATCAGCAAATCCACAGTCTTGTATGGTTGTGAAAAAAGATTGTAGTGTTTATGGAACTGGATATAATACTTATGGTATTTTAGGACGTTGGATAGGCGTTGATAGGAAAACTCCAAACAGTAGATACAAAACAGCTTTGAATTGGGTAGAATGTCCAGAGTTAGAAATATAAAATGAATAAAAAGCACTTTAAGTTTAGTACTTAAAGGGGTTTAACATTTAAAGAAATTCTATCATTAGTTAGTTTTGAAGTCAACTATTATAAAAATAAATTTAAAAATAATTTCAAAAATAAAAATAAAAAAGCACCGAAAAGTATAGAAAATTATACTGCTTGGTGCTTTTTTATGGATTTCTATAAGTACTAAACTTAAAGAAATCCATAAAAAACAAATAAATTGAGGAAGTCTAATGAATGTAGTGTATTTTAAGCAATTTCATGATTAGTGTAGCACTATGGAAATAGTGCTATTTGTGTTGCTTTAAGATAAAACTTAAAATGGTTTTCTTTTGAGGAACAAAGATATCATTAGGATATGTATTTTTGTTTTATGGATTGAAGAGAAAAGCTTTTTTATTGATTAAAATTAAAAAGCTTTTTCTCTACTTATAAAATCTAAGGAGGAGAATCATTAATGAACAAAAGAAAATGTAGTAACTTAAAAAATAAAAGGCAATTAAATAGCTCATATGTTTTAATACGTGAAAATGGTATAACCCTAATTGCTTTAGTAATTACAATAATTGTTATGTTGATATTAGCTGGAGTTAGCTTAAACGCAACAATTGGAGAAAATGGAATAATTTCAAAAGCAAAAGACGCAACATATGCTCAAAGTAGAGCTACACTAGAAGAATATTTACAACAATATTATGTTGAAAATTATGATGAATTTGCAGATGCTGAAAATAAAGCAATAGCTTTAAAAAATTATCGACAAAGTTCAAACTGGTTTTATCAAGGTGCACCATTAGGATATGTGGTAGATAGTGATGGAAATTCACATTATTTTATAAATGTATCTGGACTTCCAGATGATATAAAGCAATCAGTGTCTGGAGGTACAGCTAATGGAAAAGAGAATCTAACATATGCAGACTATGCTAATATGAAAGATGTTTATGGTGTAACTAGTAATTTAAAAGTATACTATTGTCCAAATGGAAAAAACACAATAGAGGGAATTAGTATAGCAGAGTTAGATGTTGCTGATTCAACTAAAGAAATTTTTGAAGCAGGTAGTAATATGGCAAAATTAATTACTGGTAGTGATGAAAAAAATGTAACTTTAGAGGATACAAAAATAGTAAAAAAGCTAACAATAAATAAAGAAAATGGAATAACTAGTATGAAAGATATGTATGCATTACCATCTTTAGAAGAAGTTATTTTAGAAAATATGGATATAGAATCTTTAGATGGTATAGAAAATGCTATTAAAATGAATTATATATATTTTAAAAATTGTAAAATAGGAAATTATTCTGCATTAGGACAAAATGCTGACAAATTAGTATATTTATACTTTTATAATCCAACTAATGACGAATTGAAAAAAATATGCGATAAAAATAATGGGATTTCAAAATATGATTTTCCTAATTTAAAATATCTGGCTTTTTCTGGAACGCAAGATAGAATTTGTGCTGCTAAGACAGGCGGAGAAGAGTTAGGAGAAAATTGTAATTATAATGTTAGAAATAATGAATTAACAGATATATCACCATTATTAAATTTGAGTAAAACAACAGTAGAAGCTGTAAAATATTTGAGTTTACAAAATAATGCAATCACATCTTTAGATGCAATTAAGAATTTTAAGAATGTAAGATTATTAAGAGTAGAAATGAATAGATTAACAACACTAAGTGGAATAGAAGATATGAATGAGTTATATTATTTATATGCTCAAAATAATTTATTAGGGGCAAATGAAGAAATTCTGGGAGATAATGATAATGATGGATATGATGATGGAATAAATAATGATAATGCGTTAAGACCTTTAACAGACAAAAAAATGTTATATTTTCTTGGCTTGACTTATAATAATGACTTGAAATTTGTTCATTACCTAATAAATGATACGAATTTAAGATATTTATTAATGAGTACATGTGAAAATTTAGATACAGATTCATTAGTAAAGATAAAACCTTTATTAAATAGTTGTACTGGTAAACTAAACTTAAATCCGAAATATTCTTTAGTATTGTTAGACAAAAATACTTTAAAACTAGATTTATCAAATCAAAAATTGTCTAAAAGCGAATTTTTAACTTTGAAAAATAATACATATATTCAAGATTTAAGTTTATATAATTTGAAGATTATAAATGAAAGTGGTATTGAAATTACTGGTAATGAATTGAATAATATAATAAATGAAGTGTTATCAACAATGACTTCAATAAAAAATTTATCACTATATAATGTGAAGATAGATGATATTTCTTTCGTTAAGAAAACAACATCTATAAAAAGAATTAATTTAAGAAATACAAATGTTACAACTGGAACTAAAAGTATAACTGGTGAGGATAATGGATTAGAATTATTAAATAATTGTAAGTTTATTATTAGATTAATGATAAATGGGTATGCAGATTGCTCAAAGATTCAACCAACTATTGCTAGATGTAATGATACAGATAATTATGGTTCAATATTTAATTGGATGTATTATGAAGGAGCTTTTTATACTAATAATATAGAAACTTTGAAAACTTTGAAAAAATGTACAGATTTGGAACGTTTAGTGATGTGCTTTAATGGATATTCATTATCAGAGGATATTGATTTATCGAATTTAAGCAATTTGAAATATTTTACTTATAGAAGCCTTGGAGGTTATGAATATTCGTTTATAATGCCAAGCTCTTTGGAAGAAATTAGTGTGTCTAATGGCTATTGTGTAAATTTAAAAAATTGTGAAAACTTGAAGAAAATAACTTTAGCAGATTGTTATAAAGTTAATAATGGCTACAGTTATAGTCAATTAAATACAAAAGCAGATATAGTAGTCTCAATATCTTGGACGAGTTTTGAAGAAAACACTCTAAAGTTTTTAGATGGAATAAATGTTACAGAATTTTATGCCGGTGTAAGTAGTAATATTATGTTTAAATGTGATTACAAATGTTTTAATTTAAATTGGCCGAAAATTTCTATTATTTCATGTCCTTATATGAATTCTGTAGATGGAACAATAGGAGCTATAAAAAATTTAACTACTATAGAAAACTTAAATTTAAGTTATGATTCAATCATAGATTTAAACGGACTTGATAAACTTTATAATCTAAAATCATTAAGTTTGAATAATAATCAAATAAAAGATGTACATAAGTTAGAAAGTTTGAACAATCTTGTTACATTAAATTTAAACAATAATTGTATATTTGATGATACGACATTTTTTGATGAAAATAATAATAAAATAAAAATTAAAAATTTAGAAATTCTTGCAAATATGAATAAAAATGGATCTTTAAGACAACTATATTTAAGTGGAAATACTGGTATAACAGATTGGAGCCAGTTATCTAAGATTACAAATTGGACTGGAAAATCAGGATGGTAAAAATTAAAAGCTTCTTGAATGAAAATTCAAGAAGCTTTTTTGCAAATTTTGTCGAACGAATCTTTTGAAAAATAGAATGATTTTTATTGACAATGAGCAGAAATTGTATTACTATGTAAACACTTTAGAACGAGTTTGAGATTCAAAATTATTTATGTTCAAATGAGATTTTAAATCAAATTATTATTTCAAAAATATTATTGATATCAAAATGAATTTAAGTCATATTCTTTTAATTCAATTG
>CAKPBB010000033.1 GCA_934140005.1 uncultured Clostridia bacterium
TTTTCATTCGACAAAAAATGTATAAATGTTGAAATATAAACGTTTTAGACTTTTTCAAGTATTCGTCAAGTACAGAAATTAAAGTATTTATAATTTCTACACTTAAGGTTTTTTATTTCATATTTTTTACTTTTTGTTATCTTTTTTACCAATAGCTTTTAATTACAGCTCTAGAGTTTGGAATTTTTTACTCTATTTTGCATTTCTAATAAAATATTCATGGCTTGAATTGGTGTTATTTTTGATAAATCTGCTTTTTGAATTATCTGAAGAATTTCTAGATGCATCAAGTTACTACATTCACTATGTTGAGTATCTAGTTCATCGACTGTTACCTTCTTCTTTTTCTTAGTTACAGCTACTACTTCATAATCAATTCTTTTTAGTTGTAAAGCTTTTTCATATCTTTCAAAATATTGTACAGGAAATTCACATTTTCTATATACATTTCCCATTTGTTTAACTACAAAACCAAATACCTCTTTCATTTTGTCTGCATCTTCATTATATGATATATAGAAAACTCCATTTTCAAATATATACAATTTACTTGGATTTAAAAACTTTAACTCTTTAAATTTTTCAAATTTTGAATTGTGTTTTCCCATTCCATTTCCTTTTTGTTTTATATTTATTTAATTTTATTGTATTGATATGGCCATACTTTTTAAATCGCTTTTAGTATACACAGTTTATTTTTATTTTTCAAATTAAAAAATTTAAATTTTCAACATTTTAAAAGATACATTCATTGTCACTACAAGGTTTCAGCATTTTTTTCACTTTTTTTACTCTTGAATTATTACTTAAAAGTATTTTTTTAAACTTTTTTACTTTTTTCTTTTAATAAAATATTTATATTTCCTTGATTTTACTATTATACAACTAATTTTAATTTTCTTCCTCTTAGTTCTTTTGCATGATTTATAGAAGCTTCACTAATAGTTCCACTAGCTATCCTTGCAATTTCTTTTATTACTTCTTCTTCTGATAATAATTTAATTTTTGTAGCTGTTTTTTCATTTACAACTTCTTTTGAAATGTAATAATTATAGTCACCTTTAGCAGCTATACTTGCTTGATGAGTTACACAAATTACTTGATGCTTTTTAGAAATTGACTTCATTTTTTCTCCTGTACTATTAGCGGCAACACCACTAATTCCTGTATCTATCTCATCAAAAATCAAAACAGGTACTTTGTCTACATCTGCTAAAACATTTTTAATAGCAAGCATTATTCTTGACATTTCGCCACCAGAGGCAATTTTAGTAAGTGGTTTTGCCTCTTCTCCAACATTTGTTTTAATCATAAATTCCAGTTTATCTAATCCATCTTTATTAAAAACAGAAACTTCAAAATCCTCAAATTCAACACTAAATTTTGCATTTTTCATTTCTAAATCTTGTAATTCTTTATTGATTTGTTCTGATAAAGCTTTAGCATATTTTTCACGAATTTTATGTAATTCTAAAGCTATTTTTTTCATATCTTTTTCTATTTTACTTTGCTTATTTTTAAGTTCTAATATATATTCATCTAAATTTTCTATCTGCTCTATTTCTATTGATTTCTCTTTTTCATAATTTAAAATTTCCTCTATTGTATTTCCATATTTTCTCTTTAAAGAATGTATTAAATCCCATCTTTCTTCAATTTCTTTTTGTTCTTCTTCATCAAAATACACATCTTCTCTATTATTTGATATATCTCTGGCAGCCTCTTGTAGCTCATAGTAAGAATTTTTCAATTCACCAACTAATGTACCATATTCTTCTTTGTAGCTTTCAATTTTTTCCATTGCTCTTATTGCCATATTCAAATTTTCAATTACATTTTCTGTAATTTGCATTTCTGCTTCTTGTAAATTATTTGCTATTTTTTCAGATGAACTAATTAGTTTTCTTTTTTCTTCGATTTCCTCTTCTTCTCCAATTTTCAAATCAGCATTTCTTATCTCTTCTACTTCGTATTTTAGTAAATCTAATTTTCTTTGTTTCTCTCTATCATCTCCATAGTTTTCATTTAAAGCTTTCTTTATTTCTTGATATTGTTTAAACAATTCTGTATATTGATTTTTTACATCTTTTATTTCTTTATTTGCAAATCCATCTATAAGTTCAATATGTGTACTATTATCTAAAATTGATTGGCTATCATTTTGTCCATGTATATCTATTATATTTTTCATAAAATCTTTTAATTCGCTAACTGTTACAAGTCTCCCATTTATTTTGCATAAATTTTTTCCTTTTATATTCATTTCTCTAGAAACAATTACAGTATCCTCTTCAAAACCTTGCCCAGGTAAAAATAAACTCATTTCAACATAAGAACAACTTTCTCCTCTTCTAATCATTTCCTTTGAAAATCTACCACCAGCAATAATTTGCAAACTATCTATAATTAAAGTTTTACCTGCACCAGTCTCACCTGTTAACACATTAAAACCTTCATTTAAGTTAATATTTATTTCATCTATAATACCTATATTTTTTATATGTAAACTTGTTATCATACTAGCCACCAACCTTATAAATTAGATTTCATACTTTTCAAAACACAAAAATATGTTTGCTGTAATTATTATATACAAAAACATCTTTTTGTCAATACATTTGTTCTTTTTTTGTATTTCATTTTTCGACTTTTTTAGCAAAGTATGAAAAAATTGCACCTCAAAATGTTAGTTTTTCCAACATTCAAAGTGCAATTAAATCAATTTAATATATTCTAAGCAACTTTCTCTGTATAGTTTATTACTGTAATTTCTGTTATTGCATTTCTAACTGAATTTACTAGTTTTTGTAATTGCTTTGCAACATCATCACTATATGAAATTTCTCCACATTGTTTACAAACTTTTGATGGTACATTTTTTATAATAATTATACAATTATCAAGTTCTACCATAAAAGTAGTATTTTTTTCTTCCAATTCACCTTTACACATAAAACAATTCATTTTAGAAATTCTCCTTTCTTGTCTTTAAATCTGCATTCCAATTAGAAATATCTGGATAATATGCTGTTATGATCCACAATTCATCATTTCCAATTCCGCACACAACATGTAAAACTCTATTATTTAAATTGATTCCATACACTAAACAACTTGGATATGGATAATCATTTTCATATTCTTCTATGATTTCTCCTGTCAAAATAGCATTTTCTACATCTTCTTGATTTATATTTCTTTGAAGTAATCTTATTAAGACATGATTTGTCCATCTGATTTTTCTGCTATTTACTAATTGTTTTATAATATCTAAATTTATTGTACTCATTTCTTACCTCTCATATTATATGATATCATAATAACTATAAAATTACTACAAATTTTTAGCAAAATGTAAAAAAATTGCACCTCAAAATGTTAGTTTTTCCAACATTCGAGATGCAATTAAATCGATTTAATATATTCTATATATTCTTTAATTTTTCAAGCATTTGCTTCATTGCTAATTCTCTATGATTATGAACTCTACTAAATTCTTCTTCATTCATATCTCCCATTGGTTTGTCAAAGCCATCTGGAATAAATACAGGGCTAAATGTAAGTCCACCTAGCCTTCCATGATTTAAAGCTATTTTTCCTTTACATTCTCCTCTAGCAACTATCTTTTTACCACTTGGAAGTATTGCTGTTAATACTGTTACAAATTTACATGTTCTATCTTCCATACTTTGATATGGTTTCATATTGTTCAATAATTTTGTGATATTTTCTATTTGAGTTGGGTGTTCACCAGCATATCTAGCTGTATATACTCCAGGTTCTCCATTTAATTTATCTACACAAAGTCCTGAATCATCTGTTAAAATGATTCTATCGTGTATATTATTTTTATCACAAAATTTCTTTATTGCATTTGCTTTTATTTCAGAATTTTCTTCAAAAGTTTTTCCATCTTCTATTATTTCTTCATTAAAATTTATATCTTTTAAAGAAATAATATCTACATCAAAATTGTTTAATTTGATAATCTCTTTCATTTGTTCTAATTTTGCAAGATTACCTGTTCCATATAAAAACTTCATTTTCTCTCTCCACTAAATTCTTGCAGCAACAGCTAAAGCAGATTCTGTAGCTTTATTAGCTGGTCCTACTTTTTTAGCATCTCCTATTACATATAGTTCTTTAACTTGTCCTTTTAATTGCTCTTCTAATGGATTATATGATTTTACACCTAATGCTAATACAATTGAATCAAATCCATGTAAAGTTTCTTCTTTTCCATTTGAAGTATAAGTTACTCCATCTTCTTGAATTGTTTCAACTTTGGCATTAACAATTTTCTTAACACCTTTTTCTGCAAGTCTTGGCATTAAGAATGCTCTTGGTATCATACCTTCATCAAGTGCAATATCTGGTCTCATTTCTAATACTGTTACTGCTCTATTATGTTCTGCCATAAATTCTGCAGTTTCAACACCAGTCATACCACCACCTAAAACTAGTACATTAGTTCCTGGAACTTTATCACCTGATAACACATCTAGTGCATCTATTACATGACCATTATCAATTCCTGGAATACCTGGTTTTGAAGGTATACTTCCTGTTGCTAGAATAACGACTTCATATCCTTTTAATTCATCAGCGTTTGGCATATAATTCATTCTATAATTTACACCATATTTCATTCCCATTGTATGATAATATTTAATTGCTGTTGTAATTTCTTGTTTTGCAGGTGGAATAGCTCCTAATCTAAATTGTCCACCAATATGATTTGTCTTTTCGTATACAGTTACTCTATGACCACGTTTTGCTGCAATCATTGCTGCATATAAACCTGCTGGTCCAGCACCAACTATTGCTACATTCTTCTTATAAGCAACTTCTGATAAATCATATTCTGTTTCATGACCTGTAATTGGATTTACTAAGCAAGAGCACTTATTTCCAACAAATATATAATTTATACAAGATTGTGTGCAAGAAATACATGGACAAATTTCATTTGTTCTTCCCTCTTTTACTAAGTTTGGAAGATTTGGTTCAGCAAGTGATGCTCTACCAAATGAAATGAAATCAGCACAACCATTTAACAATGCACTTTCAGCCATCCATGGTGTATAACGTCCAACTGAAATAACTGGAATATGAACTGCTTCTTTTATTACTTTTGTTGGGAATTGATTAAATCCATTTGGCATTGCTTGTGATGCAGACATATATTGCATTGATTCATAAGTCATTATTGAAACATGTAATGCATTAACTGTTTCTTCTTCAGCCATTCTCGCAACCATAACAGATTCTTCAAGTGTACGACCACCTGTAACTTTTTCATCATATCCAAATCTAAATGTCATTGGATAGTCATAACCAACTTTTGATCTTATATTTCTAAAGATTTCTCTTGGGAATTTCATTCTTCCTTCAAAATCTCCACCAAATTCATCTACTCTTTTATTTGCATGTGGTGACATAAATTGTGCTAT
>CAKPBB010000034.1 GCA_934140005.1 uncultured Clostridia bacterium
AAATATTCTTTAAATATCCACATTGATATTACTCTTTTTACTTCTCCATATTCTTCTCCTTTTTTTAGTTCATTACTTTCTATTCTTGATGGATACAAAACCATTCTCTTTGGCATTTCTTTATAATCCTTATTTTGTACTTCTATATCTATCATCATACCTTCTTTTGTTTTTGCTAATATATCTAGTCTAAATTCTTTTCCTCCTATGTAACTACTTGGCATTGTACTTTCTTCTTGTACTTCTCTTATTTCTACTTCTATTCCTAAAAATGCTTTTATTAACCCTTCTAGCAATTTCTTATTTTGCTCTCTTCCAAATAAATATTTGAATATTACATCATTGGTTGGTGTATACATTCCCCATTCTTTTAATTTTTTTATTTTTTCTTCTTTATTTTCGTTAAAATACATATATTCTTGTTTCCCTTCTTTTATTTATTCTTTAAAGCAAATTAAAAGAATACAAAATTATATTTATTTCAAATTATTTCTCAATATATTTCTTATTTTATGAATTAACTTTATATTCTATAAAGACTTTACCTCCCTTCTTTACTATTTACAAATATTTAAAATTTCATATTTTAGTGCTTTCTTTACTATATTTTATTTTATAATTTTTGATACTTTTATTAATACATCTATAAATTTTTGATTATTTATTGAACAATTGAATTAAAAGAATATGACTTAAATTCATTTTGATATCAATAATATTTTTGAAATAATAATTTGATTTAAAATTTCTTTTGAACATAAATAATTTTGAATCTCAAACTCGTTCTAAAGTGTTTACATAGTAATACGATTTTTAATTATTGTCAATAAAAATCACTTCATTTTCATAAAGATTCGTTCGACATTTTTCGCATTTCAAAACATATAATTTCTCATAAAAATAAAGAATTTCAGCTTTTAATTGTACTGAAATTCTTTACTTTTATATTATTTTAACAACCTAATTTCTCTATAACTTTTACGTTTGATAATACTGACATATTTCTTATATTATAGTTTCCATTTAAAAATAATCTTTTCAATTCCTATTTTATATTTCCAATTCTGGACATTCTACCCACTCAAAAGCTGTTTTGTATCTACTATTTGGAGTTTTTCTATCAACTCCTATCCATCTACCTAATATTCCATATTTATTTGATCCAGTTCCATAAACTTTACCATCTTCTGTTATAGCAATTGCATAGCCATTACCAACTGCTATTTGTGATATTTTTTCTCCTGAGCTTCCTATTGATAGCTTTTGTATTTGATCCGTTATCGTTGATGAAATATTATTAATACCTAATATATTTTTCTGACCATAGCCATACACTTCTCCATCTTCTGTTAGAAACAAAGCTTCTTGTAAACTATTCGCAAACTTCATTATTTTTTTATTATCAAAAAATCCACTAACATTTTCTAATTTTGCATTTCCTCTTCCTATTCCAGAATAACTTTGTGTTACTCCATAATATCCACCATCAATATATACACTTCCATCATTCATTAAAATTATTGATGCAGGTCTTGAATTAAATATTTGCTTAACATTTGTTGCATCAACAATATCATTAAATTTTGAAACTATTGGAGTTAAACTAGATTGATAATAACCATTATAATAATTGCAGCCCCAGGTGTATATCTTATTGTTTGCAATTGCTATTTGATCTCTTTCTATTGTATTAATCATTGATACATTTTCTATATTTATTTTTACTAAATCATAATGATTTACTTTTTCTGCCCAACCTGGGTATCCACCATTTGGCCAATTTTGACTATTACCATCACTACTAAATCTACCAGTTGCATAAACATTACCATCTGTTGTTAAAACATTCATTGTATTAGCTGTAAAATTCACATCTTTTACTTTTCCATTAATTTTAGGATCATCAACTTTTGTTAAATTATTTATCTTTTGTTGTGTATCTATATTCAAACCTAATATTCTTGCGTCTTCTCCACAAACATACAAATTATTATTTTCATCTATTATTGCAAGAGAATTATTTTCACCTGTTTTTACTTTTTTAACATTTAACTCTGTTACTTTTTTCCATTGCTTTTGTAAAATCTTATCTCTATATACTATATTCTTATTTCCTATACTATATATTTTCCCATCTTTTCCACTTAATAATACTGCTCTTGTAGAATATTGATTATAATTATTATTACTTGCATTAAACAAAGATTCTATTTCTGGATGTTCAGTAATTTCTACAATTCCAGTAGGATCCTCTTTTCTCCCTAAGTAGTTTCCTTCATCTAACGTTGAACCATACATTTTGCCATCATTAGCTAAATAATATATACCATCTCCAAAAGCTTTAGCTTCCTTTATTCCTGCATCTTTCAATGGTTGTGGTAATAGTAATTCTTCAGTAACTTTTACAATATTACTACTTGCTCCAATTGAATTATATATCGTACAACTTCCCCAAACAGTATTATCTTCTCTTATAATTGCTACACCATATGATAAAAAAACAATGTCTTTTATATTGCTTCCTATAGTGTCCGTTGGTAGTTGTTGTATTTTAGAAGACGTACTTGAAACTTCTTGACATAAATTATTACGTCCTACTAGCCAAAGTGTTTTGTCTTTTTTTAATATAATGCAACAACTTCCATCTAATGTTCCTATTTTTTTTATATCTTGGTCTATATCAGCAGAAGCATTATATTGATTTTGTATATATTTATTATTATTATCATCCCATTTGTAATTATATCCATTAAATATTGGATTAAACTTTTTATAAGTTCCACTGTTTCCAGCTCCACTAAACTCTGAAGAATAATATCCAGTTGCATAAAATGTATTATCTGAGCATGCAATGACTAAACCTTTATTACCAGAGCCATCACCAAACTTTACCATATAGCTTATTTTATCAACTTTTGGAAAATCGATTTTTATAAAGCTACTTAATTCTTCTTGACTATTATTACCAAATATATAATTTTTACTATCTCCAAGGCTTCCCATTCCATACAATTCATTATCTGTTGTTCTTACAAATAGTGCTGATTCCATATCCCAACACATATCTACTTTTTTATTATTTATGTTTAATTTTACAATTTCTCTTTCAGTAAACTCAATTTTTTGTTCTTTTGTTAACCCTAGTTTATTTCCATCATTATTTCCTAAAGCCCATAAATAATCTTGACTATCAATAAAATATACAGTTGAATGACCTGTTATAATTTTCTTATAATTTGAAACCTCACTTGGAATTGTAAATTCAGTAAACTTAGATGGATCTATTTCATTCATTTCAGATAAGCTTGTATTCAATTGCGTGCCTTTTATACCTTTCGCATATAAAGTACCATCATTATATAATTTATATAAATTTTCTGTTCTACTATTAGTAAATATCTCAAAACCATATTGATTATAATCTGGGTTTTCTATTTTGTTTCCGTTTTCGTCCAATATATAATTTCCATTTTCATCAACTAAATATTTATTAGATACATTCCCAGCCAAATTTCCGGCACTTACACTTACTTCTGCTTCTGCAAATGCTGGCATTTCATTATATCCTCCCATTGCCATTTTAGCCATGTTTAAGCTATAGCATTGAATGCCATTTATGTTTGTTCCTACTGTTGAATACACCATTCCATTTGATGCATCTATCAAATATTTTTTACTTCCTGTAATTCCTAATTCATCATTATCTAAGTAATATAAATCTTGTACACCTGCTGGATAATAAATTAATTCACTCTCAAATGCATCATTAAAAGTTGAATCATTACTATAAATATCAAGATTTGGTTTAGCTTCACTTATATTCCAAACTCTATAATATCCAACTTCACCTGCTAATCTTGTTGTTTTTTCCAAATCGTTTACACTATATAAACCATTTGTTGGAATTTTTTTAGAAACTTTTGTATAATCGACATCAATTGTTTCTCCTGTTTTCCAAAGTTTTAATTTTTCCTCAACTGATGTCATTTCAGTAACAAATGATGCATATTTTGCCTTTGCTAAAACTCCATTTTCTCCCAACACAAGATTGATTGAAATCCCAGCTAATATTAGTAGAACAATAATTGTTATTACCAGTGCAATTAAAGTAATACCACCATTTTTCATATAAATTTTTCTTTGGTTCATTTGTGACTTTCCTCCTAATTTTTTATGGATTTATCTTTAAGTTATATACTTA